>JAUIAG010000003.1 GCA_030425355.1 Verrucomicrobiia bacterium
GGTTAATGTCGAAGAACTTGGTGTAGAGCTGGGCTGTTTGAGTGGTTCTCTGGGAGAACATCACGGCGTAGTCTTCCAGAGTCCATTTGATGGGAGAGGAAGCGACCTTGGTGATGGCATCGAGCAGATCAGCGAAGGAGATGTTGTTGAGCGGGGGATTGATTTCGATGGTGACCGATTTCAAATCCACTGTTTCGAACTCGGTGACGCCTCCAATGGGATCGCCGAATTCGTCGGTCTGAGTCGGGAAAGCTGAGATAATGGTGTTGTCGACGTAGGGATTCAGCATGAAGTTGATGCCTTCGCCATCGACGTCGCGGCTGCGGGATTCTTCTTTGAGGTAGGTGACAACTTCAGAGAGAGGGATGCCGTCGAAGAAAACTTCCTTGATAACAAGGTTGTTGAGTTTTCTGAGGATGGCGTTTCTTCCCGGGGAAGTGTGCAGCTCGCCGGTATAGGCCATTTCATTGGGGATGGGCAGTCCGTCCTTGTTGACTGGCCATGACTTGCTCTGTGTGACTTCGTTGATCTTCTTCTTGAACTGCGATTCGTTGCGCTGAATGTTCAGGCTGTACATTTTCTCACGGGTGATATTGAGAAAATACAGAATCTGTGGGGAAGCGGGATCAATCTCTTCAGCCTCCTTCAGAATTGCGTAAGCCTGATCAAGTTCACCGGCGTCGAGGAGCACGCGTGCATTCTGAACGAGAGTCTGGGCACGGACTTTCTTGTCGCGGATGGCCGGAAGCTTGGCGAGCGTCTCCTGGTCGGGCCGCAGGCCTTCGAGCTGTCTGAGGCGCTCGTCGACGACGGGCTTGAGTGCCTGAGCCTCGGTATTGTCAGGATCGAGCTTGAGAACCCGGTTGACCTGAGAACTGGCCTTGTCAAAATCGTTGGCAGCGTAGGCGTCGTTGGCGATGATCATCGCATTGCGGGTCACGCCGGAAACAGCCATGGCGCGATCGGTGGGATTGACGCCTTCTCCAATTCGCTGAGCATACTCAAGAGCCTCGTTGTATTCCTTGAGTGCCTGTTCGATGTTTCCCTGTGCCTCACTTGCGCCGGCCTCGGAGAGTTTCTGATTGAGTAGAATGGAAGCCTCTTCCCGAAGAATAGCTTCCGCTTCCGCGGTGGTGGAGTCATAGGATACCTGTCCTCGCACGGAAGTCAGGTTGACCCCGGCAAGAACAAATAGGAGACTGACGACGGTTAAGGTCCTTCTGATCATTGGCTTCGCTGATAATTGAGCAAGTAGCATAGGGATTACTGGGTAATATTAAAGTCTAATGTTGTTCTTTTTCCGGCCTGGTTTTCCAGAGTCGCCTGACTGGCGGTGACGGCCACTATATCGAATGACGTGTCATTGACCCGTAATGAGTCGCCAACACGCTGATCCTCAAAGGTCTTGTCAGTAGGTATGTGGTGCAGGGTTGCAGAGTATCCGACCACGGACTGGTAGGGCTCTTCCGGAGTAAATTCAATTTCCTCGGTGCGTTCGGTATCCTCGTCGATGATCACGAAATAGAATCGCGAGGGGGAGTTCTCGGGACCGTCGACACGGGTCAGGACATAGGGGACATTGCGGTCTCTTTTGCCAACCTCGAAGGTTCTTTTAGTTGGCTTGCGCTTGCCGGCATTGTCTGACCCCTCTTCAGTGATTTCGACCACGTAGCGGGTGCTGCTGCCGTATTCAGTGGTGCGCACGTATTCGAGCCGACGGTAAAGTGGCTGGATGGCCTTGATCTGCAGGGACTTTATTCCCATCTCGGAAGAGCGCAGGAGGCTTCCGTTGGCTTCCTCCCACCGGACCGGGTTGAGCAGTTCATGCTCCCCGACAATGCCGACAGAAATAGGCTGGGAGATGCGGGTCAGCTCCTCTGCATAGGAATCAAGCTCCACCGGCTCATACTGCTTCGGAGACCGCCTTGGTGACTCCAGTGACGATTCCAGCTGCTGTTTACCGGCTGAAATCTGCATGATGACGAAGACGATGCCGCCTACCGAAAGCACCAGCGCCAGTGCCAGAATCAGTTTCTCGAAGTGGTTTTTAAGGAAATTCATGATCGGAACAAGGGGATTCCCCTTATTGTCTCAGGTAATTACGGGAGTCAGAATAGTCGATTCAGAAATTTAAAGGAATCAATTAATCCAATTAGTATTGATCATACATGTCGTCCTCTGAGGAGGAGTTCTCTTCGACGACCGAGATGAAGGAGTCTGCCTTTTCGGAATCGTCGAAATAATGAACCATGTGGACGAGCACATTGAAAAGCAGCGGGTTCTCTGAGAGCACATACTTGTCGGACACCTCCTTCTGCCGGGTCTGGATAGAGGGCTGTGAAGGCATTTGGCTGTATGGATTGAAGGGGCTGTAGCCGCCACCGTATTCGCCGGGTCTTCCACCACCTGGAGGCGGAGGGTTGCCGCTGCTGGCCGGATTGGTGCCGTAAGCGTTGCTGAACTGACGATTGGCCGCTTCTCCGGCACGACCGGCACCATATTGCCCACCGTATTGTGCGGAGCCGGGCCCGGTTGTTCCATACTGACGATTGAAAGCGGATCCGTACTGCCCTCTTCCTCCCCCTGGGCCCCCTCCGTACTGACCGCCGTAGGGATTGCGGCCACCGGGAGTCGGATTTCCGGAATTGCCATACGGATTCGACATGGCCGGACCTGAGCCATACTGGCTCTGCCCGTAGGGATTCATACCGGGCTGAGGCATGATCATACGTGTTGTGCGGCGGACTTCCTGAGGCCGCACCGGCAGTTCGGTGGGCTCAATGTTCATGGCCTTGACGATGTAGACATCCTTGGAATTGGTGAGATTCTCAAGAACATTGGCCAGTTCGCTGCTGAAGCCCTTGAATGAAATTTCGTAAGGGGTGTAGACCAGAAACTCTTCCTTGGTCATGCCCATATTTTTCATGATGCCGTAGGAATTTTCATCGGTTTCATCCACGCGCACACGCTTGATGCTTTCAAGAGAATGGACCCTCGCATCATAGATGGCCCTGGTGAGCTTCTGGATATTCTGAAGATGGAAAGCGAATTTGGGGATGGAGGACTTGTCAGCGAAGTCGATGACTTCTTTCTGCCCCCGGAAGGTGAAATTGTAATTGGGCGGAACGGCAACTCCGAACAGTTCGGCCTCGCGGGACATTTTGGCAATAGCCTGGTTGATGGCCACGTTCAGCTGGAAGGCATTGGTGATGGTGATATCCGGAAGCGGCTGAAAAAGCTGCTGGGTGCGGTCAAAAAATGATTGAACCCTTGCCAGGTCATTGGTGGCACTGCGGATATTGTCGATGTTGGCGGTCCCGGGGTGTGGAGCTTTGCGCTCGAGGCTTTCCCATCCGGAACGGGCCGAGCCGAGTTCATTCTGAGCTGCAGTGAAGCTGGAATACTGGGAATAGGCGTAAAAGCCGGCGCCGCCTATCAGCAGCAGGGCTATCACCATTCCGATGACAAATTTTAAATTCTGTTTAACCCAATCCATAAGGAGTCAGTGGTCGGTGGTTGTGGAGGGAAGGAAATTTACAGGGGCTTGGAGAGGTAGAGATGAAGATCGAAGTCAAAAGTGAGATCGTCTTCCTTTACGTCCTTGATTTCACTGGCGAGGGTGGTCCGGTCGGTGAAGAGCGGACTGGCCTTCATGTTCTGGAGAACACGCTGTGCCAGTGTGATGTTGGCGGCGGCGTCGAGTCTCTTGCGGTTGAGTGCGGTGCAGAGAAGAGTGATTTTGCGCACGCCGTCGCCTTCATCCTCTTCTTCGACGACCTCTTCCGTGCCGTCATCCATGCCACTTCCACCGTAGCCCATGTCAAGGCCGCCGTAGGCAGCGGGGCCCAGGCCGTATTGAGCCATCATGTCGGCAGACATCTGCGGGACATTGGACTGCTCGCTCGCAGAGTCACTGCTGCTGGTGGAGTCATCCTCTTTGACAGCCGGGTCGACGGACTCGGCCAGTGTGCCGAATTTCAGCTGATGGACCCAGATTCCCATGGAACGGGATGGCCCGCCCACCTGTTCTTCTGTCTCGAGGAAAATGCGGCGGACTTCCGTGAGGACCTCGGGGAGTATGGCCTGCCGGGCGCGGATATCCTGGAGAACACCGATACGGTTGGTCAGCGTGTTGATTTCGGAAATGGCTCCGCTCAACTGACGGTCCTTGGATTCGAGGGGGGAAACATTCTCCTGGATCTGAGCGGTCGCATCCCGGGTCTCCTTGGTGATCTGCATGAGCAGAAGACCGAAAACTCCGAGTGAAGCGGCGAGCACAGCGGCGCTGGCAAAAATCCACGGCTGTTTCTTGCCGAAATCACGTGCCTGCTGTGAGCTCTTGGGAACGAGGTTCAGCTCAAAAGGACACTGGGCAACCTGCCGGATAGCCGCTCCGACAACCTCGCCGAATCCATGGGCAACAGGTGCCAGCGTTTCAGCAATCTCAGGCTCGACCTCAATGTTCCGGAAAGGGTTGAAATATTCGACTTCCAGGGAAAGCTTCTCGTTGAAGAACTCCGCGGTGTAGGGCATGGAGGAGGCGCTGCCGGCCAGCATCAGACGGGCCGGTTTGCTGCCCTTCTGCTGTTTCTGGAAAAACTGGATGGTCTGATTCACCTGGATGCTCAGGCGGGTCATGACCTGGCGTGCTATCTTGGAGATGGCCGCCTGGTGTTCATTTTCCGGATCTTCGTATGCGCCACCCAGACCGACGAATCCCTGCTCGACCTTGATCTGTTCCGCCTCGGGATAACGCAGCTTGGACTCCGTGCTGAAATCACGGGTGATGTTTTCCGAGCCGATGTTGACGGAGCGGATGAAGAAATTGTCTCCCTCAACGATGATGACGTTGCTGGTCTTTGCGCCTATGTCGAGCAGAAGGGTGCAGCCTTCGTAGTCGGGATAATTGTAACGGTAGGCGTTGAGGAGCGCTGTCGAAGGGGCGTCGATAAGTGCCACGTCCTGCTTGACGGATTCACAGATCCGGCCCAGGCCTTCCACGATAGGTTTTTTGATGGCAACCAGGAGGACCTCGATCTCACTGTCCGTCCCGTTGAGAATCTGGCTGTCCCATACAGCCTCCTCCAGAGGAAAAGGAATATTCTGCTGGGCTTCATACTGAATCAGCTGGGAGACCTTGGAATTGTCGACCTTGGGGAATTTGATGTTCTTGGAGAAGACCTGGAATCCCGGAGCGACAATAGTGGTCTGTCCCGGAGCGTACTGGCGCTCAGCGAAAATCTCGCTGATGGCTGTCTGCAGGGCCGCCTCGCGTCGGCTTTCCATGGTGCCCTCGAAGCCGAGCGGCCGGACGACGTAGTCACGCAGGAAGAGCATGCCGTCACCGAGGCGGTCGAATTCCGCCACCTTCAGGCTCCCCATGCCGAAATTGATACTTACAAATGTTGGGCTGTCTGCCATAAGCCTACTGATACTGACCCCGAAGCCGGCTGATCTTAAATCTGTCTACCGTTGATATTTCAAGCGAGATCGGGGAGTGGTTTAACTGAGTTTTCCAGCCCCGGTCAAACGAAAAAAACCTAAAGTCGGAATTTCACGTTCGCGGAGGAGATCAATGCCATTAAAATAATTTTCTTCACGGCAGATGTCAACAGATCAATTACAGATGTCAGTAGTTGAGGATGGGTGAGCGGGGTGGGAATGGAAGTCGGTGGCGGGGAGTTATTTGGCTCCGGCGCCGGCGAAGACCACGGGGATGGTGAAGAGGAGGATCTTGAGATCGAGCCAGAAATTCCAGTTGTCGATGTATTCGAGATCGAGCCGGACCCACTCTGAAAAATCGGTGAGGTTGCTGCGGCCGGAAATCTGCCAGAGGCAGGTGAGGCCGGGTTTGACGGAAAGGCGTCTGCGATGGGAGTAGTCGTCGAAGGCGAGTGTTTCGTCGACGGGGAGCGGCCGGGGACCGACAAGGCTCATTTCGCCGCGGAGGACATTGTAGAGTTGGGGCAGTTCGTCGACGGAGTATTTGCGGATGAACCGGCCGAAGGGGGTGACACGCGGGTCATTGGACACTTTGAACACCGGTCCGGACATTTCATTGAACTGTGCCAGCTCGTGTTTCTTCTGTTCCGCATTGGTGACCATGGAACGGAATTTGTACATCCGGAAGGGTTTCCCGTTGAGGCCGCTTCGCATTTGATGGAAGAGAACCGGACCGGGAGAAGTCACACGGATGAGAAATGCGACAATGGCGAGGGGAATGGCGAGCAGGACCAGGAGAGTGAGTGCGCCGGTGAAGTCGAGCACGCGTTTGGCGATACTCTGCCAGTTGAGATCGGGGGCACTGCGGAAGACGAGGGTCGGCTGCCCGTAGAGGTCGTCCAGTGAGGTCCGGGAGATATTGGTCTTGATGAAGTCGGCGAGGAGCCACACTTCGAGGCCTTCGGTTTCACAGGTGTGGATGATTCGCTCGACGTCCCCGAAAAAGATATTGCGGGCGGAGATGACCACGGCATTGACCGAGTGCTGATGGATGAGGCCGGGAAGTTCATCGATGGATGACTGACCGGGGTCGAATGTGGCGGAGATGACGAACTCGGAGTGGCCGGAATCCTTGAGGTTCTGCCGGAACTCATCGATGGACGGGCCGGACCCCACCACGATGATGCGCTTGCGGAAATGGCCATTGGAGATGGAGTTGCGCAGGTAGTAGGAGGCGAATTCCTCTTTTGCCATGAGGAAGGCGAAGGAGACGAAGCCGAAGATCAGCGGGACGGCCCGGGCCATGTTGTCATTACCGCGGGAAAGGAACATGACGATGATGAGAATCACCGGGGTGATGAGACAGGCTTTGAGACCGACAAACAAAGTGGTGCGGCGGCCGGAAAGAAGCGGGCGGCTGTAGAACCCCACCGAGGCCAGAACCAGGATGGATATCGGCATCACGATGACAAAGGGCACGAGATAATCGGCGAAAGGCCGGATTTCGATAGTGCCGCCAAGGAGCTGCACGGGAACCCACGAGGGCAGATTGGAGCGGATCAGATAGGCCACAAAAAAGGCCAGCGAGAATAAGCCGCCGTCCACGAACCACTGAATTCTGTTTCTCAGATCTCTGTGCTTCTTAAGCATGCAGGTTGGTAATGAGCCCGGTTAATTTTGAAGAGTAAAGATTCTAACGGGAGGCAATTCTCAGGTCATCGGGCGGAGGAGTCAACTGGAACTTTGGAACTGCCTGCTGGATGAGGCGAATCATCCGTTCCTCCAGAGCGGCTTCATTACCGGGACTGGAGAGGGAAAGGCATGAGATGTAGGCCCAGCGTTTCAGGACCTGATTCTGGAGAAGGTCCCTGGCCATCAGAAGAATACGGCTTTTGTGATCGGCCACGATCTGGTCCTCCGAGACAAACCAGTAGAAGTAAAACCCGCTCCATTCTGCAACGGACCCGTCGGGCTGTTCGATACGGCGTGTGATGGAGATTTTTGTTGCCGGCAGCTCGTAGGGCACCGGGTCCTTCATGGGGATGAGGACGGTTTCGGTTTTGGTGATCTTCATGCCTGAGCCGTAGAGGCAGTATTCGGGTTTATGAATACTTGTGCGGTCCTTTTTCATGAGGACGACCTGCATTCGTGCTTCGAAGCCGTCGGTGTCTGAATAATCACGAAAGCCGTAGGTGGTGTCCGGCGGCAGCCATTCGACGGTCCTCTCGCTGACAGTGACGTCGCGACCGGTGAAAAAACCGACATCCGGTGGAAGCGCAATCGAGTTGGTGAGGAGAATGTTGCCGTCGTTGTCGTGGATGGGCTTTGAGCCGATGAGCACGCCGGGATCACCCAGGTTGGTGCGTATGGCCCCGAGCGCGAGGCTCAGGGACGCTGTGACCACAACCACGAAAGCAATGGCTATCTGATGCTTTTTCATCTGAATAATTGTAACGGTGCCTCCAGGCGGATTTCCTGTTTAGTGTTGAACTTCATGCCGTGGGACCCGGCCCAATCGAGCCTGGCACCGCCGGAACGGCTGAATGATCTGATCATGGACCGCATGGTTGGAATTCTTACGGGGTGACCTCAGGCAGGCTGGTTATCCGGTTCTGACTTGAGGTCTCCGGGTGCAGGGTCAGCGGGGCCGGAAGGCGGCGGCGGGTCCTCAAGCACACGCGAGAGCAGGATCACGCCCACCAGAGCCACGGCAAATGTGAGGAAGCCGAGATTCTGCTCGATGGCCTTGCCGGCGTCCTGACCCCAGAATTCGGCGACCATGATGACGGTTGTCAGCCGGAGCCAGTTTCCGAAAATGGCCAGAGGGATGGCCGAGGCGATCACGACGACCTTTTTCCAAAGGTTCAGATAACCGGTGAAGGCAAAAATCGAGGTGAGCATGAAAAGGCTGGTGAGACTCCGGATACCGCTGCATGCCGGGGCGACATCGTAGGCAAAGCTGCCGTCGGCACAGATCAGCGTTGTTCCCTGGCGGATGACATCCACCCCGAAGACAGCATCGGAAAAGCCGACGGCCATGGTGGAGACCAGAACCCGGAGCGGCAGTGTCAGTCCATCCAGATCGGCCGGGAGTGGCATGCAGAAGATAAAAATGAAAAAGGGAAAGAAGATCTCGACCATGAAGCGGAATCCATAGAAGAGGCCGATGATGCCGTACCATCCTATGAGAAAGCCGAGAAAAGACACGCGGGAGAGCTGAATCAGGAATCCGACGTAATGCAATGCGGCCCCGAGGACCACCAGGCCCATGGCCGGGAACCAGACTCCCTTGGGAACACCGATCCAGTCATCCCTTTTCCAGTACATGAGGAACAGGAAGATCAGGGGAACGTAGCGGCCATAGGTGGAGTCGGGATCCTCATACACCCAGTTGAGCCATCCGAACAGGGATGTCGTGTCGACATATCCGCGGGCGGAGTTGCCCCAGATATGAAAGTGAAGCACCCACAGCACCGTCGCCCCGAGGAACAGTGTGAAATTGGGAAGCGACTGACCCATTCGCCTGATTTCATCCGTCAGCTTGTCGATGGGCGACCGGTCCCCCGGGTTTGCAGTTTCAGCCATGGCACGAAAGTATATCCCCGTCGGAAATTTCTCAAGTTCGCAGGGGAGATGCAGTTATCAATATTTGGCGGAAAGGGCGGCGCGGTAGGCTTTGAGGAGGTTTTCGACAGATTGATCCCAGCTCAGCGGTCCATCCATGCGCTGCAGTCCGATGCGCCCCATCTCATCCCGCCGCCCGGGATTGTCCGCGAGGTATGCGATGCCCATGGCGAGCGCTTCGGGCGAGTTCTCGGAGACGTAATGTCCGGCGTCGGCGGCCGAGGCCCGCCCTTCCTTCAGATCAAAGAGCACCTGTGATTTCCCGAAGGTCATGTATTCGAGGACTTTGTTCATGGTGCAGTGGTGATTGTATGGATTGATGGGGTCGCTGGAAGCCCCGAGATCCATGGTCTTCAGTGCGCTGAAGAGAAACTCATTGGAAACCCGCCCCGGCATGTCGACATGCTCCTGGAGATTCAGGTTGTCCCGCAGAGCGACCAGAGAATCGTATTCCGGCCCTGTCCCCATGAGAAGAAAGTGGATATCATCCCGCCCCATGCCGTGAACCAGGTGGTGGGCGGCACGGATCAGGTAATCCACTCCATCGGCATTCCCCATCACTCCGACATAACCGACGAGGATCGCTCGCCCCTTGCGGAGTGACGGGTCGGGATGCACCTCGGCGCGATTGACTCTGGGGGCTGTCCGCACCACAAAAACCTGCCCGGGACTCATTCTGCCCCGGCCAAGGGCGATCTCGCGGACTGACTCATTGGTGGCTATGGCGACGTCAGCGGTGCGGTAAGTGAGAAACTCCGCGCATCGCACAAACCAGTAAAAAAGACCCCGGGAGCCGAACTTTGCCTCGAACATCTCCGGCCACGCATCGTGAATATCATAAATAATCCGGGCCCCCAGAAGTTTGAATGGCAGAGCGACAAGGAACAGGAGATCGGGCGGGTTGCAGAGATGGATAATATCGGGCCGCCATGTCCACCATACGCGGAGTGCCAGAAGAAATTCCCCCGCCAGCGCCGAGGCATACTCGGCGAAGAAACCGACAAATCCCCCCGCCTCATCGGAAATCCAGTGGCGGTAGATGTGAATCCCGTCGAGGACTTCGTGACGGCGGTTGTATCCGCGCATCCTCGGGCATATGACGATGACCTGATACCCGGCATCCCGGAGTGCACAGGATTCCTGCCAGACGCGCCGGTCGAGAGGGACCGGAAGATTCTCCACGATTATCAGGACGCAGGGCTTCTCCACGCGATTGAAGAAACTCCGCCCCATCAGCGCCTTTAACTTCTTGCCGGGATTCATCTGGATTGGATGCGAGACAGTCTCAAGTATGACACATTCCCCTGCCCCGATGCACGGGTAAATCCCTGTGGAAGCCGGGCCGGCCATTGAGGCCGGAAAGCCCGGGACTGCGGGGGGCCGGAGAATCAGCCCTCGGCCACATTGACGTAGACTTTGAGAGCGGAGGAGTCCTCCAGAAGTTCCATGACCTTCCTGTAGTTGTCGAGGCCATCAACCGGATGTGTCAGAATCCGCTGCAGCACCCCGGGGAACATCGACTCTGCAAATCCGAGATCCGCTATGGCTTTCTCAAAGTGGCGGAAGTTGGAGTTGACAGACCCGAGCATGAGTTTGTTGCCGAGGACCCACTGGAGGTTGATCTTGTCAGAGGGAATTTCGATGCGGCGGTCACCACCGGTGATACTGGTCCACACCAGCGCCCCGTTGAGGTTGAGGACTTCCATGGCCTCGAAAGCCACCCCACTGTGGCCGGTGCTCTCGATGATCAGGTCCGGCTTGCCGACCTGAGCAGCCAGCTCAGCAAGCGACTTCTTCCGCGTGCTGACATAAGTCGCGCCCATGGCTTCGGCGATCTCCGCCTTGAGATTCGGGGCTTCGCTGCGTGCGATGGTGAAGGTGCGTATTCCCCGCAGACGGAGGATCATGGTGGTGAGAAGCCCGATCTGTCCGGAACCGAGCACGAAGGCGGTCCGTGGTTCCCAAACCTGTAGACGGCGCTGGGCATGGATTGCCTCGTCGACCGCCTTGTAGGCCACCGATGCAGGCTCGCACAGCACGTGAAGGTGCTTCAGTGACTCGGGCACCTTGATGATATATTCCATATCATCCACGAAATACTCAGTGAGGTATCCATGGAGAAGATTGATGCCCCGTTCATAATAGGTTTCTTCAGTGGTGATATCGGACCGGCCAATGCGGTCGAAAATGGAATCACCCGGACGCCGCACGGTGCAGGTCACATAATCGCCGGGCTTCACGTGGCGGACCGCTGCCCCCACCTGCTCAACCACTCCAAAACATTCATGCCCGAGAACCAGAAAATCACTCCCTTCCGGGGCATTTCCATAAAGGGCTTCATTAATCTCCGCATCTGTGGCGTCAACACCAACCTTCAAAACCTTCACAAGCACCCCCCGCCCGTCCGGGATGCTGTTGATGTCGGGATACGGAATATCCTCGAGATGGATACTGTGCGCTTTGCCTGGATAGACAGCTACCGCCTTCATATTTTATTCAGTCTTTTCTCAGTCTTTTTTGATTCTTGTCAAAGGAAGGGTGGAGTGTGGACAAGACAGGTCCACATATCAATCCCAACCATGGAATGGCCGGCCCGATTATCCGCTCCGAAATTGTCACATGATTCTCACATGATTGCCCGGGAAGCAGACTTTTCATCGCCGCACAAATGACGGACACTATGGATGAATTCCCACGGGTATGCAAAAGATATGCAAGCCATGTTCAGTAAATTGGAGTTATCGGGCCGGAGCCCGGGGATTCACGCTGATTGAGCTGCTGGTGGTCATTGCCATCATCGCCATACTGGCCAGCCTCCTCGTCCCTGCACTCGGGCATGCCAAAGAAAGCGCCAGACGCATTTCATGCCTCAATAACATGCGTCAGTGGGGCATGGGAATGATGCTCTACACTCAGGACAATGAGGACGAACTGCCCGATGAGAAGTTCAGCACCGGAAACCGCTGGAGCCAGATCCTCGAGGAATCCAACATCGGCGCATGGCCCATCTCCATTCCCGCCGTGGTCAACAAACCCGGTGCCCTCCACTACGCCAGACAATTCGCTGACCGGGAATCGACTGATTTCTATTCCAGGGGATCGATGTTTCACTGCCCCACGGCACGCTTTGCTCCCGATCTCATGAGCCGCGCCCTCTTCAGTCTGGGCATGAACTCCAAGCTCGTCGTGGACAACATGATGGTCCGCCACAGCGCCATCAAACTGCCGGCCCGGACCGCCCTCATGGTAGAAGCCGGCTCACCGGGAGAAAAACCCTTCTCCCCGAATCAGTCAAACTTCAACGGCCAGCCCAATGTCTTTGCCTCCCGCTTCTCCGTGCGACATGCCGGATCAGGCAACATCGTCTTTGCCGATGGCCACGCTGATTCCTTCAGAGGACAGGACATCGTCAGCCCGGAAGGCAGGGCATGGTTCCCCTACCGCGCCGTCATCTGGACCCCCTCCCCCTCCATCGACCCCAACTGACAGGGTGACAGGCTCCTTTTTCCTGCATGGAACAGCAACGAATTCCTTCGTTCTCGAACGAATAAAGTGCATGGCACCATGTGACGGACACCCGCTTCTCCATGCGATATGCCGGATCAGGCAACATCGTCAGCCCGGGTGGACAGAGTGTGACTGCAGGGTGACAGGCTCTTTTTTCCTGCCACCGGCAATTACGAATTCCTTCGTTAAATCATGAATAAAGTGCATGGCACCTTGTGACGGACAGTGGGGAAATAAGAGAAGAGAAAGGCCCCGATTGACGGATAGCCGGGTCAATCGGGGCTGTGAAAACTGGATGAAGATTAATTGGGATTGGTAAAAAAACCGCCGGATCGGACGGGGAGAAATCAGTAGACGCCCTCGACGATTTTCTTGGTCATGGCGCCGAAGGGCCTGACCTGGGCCACGCCATCCCATGGGTATTGGCGGCATGGTTTTCTTCTGATGGCTTCATCGCGCTCGAGGAATCTGGGTACGAAGAACTCTGAAGTCAGTGTGGTGAGCTCGACCCGTCCCCATGCGTCGTAAGGAACGGTCTGATTGGTGTTTTCGGGTTCGACCACCCGGAGGATGGCCCGGGGCTGGGGCGCATGATAGGTGATGGAGAAGTTGTCTTCCGGGGTGAGCGGTCGGTGAGCAGCCAGACCCATGAGGGTATTGCCGTATGTGGGAACGAATCCGATCTGACCTTCGAGGACTTCCTCGACGATGAAGCGGGTGTATTGCGGGTCCATGGTGGTGCCGCCGCAGAAGACTCCCTTGACACCGGCGTTCACGAGGCTGATCCGCTCGGAGATGGCTTCGAGCAGTTTCGGCGTGGTGAAGATTGCCGAGACGCTCCTGTTTTTGAGGATGAGGAGTGCCTGGTCGACGACGTGCTGCATGTAGGCCCTCGCCTGCTCGGGCTGCCCGGAGGCGATCACTTTTTTGACCCATCGGGGATCGAGGTCGACGAAGTAGCATGAACAGCCGCGGACGTTGGCGAGGTGTTCAATGGCCAGGCGGAGGCGGCGGGGGCCGGTTGGACCCACCATCAGCCAGTAATGGTTTCTGGGGAAATGCTCGTCGCTGAGGGACTCGGAAAACTGGCTGTAATCGATCTTGTAGTCTTCCCACCCGATGCGCTGTTTGGGCATACCGGTGGTTCCGCCGGTCTCGAATATATTGAATGGCTTCCCCTTATATGCCTTGGGAATCCACACTTCATTGGGGAGATCCCGCAGGTATGTGTCCCCGTCAAAGTGATCGAACTTGACCAGGTCGGCGGTGGTTTTTATTTCCTCGATCGGGTTCCATGAGGATTTTTCCAGCCATTCGAGCCAGAAAGGGCACCCTGTTTCCGGAGAGAAATGCCACTTGATTGTTTCGCGCAGGTGCGCGTCGAGTTTTTCCTGAGCCGAAGAAACGGCCGATTCAGAAGCTGGTTCCATTGAATGAAAAAAATGACTTATTTTTAAGATGCTGCAAGTTGAGTGATGACAAATGAGAAACGGCGGGACGGGGTGAGTCCCCCTGTCCCGCCGGTGAAGTTTTCAGGATGGCTTCCCGTCGGAATCAAGCGGGAAGAACTTGCGAAGTGTCTGGTCAGACGGCGGCCTTGTGAAAAGGGACACGGCGATAAGTGCGACTGTCGAAGCGAGGACAATGAAGGTCACCGGCATGACTCCGGCCACAAGGTATTCCCCGTGCTCCACTTTACCGAAGATGGCGTCTTTGCCACGGGCGAGGGCATCATGAGCGAACAGTGTCCATGTGACGACTGTGGCAGCGATGCTGGCAAAGACACCGGCCCGCGTGGTTCTTTTCCAGTATATCGACGCAAAGGCGATGGGAAACAGGGCTGAGAATCCACTGAAGCACCAGACACCGAGGTTGAAGACGCTTTTCGGATCGAGCAGCGAAATACCATAGGTGATGGTGACTATCAGCACGATGAAACAGCGGCCGATCCAGACCTTCTGGGTGTCTGAAAACTTGTCCTTTCCAAACAGCGGGATCACAAAATCATTGGTGAACATGCTGCCGATGCAGACAAACTGCGAATCAAGGGAACTCATGATCGCCGCCAGAACGCCGGCCGAGAAGAGTCCAACCAGGATCTTGTTGGCCATGAATTTGCCCACCATGACACCGAGCACCGCATTGGCATTGGGACTGCCGTTCGGGAGGCTCGGAACTTTCAGTTCACCTGACTCAAACATGCCGGCGGCCCATATCCCGAGGAGAATACAGGGCACCCAGACCAGCATGATGCAGATGGGGTGAGCAATGACGGTGAGCCGGAACGCCTTGGCGCTCCGGGCTGTCAGCCAGTGCTGAAACAGGTGGGGGAACATACCGACGCTCAACGGCACCAGCATGTAACTGATGAAGTGCGGCACACTCATCAGACCTTCGCGGCTCAGCTTTTCCGGAGCATTTTCCAATGCTCTCTGGGAGGCCGTCTGTAGTCCCCCCAGACCGTCGGCAATCACGATGAATCCGACAAGGCCCATCAGCATGAACACGATTGTCTGAAAGGTGTTGGCCCAGGCAGCGGAGCGGACCCCACCGTAGAACACATAGAAAAGCACCACCACGCAGATGACGAGGCCGGTGACCCATGGAGGAACAGCGCCGGGAGGGCTGGAACTGCCGCCAGCAAAGGTTTCCGGGAACATATTCCGGGTGATGCCGCCAATGTAGGATCCTGCGCCGAGAAGTCCGACGAGAAGGTAGGGAATGATCAGTCCCACCAGAATGGGGAAGAGCACGTATCCAAGCGTTTTCGACTCAAACCTGTCGCGGAAAAACTGGATCTGTGTGACGTAGCCGTACTTCTTGCCGAATGCCCACATGCGAATTCCGATCAGGAAGAAACAGGCGGCATGGATGAGGGCCGAGCTTGATGCCATAAGTCCGTAGACTCCGATGCCAAGACTGAAAGCCTTGCCTGTCGATCCGACCATCGCAAATGCGGTCATGGTCGTGCCGAAAACACTCATCAGCAGCATGAATGGACCAATCGAGTGACTGGCGGCAAAGAAGTCTGAACTGGAGCCCCGGAAGAGGCGGCTGGATGCCCACCCGATGCCGAAGAGCACCAGCATGTAGGCTATGATAACGAAGAGCGGAGTCCGGTCAGCATGAGCTGCCGCCTGAGCCGGAGCCTGAGCCAGCATGAACAGAGAGGTGTTCATTGATCACCTCCCTGGGGCTGCGCGGAGCCGGAGCCGGGAACAATTGTTGGAGCCGGAGGTGGGGCGTCATCAGGCGCCTCCGCCCAGGCTTCAATCTCGGAAGGCCAGGCCAGCTTTGTCGCTCCGAACCATACCAGCGCCGCAAGGCATGAGAACACCGTATGGTAGAACAACCCCAGTGGCATGAAACCGAAAACCAGGGCCTTGTTGTCCCACCACCAGAAATCCTGATGGAGGATGGCAAGAAGTATCACCAGGCCATAAATAAGTTTTCTCATATTTTCAGAGTGAGGATCGGATCAGAGATGGATAGATCTGCCGGTGCCGGGAGGACAAGATCCCCGCTCAATCGGCAACAGCAGTCTTCGTTTGTTTTTCTATGGCGTAGAGATGCGTCTGGGTTGCCACGTAGAGGACGTTGTTTGCGACAATCGGAGTCGAGTAGATCGGAGCGT
Source organism: Verrucomicrobiia bacterium (assembly GCA_030425355.1). Lineage (GTDB taxonomy): Bacteria > Verrucomicrobiota > Verrucomicrobiia > Limisphaerales > JAJOIW01 > JAJOIW01. Next base: position 16,208 of record JAUIAG010000003.1, read on the forward strand.
CAAACCAGTCCTCGAAAATAGGCTCGTCATTTTCGGCATCAAAATCCTTGGAGGCGGGAAGGATGACAAAGTCGCCATCCTCGTCGGAGGCGAAAACCTTGCCGTCGGCAACAAGTGTGGAGCTCCACATATGCGCCTTCATGTCATAGATCCAGTGCTCTTCGCCGGTCTCCGCATCAAGGCAGTAGACAAAGCCGGAGTAGTCAGCCACAAAAAGCAGGCCTGTCTCCGGATCAATACTCACTGTGGAGATGGTTCTGTGAATCTTGTCGTAGTCCCAGATAAGACCGCTGCCGGTGATGTCTCCTTTTTTGGTGGCATCGATGCAGACCAGACGTCCGACGCCCTCGCCGTGTTCAGGATCCTGACCGATGGCTACATACACACGGTTCTTGTAGAAGACCGGTGTGGCGATGATTTCGCTGGGGCCGTCCGCAGCCGGGTATTTGATGGGCTGACCGTCTTCGAATTTGTATTTGTCGGGGACGCAGTCAAAGCGCCAGATCTCCGGCAGGACATTCAGACCCTCGTCGTCGTTGTAGACAGGCTTGGGATCGAATGCATAACAGAAACCGTCGCCCGCTCCGAAGAAAACCATTTTCTGGCCGTTCACCTCGCCCATCGACGGGGAGGACCAGTTGCAGTGCATCAGATTCTCGCTGATTCCGGACATTTCCTCGCCCAGCAGTTTTCCTGTTTTCTTATCAAGCGCGACAAGACACGGAGCCAGCGGTGAAGGGATGTTAAGGTGGGACCAGTCCTGGCCATTTGAGGTGGTGCAGAAGACCTTGTCCTCGACAATCAGCACGGAGGAACTCGCGATGTTGTGAGGGAAAACGCCAAGTTCCTCACGCATGTCGAAGACCCAAATGATGTCCGCGTCCAGTTCGCCGGGTTCCATGGGGGGCTCCCCGGGGCCGGCCATATACTGCCCTTCGCTCTTGAACGGACCATCGTTGCCGTTCTTCATGCCATGAACATCAAGGCAGAGCACTTCGCACCGGTTGGAGACGAGATACACCCTGTCACCTTCGACAGCCGGTGAGGAGCAGATGCCGAGGAACTCCCAGTCACTGACTTTGCCGGCACCCAGCTTGGGAACAACCAGCTGCCAGTGAAGTTCACCGGTCTTTTCATCAAGGCAGTAAACGACACCGCGGTCACCCTTGTGTCGCGGGTCACGCGGTGATTCATTGTTGGTTCCAATGTAGACACGCCCGTCGGCAACGGTCGTGTTCCCGTAGGCCTGGGATCCAAGCTTGGCAACCCATTTGACGTTCTCGGTAGTCGAAAGATCGATGTTTTCAGAGTTGTCGAGAAATTCGCCGGGCTCAACCGATGTAGGGAGGTTCTTTGCGTCCGAGTAAAGGTTCCGGTTTGGCGAACCGCCCCACATGGACCAGTCTGCCGCTCCGGCCGTCGATACCATGGCGACGGCCACTGCAACGATTCCGTAAATATTATTTTTCATGGTGAGTATCAGTTAAAATAAGTTTGAATGTCTGTTCGGTTGTGTGGGCTCACTAGTTGTTTGGATAGACACGGATGTTATCCATGTAGACAGAGTAACGGGCCTGAGGGGAAAATCCATACACACCCGGTGCGCCCTTGGCATGGGCATTCCGGTGCTCTACTTCGATGGTCCATGCCTCGGGCTCCCGCTCACCTTTAGGCCACGCCTTGGCACGGACAACTCCGGAGCCGTCAGCATTCATGTCAACACGGCTCTTGAGTGTGTACCATTTCTTCTGATCCCAACGGAATGGCACCGATTGTTTGACACGGTCGTGATTCGAGGACACTTCAAGAATCTGAGCGTTGCCGACCAGGTAGATGAAATACCTCTGGTTGATTAAACCGACATTGGATTTCATGCGTCGGTTTCCGTCTGTCATGACGTCAGCCTCAACTGTATATTCAGAATAGTCCGGACCGCCGATGAATGTAATGGCTCTCTGGAAAAGAACGTTGTCCAGAGTCTTTGCAAGAACCTTGTTGCCTTCCATCTCCCGAATGTCCCACTTGAAGCGGGCTCCGATCCATGGAAGTGGAGGATAGGAGAAGTCCACACCGTGGTGAACATGACCTTCAGGGTAGGCCTCGTTGATCTCAAATGACTCGAAGTCCTCATTGAAAGGAATGGACGGAAGGATACGGCCGCGGAAGATGCCGCTTTTGCCCTGGTAGGTGGCTTTGAATGCACCGGCCGAAGGAACCGGATCTTCGGAGGCGATGAGCAGCCCCTTGCCCATGATTTCTGCATTCATGCGTGCCTTGACCCGTGCAGTTGGCGGGACGAAAGCCTGAATGTCGACGCCTGTCGAATCGGGCATTTCCGCCAGGGTCATGCCGTTGGAATCAAGAACGCGGGTGCGGACCTGCACGTAATCTCCCGGCTCCAGGAGAATGTCGGCAGGAATTATCTGGAGGCTGTCCGCTTCCTCGGGAAGTGGTGCGCGTTCGGTCAGATTCGGTTTAACCAGCCCGTCATTGTCCCCGGGCTTTCCGAAACAGTAGAGTTTTTCAGTCGTGTGAACATATATCTTGCCATTGTAGACAAGCGGCGTGCCGATGCAGTTGCCTTCCAGTGTGACTTTGTCCAGCTCACTGACCTCAGAGCCTTTGACTTCGAGGATATAAAACTCACCGGAGATAATCGGTATGTAGATCTTGCCGTCGCCATAGACGGGAGAGGCATGCAGCTGACTTGTGCCCAGCTTGTAACTGGAGAGGATTTCTCCACTGTTGGCATCCACACACACCAGCTCGCCGGTATGAGTAACCTGCCACACATGGTCGCCGACAAGAATCGGTGAGCTGGTGAACATGCACAGATCATTGCGCCAAAGTTCATCATCGTAGGTAAGGACCAGTGGTCCGGATGCACCCTCGGCCGGCTCCCTGCCGGTGCGGAGCGCTACCATCCGTCCGGTCTTGCTGTCATCAATATTCTCCTTGCCACTGATGGCGATCACCTTGTCGTTGTCATGGATAACCACGCTGGAGTTGATGCCACCGTAGGAAAGCTGGAAGCGCCAGATCGGGTCCCCCGTGCGAACATCGAGACAGATCACGTTGCCACACCCGGTTCCCGCATAAAGCACCCGGCGTCCGTTGGCCCAGCCAAGAACCGGCGAACTGAAAGAACTGTCCTTCGGACCGACCCCGGGCGTCGAGGACCAGACCACGTCGCCGGTTTTCTTGTCAAAAGCATAAAACCGATCGCGGGCAGGGCCGTCGGCTCCCCAGTAAGAGTTGATTATGTGGTGAATGACCAGATCCCCGGCAATGATCGGAGCCCCGATCCGGCCGTTGGGAAAGGTCAGCCGCCCATACCTCTCAATCATGCTGTGGATCCACTGAATCTCCCCCTCGGGAGTCACACAGAAAAATTCGCCGGCTGTCGTCATCAGATAGATGTTGCCGGTTTCATCATCCACGGTCGGACTGCCTATCGTGTAACGGTCGTAGACGGTGTCACTGAGAAAATCATTGAATCCAAGCTGCCAGAAAATCTGTCCCGTCTCCGGATCATGACAGGTCAGATATTCCTGAAGATCCGGGCCGGTACCCTTGTATCCCCAGGAATACATGCGGCCATCGGAAATCACCGGCGTCCCGCGTCCGCGGATGTCATAGGTCCAAATAGCCTCCCCGACCTTTGAAGGAAGCCCCTCCTCAAGTGTCGTGCCATTCTGAAAAGGCCCGCGCCAGTGCAGCCACCCATCGGCCGCCTGCCCCGACAACGCCTGCATTCCCGCAAGCACCACCGCCGCCAGCAGCCCAGGCACCTGCCCTCTTGTCTTCATTCTGTTTTCCATAACGTCAGAATCCATCATCCAGCCTCCCGCCCAATCTTGCAACGAAATAATACGAATACGTATAACATACATAGTCGCAGGTAATTTATATTTGACTGGATGGGTGGTTTCGGGCATGGTCGGGGCATGATGATTCGACGCAGCCAGCTGGTGGACCGGAGCCGGGTTCAGTATTTTCATGTGGTGAGCCGGATTGTGGACCGCCGGCTTCGTCTTGGTGATGCCGAGAAGAATTTTTTTGTGAGTCTGATCAAGCGGCAGGAGGGGTTTTCGGGTGTTGAAGTGATGGGGTATTGTGTGATGGGGAATCACTTTCACCTGCTATTGCGTGTTCCACTGAGGCCGGTGGTCATTGCGGAGGCGGAGATCTGGCGGCGGGTGCGTCATATTTATTCCCGCACGAGGGTTGAGGAATTTGAGGCCATGGTGAGGGAATGGCGGGAATCCGGCGACGATCTGAGAGTGCGGGAGTTTTTCGACCGACTGCGTGCGAGAATGTATGATCTTTCCTCATTTGTCAGGGAGGTCAAACTTCGGTTTTCGAAGTGGTATAACCGTGAGAATGACCGGACAGGAACACTATGGGAGGAGAGATTCCGCAGCGTGGTGATAGAGGGCCGGGAGGGTGCCCTAATGACCGTTCTGGCCTATCTGGATCTGAATCCGGTGAGGGCCGGGATTGTGGTGGAACCCGGTGGCTACCGGTGGAGTCAATATGGGGAAGCGATGGCCGGGGGGCGCCGGGCGCGGAGGAGGATGGCAGAAATTGTTTCCGGACGCGGTCCGATGATCAGCTGGGAGCAGGCACGTGCTCATTACCGCGAGCTTTTGATGGAAAGAGGTGGGAATCCCGAGGAATCCCCGGCAGTCAGAGATGGGGACAAGTTCCAGGAAAACCAACGCGATAACGCGGCATCCGGGAAACTGATGGAGAAATTAAGTCGCGGTGTTCGTCTGAGCCGGCCTGAAATCCTGCGGTTGAAAGTTAGATATTTCAGCCACGCTGTGGCGATAGGCAGCGGTGAATTCATCCGTGAGGTAAGCATTCGGATTCGAGGAAGCACCGGGATGGAAAGTGAGCAGGAAAAGGCGGGAAAGCAAAGGCGTCTGGCTGGACATGCATTTCGACATGGCGAGTGGGGAGGACTGAGGAGCCTGAGGAACCTGCGGGTCAGAGTTTTTGGCGCTCCGGAAGCAAATCAAGGTGGTTGAATCATTCGGGCTGGCAATATTTCCGGTCAGGGCACAGCAATAGGGGTCCCGGATGCGGGTGAGGACGTCGCGATTCCCTGGATCCACGATTTGCGTGTGCGTCCAGCTTCATACAGCCCCCGCCTTTCACCAGCGCCCCTGCCCTGCGCTCTTGGATTCCGTTTCCTTGCGGCTCACCGGAAACCTTCATCCCATTCGGAAGTCATGCCGGGCTTACAAAAAAAGGACCGGAGGAAATCCTCCGGCCTGACGAAAAATCGAATAAATTCCAATACCAATAAGGGGTATAGGGTCAAGAGACCGCTTTCACCACCTTACTCGGATTTGGGTTCAGCCTTGGCGATGTGAACGCTGGCTTTGTATCCGAGGGACTTGATGGTTTCGACCAGCTTCTTCTCGGTGGTCTGTGCAGGGTCGAAAGTGATTTTGGCCTGGCCGCCGACATGGCAGACTTCGTTTGTTTTGACCCCTTTGAGGGAGGTGAGGGCCTTGTTGACCTTGGATGAGCAGGAGGTGCATGCCATTCCTTTGACATCGATGGTGGTCATCTGGGATTCGACCTTGAGACCTGCCTGTTTGAGAGCAGCGTAGAGCTTGGAGCCCTCAAGAAGCTGGGGGTTGTATTGAATAGTGGTTGTCTTGGAAACTGAGCAGGTCTTGGGAGTGGAGATTCCCTCGATTGAGGTCAGCTTCTTGTCGACCTCCGCGCATGAGGATTCGCAGCAGGCATCGGCGAACTTGAGAGTGGCAAGTGCCAGCTTTGGACCCTGTTCGGATTCGGCGGCGTAGTTGGTGAAAGCCGTGGTGAAAACGGCGAGAGCGAGAGCGAGAGCGACGAAGATTCTGCGCATCATGTCTATTCCTTTGCTTATCATATCAATCCTTGATTGAGATTCCCGGTGATCCCAGATCTCCCCGCGGAGTCTGAAATCAGCGATGGGGAATTTCCTATAAGATGTGCCTGTCGAGAAAAAATTCCAGTCAAAATTCACTTTTGAGAACATTTTTCAGCAGCGGCGATGGAACGCGGCAGCCAAAACCGACCTTTCCAATGGACTGGGCCAGAACAAAGCGGACCTCTCCGGCCTCGACTTTTTTATCCAGAGCCATGGCTGCCAGAAGCTTTTCCAGCTGATCGTCCGACCAATTGAACGAAGTGGGCAACCCGGTCCTTTTCAGAAGAGCGACCAGTCTCTCCTGATCGGCATCGGAAAATCCGAGAAGCTCTTTGGAGAGGACGCCGGCGAGGACCATGCCAATTGAAATTGCCTCTCCATGGAGGAACTGGTTGTAATTGGAAATCGCTTCGATGGCATGACCGATGGTGTGCCCGAAGTTCAAGATTGCCCGAAGACCGCCCTCCTTTTCATCCTGGCGGACGACCTCGGCCTTGATGGCGCAGCATCGGGCGACAATTCCGGAAGTGAGCTCCGCATCAAGCGCCAGCAGCCGGTCGATGGAATTTTCGAGGGTTTGAAAAAGCTCCGGATCGTGAATGACGCCGTATTTTATAACTTCGGCAATGCCGGCCCGCAGTTCACGGGGATCCAGCGTTGCGAGGGTATCGAGGTCGCAGATCACTGTCAGAGGCTGATAGAAAGCCCCTACCAGGTTCTTACCCTGCGGAAGATTGACCCCGACTTTGCCGCCGACTGATGAGTCGACCTGCGCCAGCATGGTCGTGGGAATCTGGATGAACGGGACACCCCGGAGGTATGTGGCGGCCACAAAACCGCCAAGGTCCCCGATGACTCCTCCGCCGAGGGCAATGACGGGTGATTTTCTTTCGAGCCGGTGATTCGCCAGCACTTCGTAGCATTTTTCAGCCATGGCGATCCTCTTGGTGCTTTCACCATGGGGAAGCGTCACCGGGACGGGGTCCATGCCGTGTGACTTCAGGGACTGGATAACCCTGTCGAGGTAGAGAGGCCCGACATGATCGTCGGTAATCACCGCGCACGGACCGGAAAGCCCTAGTTGGGACACAGTCGGGCCGGACTGTTCCAGCAGCCCCTTGCCAATTTGTATGGAATAGGATCTGTCCCCGAGAGGGACATTGACAGTATTCATCGAGCCCGAACCTTACGGCAAGAATCCACCACGGATAAAGCCAGATGTTGACCGGCCGCATCAGTGCAGCATGGGCAGTGGATTGGGAGCGGCAATGAGATCCGCCTCAAGATCGAGGAAGTAGTCCAGTCTCTCCCGGGCTTCTGTTTCGTTGATCTCGCGGGCCATGAGGATGTATGCGGCGTAGTGATTGCCCTCGGACTCGACGAGACTGCCGTAAAAGCGCGCCAGTTCGGGTTCCGTGTCGGCAATTCCCTCGGCGAGGATCTGGAATTTTTCACAGCTGCGGCCTTCGATCAGGGCGGCGACAATGAGGTGATCAATGACCTGACCCTGAACGCCCCTGCGGGTTGCCTTCATCAGGCCGTTGATCCACGGACTGGGTGAAGTGGACTGAAATGGAACCCCCCTGTCCTTCAAAATATCCAGAACAATCTGGAAGTGCTGCAGTTCCTCGATGGCGATGTCATTCAGCTCGGAGACCCTTGGCCACAACTGCCGGTATTTACCCAGCATGATGGCGGAGGAGGCGGCCTTGCGTTCAAGATGAGCATGGTCAACCAGGACCATATCCAGATTTCCACGAATATGATCAATCCACCCCGCGGGGACTTTGTGCCGGAACATCAGCATGGACGAATTTATAAATCAATCGCGACGAATGATGCGAGGCCTTCTTTGCCACGGCTGCCCGCATTTTCCGGCCTGACCATTGTGAGAGGCCATGGTTGCGGGGGCCCTGGATCGGTCCCTGCCCTACTCACTGCCTTTCAACAGCCGGTTGATTCCGGACCGTGGAAGAGTAGGTCCCATGTAAATAATGTAAAGATGATCACGGCGCACTGATTCGTGCAGCGGTGACATATCAGAATACATATGGACAACTGTCCGTATCCGGATTTGAACAGCGGGCATGAATGTAAAGTGTCCGGTAAATGGACAACACAATCACTGCGGAAAGAACCAGCGGATGAAAAATGCAGGGGTAAAGGCACTCACTGTGACTGTCGCTGAAGAGGCATTACAAAGAGGCTTTCCTTTTTATAGTGTTCAAGGACGAAACGGATTGATAAAAGACTGATATGTATCTGGTGGCTTTTTTCGCGGGAGTCGGAATCTACGCTGTTTTTCGTGCGTTGATTAGTGGATTTTACACGGTGAAACCGGATCAGCGGGCGGTGATCACCTCATTTGGCAAGGCGGTCAGAGCACCGGCCGAGGCCGTTCCCGAGGAAGCGGTCACCGACGAGGAGGTCGAGCGGTATCAGTATCCGAACGTGCTGGTGATTGGTCCTGGCGGACCGTATTTCAAATGGCCGTGGCAGAAAGTACACAAGGTTTCCATAGCAACCCAGGCAGTGGATCTGACATGGGATCCGAGCAAAAGTCAGAGCACCATTGAATGTGTGACCAAGGACAATCTGACAACCGGCGTCAATGGGCAGATCCGATATCGGGTCAACGAAAACCATCTGTATGCCTACCTTTTCGGCGTGGTCAGTCCGCTGGAGCATGTGATGGGATATTTCATTTCCGTTCTGCGTGAGAGGATAGCCACTTTCACGGATCCAAGGGGTCAGAGCCTGATTTCAGGTGATGAGCTGCAACAGGAAAGCCCGGCAGTCGAGGAACTGTCCGAAGGAGTTTCCATCAATGACCTCCGCAAAAACCTTCCGCTTCTGAATGACTACATGGAGCAGCAATGCCGCTCAACGGCATGGCGCTATGGTATTGAACTCGATGCCGCTTTGATCACAGAAATCGATCCGCCCAGCGAAGTGGACCGTGCACTTTCAGCCATCAACAGCACAAGGAACCAGGTTGCCGCTGACATCAGCACGGCGAGGGCGGATGCGGAGCAGCAAATAACCATGTCCAACCGTGCCGTTGAAATTGCTTCAAACAAGGCTCAGGCCGAGGTTGCTCCTTTGAAAGTGCTTGCGGAGACCCTGACCAAGATCAAAGGCGAAGGCGGGAGTTCCGCTCTGAAGACTTATCTCCGCAACATGCGTGTTCCGCTGCTGTCGAAGGCCAGCCGGGTGATTATTGCACCGGATCAGGCGGTAATCCGATCACAGGCGACACGGAATTCATAACGCCCATCTGACGAAACTTTAAAAACAGAGAGGAAATCAATATGGACCCAAGTTTAATCATCCCCTCAATAATTGCCTTTATCGTCGGACTCGTGGTGATTCCGATACTGCTCAAGCTATGCAAAGCATTTGGACTTTATACCATCGTTCGGGAAAGGGAGGCACAGGTATTCACCCTTTTTGGAAAGGTGATCGGAACAATCGACGAAGCGGGCATTCATTATCCACTGAGCAGATTCGGTCCGAAGGCGATTCTGATACCGTTCTTTGGCAAGAAGCAGAGTGTCAGCACTGCGTTATTTCAGCATTATCTGCGCAGTCTGATGGTGAATTCGGAGGAAGGCACGCCAATGGGTGTGGGGATCTGGTATGAAATGCGGGTGATGAATCCGGTGGATTATCTGTATGTCAACGCCAATCCGGAGGGGTCACTGGAAGCCAATGTCGCCAGTTCGACTATTTCAACCCTGAGCAACCTCGAGATGGAGAAGATGCTGGAGGACCGCCACGCACTGAGCCGCAGTGTCCGGAAAACTGTGTCACCGCTTTCCGAGAAATGGGGCTACTGTCTTGGTTCGGTTTATATACGCAAAGTGGCTTTCACGGACCAGCAGATGGTCCACAACATCACCGAGAAGGTGGTCAAGCGGCTTGTTCAGGTGACAAGTGCCATGAAACAGGACGGGGAAAACCGCGTCGGACTGATACAGTCACAGACAGCCTTCAAGGTCTCCACCAAGATGGCCGAGGCGGCTTCAAAACGACCGGAAGTCGTGGGGCAGGTTCTCAACGCGATTGGAAAAGATGATGCTGAAATCCTCGATGCTGTACTGGAGGTCATGGAAACCGACAAACTGCTTGAGAGCAACGCCAAGGTGGACGTCCTTCCCGGAAACGCGTCGTATCTGCTTCAGCTCGGGGATGCGTAGTCGGTTATCTCCCCATCTGAAAAGAGTTTTTGGTTTCATTCATTGTGGCTGACGTCTTATGGCGTCGGCCTTTTTTATATTTCATTTCTGTGGAGTGTAAACGCGGGATCTGCCATCGGGCTGAACGACTTTTTCTGGATACTGGATCGAAGGCTGAAGCCGGAAGTTCATGGCAACCAGCCGCCGGATACTGCGGGAACCGTCAGCTGTATCGGAGAGGATGCGAATGACATCTGTGCCGACTTTATAAATCCGGCGGCTGAGAATTTGGATGACCCGGCGGCATCACGTATGGTAGGAACCCTGAATGATCCGATACAAAACAGTCAATGGACGGCCGCGGCATGGCCTGATTCCTGTAATGGCCATTTTCCTTATTGTGGTCCAGGGACTTCACGATCTCCGGGCAGCCGGTGGTGACCCCAACCGTCCGGATGTGGTTCTTATTATGCTGGATGATGCGGGATATACGGACTTCGGGGTTTATGGTGGCCTTGCCGATACGCCCAATATGGATCAACTGGCAGCCGAAGGCATCCGGTTCACCGACTGTCACGCCGCGGCTCCCAACTGCTCGCCATCAAGGGCGGGGATGCTGACCGGACGCTTCCCGGCCCGCGCAGGTATTTACAGCTACATTCCTCCCCGGCATCCGATGCATCTCCGCTCCGAAGAAATCACCATAGCGGAGGTCCTCAAAGAGAGGGGATATGCGACCGGACACTTCGGGAAGTGGCATTTGTCACAGCTCGAGTGGGCTGCGGACCGCAACCACCCGCAGCCCACAGACCAGGGGTTTGACCATTCGCTGGGCACCACCAACAACGCCAGTCCCAGTCATCACAATCCGACCAACTTCCACCGCAACCGAAAGCCGGTTGGACAAATCAGCGGCTACAGCTGTCACATCGTGGCGGATGAATTTATTGACTGGTCATCAATGGTGGCTGAAGACGAACCACTGCTGGCGGTGATCTGGTTCAACGAGCCCCACACGCCGATCGGGTCCCCTACCCATCTGGTGGACAAGTATCTGTCACGCATGGATGAGAAGGACGCCAGGAAGGCGCGCTACCTCGCCAATATCGAGAATGTGGACATGGCGGTCGGACGGATCAGGGATCAGCTGGAGGTTCTCGAGCGAAGTGAAAACACCTTCCTTTTTCTGACATCGGATAATGGCGGTATCAACTCGTGGTCGACGATGGGTCTTCGTGGCCGGAAATCCCATGTTTACGAGGGCGGACACCGCGAACCCGGCATACTCCGATGGCCTTCAAAAATACCTCCCGGGCAGACCTGCGAAACCCCGATAAGCCACCTCGATCTTTTCCCGACCATTTGTGACATTGCGGGAGCGGTCCCCTCACCCGACCGCAAGATGGATGGGGTCAGCCTCCGGCCACTCTGGGAGGACGGGCATTTCATCCGGGAAACTCCCCTCTTCTGGTTTTTCTACCGCGTAAAACCGGCGGCAGCAATGCGCGACGGCGACTGGGTTCTGACAGGGTATCTCAATGACCCGATTGAGAGGCACACACATCCGCTGACAGCCCCCGACATGCCGATGATTCGCCAGGCACCGCTGGATCAGTTCGAACTGTACAACCTTCGAACCGATCCGGAACAGCAGGCTGATCTGGCCGAATTTTATCCTGAAAGACTGTCCGCCATGAAGAAGCGTATGCAGGACCTCCATCGTGAAGTCGTCAACGAAGGGCCACAGTGGGATCTTGAAAACTGGAAGCCCTGAACCTTGAAACTGATTCTTCCTGGAGGTGCAATGAAAGCCCTGCCAATCCTGCTGACGTCATTAACGGCTGCTGTTGTTCTCATTCCCGGCCCCCGGGCAGCAGCCGCAGCCGGAATAACCACTGAGACTACCCGGCGTCCGAATATTCTTCTGATTGTCGCCGATGACCTTGGCTTTTCCGATCCCGGGTGTTACGGCGGCGAGATTGACACCCCGAATCTCGACAGACTCGCAGCCAGGGGCCTCCGTTTCAGTCAGTTTTACAACACGGCCCGCTGCTGGCCTACACGTGCCAGTGTGCTCACCGGATACTATGCGCAGCAGGTGCGTCGCGACACGGTGCCGGACCTTCCAAGCGGTGGGGCCGGCATGCGCCCTGAATGGGCTCCATTGCTGTCGGAGGTTTTCAAAAAGCATGGCTACCGCACCTATCACAGTGGCAAATGGCATCTTGATGGAATGCCGCTCCAGAGTGGTTTCGACCGATCCTATCACCTCAGAGACCAGGGACGCTTTTTCTCTCCAAAAACGCACTGGGAGGATGACCGAAGGCTGCCGGAAGTGGACCCGGCCGATGGGTACTACGCCACCACAGCGATCGCGGACCATGCACTCGCCTGCCTGAGAGAACACGGGGAATATTACGATCAGCGGCCATTCTTTCATTACCTTGCCTTCACGGCTCCGCATTTCCCGCTCCATGCGATGCAACAGGATATCGCCGTCTACAAGGGCCGTTACGATGCCGGCTGGGATCAGCTCAGACTGCGTCGATGGCAGAGAATCCAGGACATGAACATCCCCGGCCTATGGAAGCTGTCGCAACCGGAAAGAGAGATCGGTCCGCCCTACCATTTTCCGGAAGCACTTTCGATTCTTGGAGAGGGGGAGGTGAACAGACCATGGCAGTGGGATTCACTCTCAGCCATTCAAAAGTCCTTTCAGGCAGCAAAAATGGAAATCCATGCCGCCATGGTCCATCGGATGGACGTCGAAACCGGCCGCATTATGGATCAGCTGGAGTCTTCCGGGATGCTGGACAACACACTCATCCTGTTTTTATCAGACAACGGGGCAAGCGCGGAAATCATGGTCAGAGCGGATGGTCATGACCCGGATGCACCACCGGGATCCCGTCCATCATACCTCTGTCTGGGGCCAGGCTGGTCGACGGTCAGCAACACCCCCTTCCGCATGCACAAAACATGGGTGCACGCGGGTGGATGTGCCACCCCGTTGATTGTCAGCTGGCATGCCGGGATTGCCCCTGCCCGTCGGGGGCAATGGGTCACACAGCCGGGCCACGTCATTGACCTGGTTCCGACACTGGCAGCTCTTGCCGGAGTCGAACTCCCGGAATCGCCGGTTCCGAGACCGGGTATCAATCTCGGTCCATGGATTACCGGAGAACCCGGCCATGAAAATATCGCAAGGCAACTGTGGTGGCTGCATGAAGGCAACCGTGCCCTAGTTGACGGTGACTGGAAAATTGTCGCCCGCGCCGGACATGAGTGGGAGCTTTTCAACCTCCGGAATGACAGGACGGAAACCATGGATCTGGCAGATACATTTCCCGGGAAGGTGAGCTTCCTCGGGCAGAGGTGGGAAGGGATGTGGGAGCAGATAGAGGCGGACGCAAGAGCCGGGAAATAATATCAGTGCCGGTGAATCGGCCGGAGGGGCTGCCGGGGTGAAGGAGGTGTGATGTTTTTCCAGTTGACCGCACGATTGGCGGTGCTTTGATAGGCGATATGAAAGCACATGGTGGAGGAATCGTCTGGTTAAGGCTGTTGATTGTCACGGGGTTCATGCTGCAGTGCGGCGTGGCTGACACGCTCGATGGCTGGCCGGCGTGGCGGGGTCCAGCCGAGAAGGGCTCGACCGGCATCGGGACCTATCCGTCGCAGCTGAATATTGAGAACGCGGAGTGGAAACTGGAACTTCCCGGGAAAGGCGGGTCCACTCCGATAACAGCCGGCGACCGAATTATTCTGACCACACCCAGTGAAGACAAGAACGCCGTGATGGCTGTTGATTTCAATGGAAAAGTTCTGTGGACGACCACCATGGGGACCGCCACCCCGCCCCGCCACCGCCGGCTTGGCTCAAGCTGCAACTCATCGCCGGTGACGGATGGCAAATCTGTCTTTGTCTACTTCAAGAGCGGTGACTTCGCTGCTCTGGATCTTGACGGGGCGATGCTGTGGCACCGCAATCTCATTGAGGAGTTCGGACCCGAGGAACTGTACTGGGATCAGGGAAGCTCGCCTGTCGTCAACGACACTCATGTCTTTCTGGCGAGGATGCACGCCGGTGAATCGTGGATCGCCGCTTTTGAGAAATCCACCGGGAAAATCACCTGGAAAACGCCCCGCAACTACAGGACCCCTGCGGAGAATGATAACGGCTACACCACGCCGATCCTCTACATGGAAGGCGACCGTCAGGCTCTGCTTCTATGGGGTGCCGATCACCTGACTTCCTATGACGCTGCCACCGGGGAGCTGCTCTGGTGGTGCGGCGGCTTTAACCCGGAAGGGACCGCCTACTGGCCGGCTATCGCCAGTCCGGTCATCGTCGGGGATATGATCGTCGTTCCTGTTGGCCGTGATGACCGCCGCGATCAGGCGCATATCTACGGGGTCCGAACCGGAGGCAAAGGCGATGTTTCCAAAACACATGTCATCTGGGACCGCCAGAAAATCGGCGTCTTTGTCTCCGCTCTTGCCGCCAGCGATGGAAAGGTTTTCCTTCTGCGCAACAAGGGGGGCATAGCCTGCGTGAATCCGTCGGATGGCGGGCTGCTGTGGGAAGCCGGATTTCCGGAGTCCCGTCATGCCTATTATTCCTCACCGGTTATAGCCAACGGAGTCCTCTATGCGGCCCGCAATGATGGAATGGTTTTTTCCGCCCGCGTCGGCGACACCTTCACTCCTCTGCATGAGAATGATATGGGCGAGGAATTGATCGCCTCGCCGGTGCCTGTGCGGGACAGGATTCTGATCCGCGGCGAGAAGACACTCTTCTGCTTCCGCTGAAATACCGGTTTGAAAACCGTCACCGGTCCGGAATTCGAAACTTCCGGTGCCGGTGACGGTTTTTTTATTCATCCATTTTTTAGCTTCCCGGTGCCAGGCACGTGCGTGGCAGGCACCGCGAGAATTACATCCCATGTCTTCCGCAGGCCGGTGGATGTGTGGATCGGGTGACACTTCAGACAGCGTCAAATTGAATCCACCTTCGGGATTCTCACGAAGAGACTGTCATGAAATTGCCTGAATACGGCCCCGAGCTGAGATCCTCGATCATCCGGATGGCATGGGAGGACCGGGTGACCTTTGACGAGATCGAGAGGAAGACCGGCTGGACCGAGGCCATGGTCATTCGTCTGATGCGACGCGAGATGAAACCGTCGAGCTTCCGGATGTGGAGGAAGCGGGTATCGGGCCGGATCACAAAGCATCGTCGAAAGCTGAAGCAGCATCTTCAGAGAGAACAGGACACACCACATGAGTAATGGCAGGGATAGCCGCTTCAGACACTGCGCGGTCTGTGGACTGCCATTCAGCTGGCGATCCAGATGGAAGGACTGCTGGGACGAAGTAAGATACTGTTCACAGCGATGCCGACGACGGAAGCTGCGGGATTCAGATCAGCAGCTTGAGAGTCAACTTCTGGACCTGTTGCGTCATGGACGCCAATCGGTTTCTGAGCTTGAGTCCAGTGTGACCGGGGCCGCAGCGATGGGGATCGCGCCGGACAGGCAGTCTGTCCGGATGGCACTCCGAAGACTGTGTGTCAAAGGCGCCGTCCGCATACCCCGTCCGGCACGAACCGTGGACGGCATGGCTTCTGACGGGTCGACCCTCATTGAAATTTCCTGAAAGCTGGATCCGGGCGGCGGGTATTCTTCAGTGAAGCACGACAGCATCAGCTTCGTGAAAAAAGAAATTTCAAACTGGAGAATTGTTATGAACAGGGCACCACAAAAACTGATTGCATCAATAAGCCGTCCGATAGTTCTGGTTATTGCCGGGCTGCTTTGGACTGCGACTTTCGGTGCTGCCGGGGAGAGCCCCGACGGTAATGGAACCATGAATGGCTTCGATCGTTTCAGGCTCCAGTTTTCACCGCAACTCAAGGAAGGCACGGATGGCAAAAGACAGTCCTCGCCTGTCCGTGAAGCACCCATTGTCACCGGCTATGATGAAGAACGCCAACCGGGCAACACTCCGGTGCGCACAGCCACTCCGGCCCTCAAAGATTCATACGACCAGGCCCGGACCAATTCTCTGGTAACCATAACCATGCAGGAAGGGAATATTGTTGTCACATGGCCTGAGGGAATGAGTCTTGAATACACCACCGCCATCGGCCAGCCCTGGCAGCCGCTCACCGCCGGAGGCAACCACATCGTTATCAATCCCGAAAATCCTGGACTGTCCCCAACTTCATTCTTCCGTGCTATAAAATAATACAGAAGGATGGAACAAACGATGGTGAGTGGATCATCGGTGATTGGAATCTCCGACAGGCCCCGGATGAGAAACGGGCGGGAATATTATCTGGAATCAGAATCCATGTCTGAATCGGAATACTGACCGGTTCCCCAGCCACCACCAAGAGTCAGATGAAGGCGAATCCACGCGCGGGTCAGTGCGGTTTTCGCCTGAATCATTTCCAGATTGATTTCATTGCGGCGCAGCTGATCGATAAGGAGGTCGAGGAGGCTGATTCGCCCCGCCCCGTACATTTTCTCCGACAGGGACACCGCGGTTTCGGCTGCCCGTGAAGCCTCAGTCCATGACTGGTAGCGCCTTCGGTGGGCATCCATAGCGGCAATCCCGCTCTCCACTTCGCCAATGGCCTTGATGACAGCCTTTTCATACGCCAGCAGGGCTTCCCTGTTTTCTGAACGGGCCTGTTCGAGAATCGCTCTGTTCCGCCCTCCGGCGAAGAGAGCCCATTCGATCCGCGGTGCGAACTGCCAGGCGAAACTTGAAGCCTCGAAGAGATTGACGGCGCTTGAGGAGACCAGCTGCGGCTGGCCCATCAGGTAGAACTTCGGATAGAAGTTGGAGATGGCGACACCGATCCCGGCACTGCTGGCAGCGAGCTGACTTTCCATCACGCGAATGTCCGGACGACGGCGTATCAGTTGCGCCGGCAGTCCGACCTGAATAAACGGGAGGTCTTCCGGAAAGTCAGTCCATGACTCAGCCTGTGCGTCCATGGCGGACGACTCAGAGCCAAGGAGCAGGGTGAGGCGACGGAGTTCATTCACGCCTGCCGACTGGAGTAGTGGAAGCATCGCCCGGATCGACTCCAGCTGCGATACCGACCGCTCGACATCCAGTTGACTGGCCAGCCCTGAGTCATGCCGGAGTTTAACGAGCTTCAGTGTTTGCTGCTGAAGCTGAATACTGTCTTCAAGCAGCACCTGCTGTCGGTTGAGGCCAATGATTGACACATAAGTATCGGCAACCTCTGCCGATGTCGACAGCCTGAGGCCCTCGAGCCCGGCCTCCGCTGCAAGGATGCGGGCCCCGGCAGCTTCCACCGATCTCCGCACTCCACCGAAGACATCAAGTTCCCACGATACGGGTATTCCAAGAGTCCATTGATCAAACTCGTTGGGAATCAGGCCCTGCTGAGGCGATGAGGTAAAGGGCGCCAGAAAATTGTCACTGTTACGGATCTTTGAAAAGGATGGAACCGCACTGACCTGCGGCAAACCGGCAGACAATGCCTGCGAGCGGGCCATTCGCGAGCGCTGCAGCCTCTCAAGGCCAATGCGCACATCAAAATTATTGGTCAGTGCCTGAGAGACGAGCGTGTTGAGGTTGCCATCTCCGAGGGCCCACCACCATGGCGAGTGCGGCAGGGGCGCCTCTTCACTGTCCGAAACCGTGCCCGGAACAGAATAACCGGATGGCAGACCGAGGTCCGGCCGCCGGTAGTCTGGACCGACGCCGCGGCATGCAGTACACAGCACCAGGCACAGCAGGAGGAGATATGAATTTCGATATGACATGGGAATTCCGATCAGGCAGCAGGCGCCGGGGATGAATGATCACGGGTTTTGAGTATTGTATACATGGCCGGAGTGAAGGTGAGCGCCAGCAGGGTTGACCCGCCAACTCCGCCGGCGAGAACAATGGCCAGCGGGGGCCAGAACTGCCCGCCAATGAATAGAAGCAACGGGAGGAAGCTGCCGATGGTTGTCATGGTGGTGGAAACCAGGTGCCTTGTGGTTGCGTTGACTGCTTTTGCAATCGCCTCCGGATCTCCACCGGCGGCTTCCGGGTCCTTCATAATGGAAGCAAGCACGACAATGCTGCTGTTGAAAGCCAGCCCCATCAATCCGAGTGAACCGATGATGGTATTGAAGCTGACGGGGAACTGCATGGCCCATGTGGCGATCAGCCCGAAACCGGCGGACATGGGCGCAGCCATCAGAAGAATCAGGGCGATGCGCACACTGCGGAAAGTCAGGATCAGTACAGCGACGGTCACCACGATGATCACCGGAAGGTAGAGGAGCAGATTGCCCACCGCCTCATCCCGGTTCTCCGTCTCGCCACCCACTTTCAACTCATATCCAACCGGCACTTTGAAACCGGATTGATCGAGAAGCTGCATGACCTCGTCAGTTATATCAACCGCCAGAGTGCCGGACCGCACAAAACCGTGAATCTTGTTGACCCTCTGCCCGTCACGGCGGGTGATACCACCCTGCTCCGGCACCAGATCGACGGAAGCCACAGAAGAGAGCGGCGTCCAACCGCCATCAGTCGCCTGCGGCAGCACGAGATTGACGTTGGACAGATCGGCGAACTCATCCCGCTCCGGGGCGGCCATCCGGATCCGAACCGGCAACTCCTCTATGCCCTCCATGACGGTTCCGGAAACGGATCCTTCGAAGAGGCTGTCGATCTGCGCGGCGATGTCGCGCAGACTCAGGCCCATCATCCGCGCTTCGGATTCACGGACGGACAGCTTCAGCTTCGGTTCACCCCGGGGAATAGTCGTCAGGGTATGCAGAATGTCCGGATGTTCGGCGAGTTTAAGTCTCACCTGTTCGCCGAGTTCCTGAAGCACCTGAATATCCGGGCCGGTGATCCGGAACTCCACATCCGCATCGGCGGGAGGGCCCTGAGCGAACTTCGAGAACAACACCTGGAGATCCGGGTGTTCCTTGTCCGCCTTGTCCTGCAGGCGGTCAATCATGTCCGTCACAGCCTTGAAGTCAGTCGTGGCAATGATGCCATGGGCATAATTGCGTGCCCCGTCCTGATTCATAATCAGGTTGTAGTAGACAGTGGGAAAGCTCTCACCGACCATCCAGTCAATCCCGGTGACAGCCGGTTCGGTGCGAATCAGGCTGTCGATCCTTTCAGCTGCCTGTTTCGTTCTCTCCAGTGAGGCATCGGTTGGCAGGCGGATCTCAACCTCGAACATATTCCGGTCGGTTCTTGGGAAGAACTGACTCCCAAGCGTCGTGGCAAGGAGAAATCCGGTTACGGGGAGGACAAGAGACAGGCCGACACAGACCCGGCGATGTCTGATGCAGGCGAGAAGAAATCGATTGGCATCGGTGCCACCGGGCTTCCAGAAGAGTCCGTCACGGAGCCATCCGGGCAGGATGGAGTGTGTTCGGGATTTTCCGAATAGACCGGCGAGTGCGGCAATGACAGTCATCGCGATCAGGAATGATCCGCACAGGGCAATAATCACACTGCTGGAGATGGAGCTGACGAAATCGCCGGCCGGCCCCGGGAGGAGGAGGATCGGCAGAAAGGACAGCACCGTGGTGAGTGTTGATGACAGCAGGGGCAGAAAAAGGTGATGGACGGCGGCGGATACGGCGTCCAGCGGCCCGGCCCCCGCCCTGAGCCCCCGGCGAACTTCATCGGTCACAACTATGGCATTATCAATCAGCAAACCAAGTGCGATGATCATTCCGAAGATGGACATCTGATGCAGTTTCCCGCCCTGCATCGCGACGACGAAAAGTGTGGATGAGGCCACCAGCGGCAGTGCGGTGCTGATAATGATCGAAGCCCTCCAGCCCATGGTCAGCAACACCACGAGAAAGACCACAACCGCTCCAAGAAAAAGATTGCCTGCCAGATCTCCAAGTCTTGATGAGGTGTATTCATCCTGACTGAAAACCGGAGTGACGGCTATCATCCCGCCGGCTCGTTTTCGGAAATCTTCAAGTTCCAGCATGGCCCTTGCGGCCCAGAGGTCCACCCTCTGATCGGGCATGACCCTGGCGGCGACGTAGACGGCACCGTCCCCTTCGTGGACGCCAAGACTCATGGGCGGGTCCATGATTCCGCGACGGACGCGGGCCACATCGGCAATCCGAACCAGAGCATGTCCCGAGTCAGAGTATCGAAGCGGCACTTCCCGGATCCTCTGGACTGATTCGAACTCACCACTGACCTCGATGAGCATGTCACTGTTTTTTCCGCGGACAGCTCCTGAGGGGATCTTGACATCGGCATCACGAAGCGCCTGATGCACTTCAATCGGGCTGATATTCATGGATGCCAGCTGGTCGACATTCAGCTCGACGAGTATTTCTTCAGGAATATCCCCGTAGAGCCTGACCAGCTCAGTCCCGGAGACACCCCGCAGTCTGTCGCCGAGGTTTTCGCCAAGACGTCTCAATATGGCATGATCACCGGCCCGGCCATCCTCCCAATGGAGAGCGGTGATAAGGGTGAATGCCACGGCGTTCCTCTTATCATCAAAGGACGGGGCTGTCGCCTCAGGCGGGAACCGGACGGCTGCTTCCCCGACCTTGTCGCGGATTTCAGAGAACACAGCATCATTGGTTTCCTCATTGATGGCATCGGCCAGCTCGACGGTCACAACCGAGACGCCTGCCCGTGAGACCGACTCAATGTGCTTGATGGCTGTGATCTCCCTCAGCTCCTGTTCGAGCGGCTCGGAAATAAGGGCCTCGACACGATCAGCGGGTGCACCCGGCAGAAGCGTCAGAATCTGTGCATTGCGATTACTGATCACCGGATCCTCAAGTCTGGGCAGACCTTTGATCGCGGAATAGCCGCCCACCATGATCACCAGGATGGTCAGCACCAACAAGTGCCGGTTGGATACAAACACCTCGGCCAGTGGGTGACTTTTGTCGCGGTGTCCTGAATTCAAGTCGTTCATATCGATTTCCTGATGCGGGTTTCAGATGGATGATTTCTGCCCTGCTGTCAATTCACTGCCTGTCGACAACCTCGACATGCTGACCGGGTGCCACCCGGTGAACACCGGATGCCACTATTCTTTCACCGGCTTTCAAAGCTCCCCGCACAATCACTTCGTCCCCCGAAACATGAAGGACCTCCAGTTCCCTGGACTGCAGCTGAGGCAAATCAAAACCGCTTTCCGATTCCACCAGCGCGTGGACAGTCCAGAGACCGCGGACACTTCCGGTCAGTGCGGAGGCGGGAATTCTGAAACCGGACTCGTTCACCATTTCCGGCCATGACCATTCGACCAGTTCTCCGGAAATCAGCCCAGCCGGTTGATCAATCCGGAGAATCACTTCCACGGTCCGTGCTGCCGGATCCAGTCTGGCAATTGTTCTGTGCACGTGACCGGAAAAAGCATCACCATCGCGCATCCTGGTGAGCTGAACCTCCGCTCCGGGAACAACGCCATGAACTCTCGAGACGGGAACACCGATCCGGACTTCAAGATTGCCGGACTCAAGAATCACGAGGACAGGCTGACCGGGCAGAGCAGTGTCTCCCTCATCGGAAAAGCGACGCACGACAGTCCCCGAAAACGGTGCACGCACAGATGATTTTTCAAGATCCACTCTGACGCGATCGAGTGCCGCCCCGGCGCGGACCACAGCGGCCCTCGCGGCTTCCAGCTGGTTCATCAGATCATCGCGCTCCTGCTCCGAAACCGCCCCGTCCGGAGCCAGCCGTTCCACCCGCTCCCATCGCGACTCAATCAGGGCCATCGCTGCTTTCGCCTCACTCAGCGCCGCTTCCCTCTGGCGGGATTCGGCCTCCAGCAGCCGCGTGTCCAACCGGGCCAGAAGAGCCCCCTTCTCCACCGCATCCCCTTCATCCACCAGTATTTCCTCAATGGTCCCGCCCTGTTCAAAACCAGGCCGGCTCCCGCGGGCCGCCTCAACCACGCCAACGTAGGACCGCGGGACCGGGTATCCAGTCACCGCCTCAACCACCACCGCCTCCACAGGCATGACCCGGCCGACTCCGGCTCTCCGCGATTCTTCCCCGGACTCACCGGTTTCGCTGCCGGCTGCCCGGCTGTTCCCCTGCTGGACCAGAACCATACCTGTCACCAGCAAACCAATCCCCCCTGCCACCAGGCCCGGCTTCGATCCCGGTCGAAATATCCGTTTCAAAACTTCTGGTAAATTCATAACTCCAAGTCAATTTTTTTGAAAATTTTTGTGCCCGTATGCGGTTGGTTTCAGGCCATCGGGCTGCCTTCCGCGAGGGCGGCCAGTTCATGGCTGAAGACTTCACTGCGGATGCGCAGCCCTGTCTGATCGTAGTCAAACTGGTGGCGCAGGGGCTTCCATCCCGCACCATCCAGGAAAAGATGATAATTGAGGTTGAGCATTTCCAGGGGCCGGATGCCCGAGTCTTCAGGGAACATTGAGATATTTTCCTGAAGCAGGTGGGCCCCCTTGGAGAGCGAAATAAGTCCACTGAGAATCTGCGCTTCGGAGGGCCCGTCGTCAGGCAGCTCCCCGCATTGCCGGGCCTGTCGGATGATCTCAAAGGCCACCTGGATGCAGCGGAATCCCACCCGATGGCAGGCATCCAGTCTGGATTGGGTGATTTTCTCCTGGATGGAGCGGGTTTCCATCAGCTGGTGAAGGGATGACCAGTGGGGATATTTCATGGCGATAATGTAGTCCGCCCAGCCGACAACAAACATACGCTCGCGGGTGGTGCCGCGGAAAAGCAGTGCCCGCCCGAAAAGCTCGGCACGCAGCTCAAGATGGCGGAGGTCAACCGCAGCCATCAAATCCTCCTTGCTGTTAAAATGATTGTAGATCGTCGCCTTGGAATACTCAATGCGCTCCGCCAGTTCGTCCAGATTCAGGCCGTGATACCCCTGCTCCAGCAGCATCCGATCCGCCTGATCCACAATCAGCCGCTCCCGCTCCGCGCGCTCCCGTGCCTTCCGGTCCGATATCGTCACAAGGCCACATTCATCCTTTTCTGACTCAGAGTCAAATTTTTACTTCCTATTTTTCAAATACAGCCAAGCGGTGACAGGCACGCTGGTGTCTTCTATCCGGCACCACCTGTTTCACGCTGAACGGCAGTAAAAAAAGGCACCCCGGGGAGGGGCGCCTGAATCGGGCATGGGGAGAATGGCGGAGCCGGGGCTATCGCTGCGCCACCTGACTGGCGTTTCCTTTTTGTGATAGCTTCAGGTCGAAGCGGTCAAGATTCATGACCTTGTTCCATGCGGCGATGAAGTCGTGGACAAACTTCTCGTGGTTATCCACGCTGGCATAGACTTCGGCAATGGCGCGCAGCTGGCTGTTGGAACCGAAGACCAGGTCGACTGAACTGGCGGTCCATTTGAGCCTGCCGGTTTTCCGGTCCAGACCTTCAAAGAAGTGGTCACAGACGGAGGATTTTTTCCATTCGGTGTTCATGTCGAGGAGATTGACGAAGAAGTCGTTGGTGAGAGCGCCGGGTCTGTCGGTGAAGACACCCATACCCGGGAAACTGACACTGGTGTCAAGGGCTCTCATACCGCCGATGAGAACGGTCATTTCCGGGGCTGAGAGAGTGAGCAGCTGGGCACGGTCGACGAGCAGTTCTTCAGCCGGACGGTCGATGGAGTGCGGGAAGTAGTTGCGGAAACTGTCTGATTCCGGCTCGAGCAGGGCAAAGGATTCCACGTCGGTCATTTCCTGGGTGGCATCGGTGCGGCCGGGCATGAACGGAACCGTGACATCGAATCCGGCCGCGGCGGCGGCTTTTTCAATGGCCGCAGAGCCACCGAGGACAATCAGATCGGCCAGCGAGATTTTTTTCCCATCGGACTGTCCCCTGTTGAACTCCTGACGGATTTCCCCGAGGGTGTTGAGGACATTGGCCAGCTGCTTTGGTTTGTTGACCGGCCAGTCTTTCTGAGGTGCCAGTCGGATACGGGCACCGTTGGCGCCTCCCCGCATGTCGCTGCCACGGAAGGTCGATGCTGAGCCCCAGGCAGTGGACACCAGTTCCGGGATGGACAATCCGGACTCGAGGATCGACTTCTTGAGCTTCGCGATGTCCTGTTCATTGACAAGTTCATGATCGACGGCCGGAACCGGATCCTGCCAGATCAGGGTTTCTTCCGGGACCTCAGGGCCCAGGTATCTGGAGACGGGCCCCATGTCCCGGTGGGTCAGCTTGAACCATGCCCTGGCAAAGGCGTCCTTGAATTTGTCAGGGTTATCAAAAAAGTCGCGGGCTATAGGGCCCATGACAGGATCCTCCCTGAGCGCCAGATCGGTGGTGAACATGATGGGCGCGTGGCTTTTTCCCTCCACATGGGCATCCGGGACAGTGCCTGCTGCCATGCCATTGGCGGGAATCCACTGATGGGCCCCTGCAGGACTTTTCACCAGTTCCCAGTCAAAGGCGAAGAGGTTGGCCAGATACATGTGTGACCACTGTGCCGGAGTTGCCGTCCATGCACCTTCCAGACCGCTGGTGATGGTGTCCTCCGCTTTACCTTTGCCATAATAATTGAACCATCCCAGTCCCTGAGCTTCGGTCGGGGCACTTTCAGGATCGGGGCCCACATTCCTGGCGGATGCTGCACCATGGGCCTTTCCGAAAGTATGACCACCGGCGATAAGTGCGACCGTTTCCTCAGGATTCATGCCCATGCGGCCAAAAGTCTCGCGGATGCGCTTTCCGGAAGCGATCGGATCCGGATTCCCGCCCGGACCTTCCGGATTGACGTAGATCAGTCCCATCTGCACGGCGGCAAGCGGATTCTCGAGCTCCCCTTCCTCGTCGTAACGCCTGCTGGCAAGCCATTCACTTTCAGGACCCCAGTAGACGTCCTGCTGCGGTTCCCAGACATCAACACGGCCACCCCCGAATCCGAAAGTCTCGAAGCCCATGGATTCCAGCGCCACATTGCCGGTCAGGACCATGAGATCGGCCCATGAGATCCGGTTGCCGTATTTCTGCTTGATCGGCCAGAGAAGCCGGCGCGCCTTGTCGAGATTCGCATTGTCGGGCCAGCTGTTGAGAGGTGCGAAGCGCTGGGTGCCGTCTGAGGCCCCTCCCCGGCCGTCTGTGGCGCGGTAGGTGCCGGCACTGTGCCAGGCCATCCGGATGAAAAGGGGCCCGTAGTGGCCGTAGTCCGCAGGCCACCAGTCCTTGGAATCTGTCATCAGCGCCTCCAGATCTTTTTTCAGCGCGAAATAATCCAGCTTCCCGAAGGCTTCGGCGTAGTCAAACTCCGCACCCATCGGATTCCCGCGGGAGGAATTCTGGTGCAGGATACCGAGGTTGAGCTGATTGGGCCACCAGTCTCCATTGGACATCACCCCGGCAGCCGTGTGGCGCGCCGAAGCGGGATTCATCCCGCCGATTACCGGACATTGCATCGCCGCAGCATCACCGGATGTCTGCGCCTGATCTTCAGTCGGAGCCCCATTCATCGAATGCGTCGCCGCATTCACCGCAAGGGCCACAATAATTATCGTCTGCTTTTTCATCATCTCTCTGTTCTGTTCCCGCCGGATTTCCCGGGCAGCAGCCCGGCGGGATGCCGATGCCCGGATCAGTCAGTCTTCTGTGATCAATGCAATTCTCGAACATCTATTCCAATAATGGAAATTGATTAAAGTTGAAGAATTGATATAATTTTCCAATCAATCAGCTTTTGACAGCGATTGGATGAAGTTATGAATTTCCGTGATCTGGAATACCTGGTTGCAGTTGTAAGGCTGACGCACTTCGGAAAGGCGGCCGAGGAGTGCCATGTCAGTCAGAGTGCGCTGAGTCTTCAGTTGCAGAAACTGGAGCAGGAGATCGGTGTCAAACTGCTGGAACGCACCAGCCGCAGAGTGGTGGTCACAGAGGCCGGAAAGGAGGCAGCGCGGCGCGCGCAGGAGCTTCTTCAGGGCCGCCGGGACCTTCTTGATGCCGTCAGGCCCTGTAACAGCGGCCTTCCTATGACAGTCCGGGCGGGAGCCATCCCCACCGTAGCACCATTTATTTTTGCCCGGTTACAGACACGGTTTCATGAACGGTATCCGGAGACGACGCTGCAATTTGACGAGGACGTCACCGAACTTCTGGTTCCAGCGGTAGCCGGCGGCCAAGTGGATGCCGCGATTCTTGCGACAGCGCCGGAGGATTCCCTGATTGAAGAGCTGGATCTTTTTGACGAACCTTTTCTCCTGGCGACTCCAACAGGGCATCCGCTTGCAGAACAGAGGGCGATCACTCCGGTGGACATCACCCCGTATCGACTGCTGCAGCTTAAGCACACCCATTGCCTTCAGGAACAAGTCATCAACTTCTGCTCAAACCATAAGTTATCAACGACCCATCTTCCGACTGCTTCCAGTATCGCCACGCTCCTTGTTCTTGTGCAGGCCGGGGTCGGCCTCACCCTGATCCCGCAGATGGCCGTCAGGAGCGCTGAATCACTGCCAGGGATTCGCTGTCTGCCACTGTCCCCTGCCCCAACCCGAAAGATCCGTGTCATTTACCGGAAGACCTCCACCGTGGGCCGGCGTCTGGCTGAGGCAGTCCGGACATCTCTGGTGTGAGACGGCATCAATATGGAATCCGCGATAATCCCGGAGCTGATTTTCACTCTCTCAGGGATTTTTGCGCAATCTGAAGAACAGGGCATTCATATCCGTTTCGATGGTGTAGACATAGTTATCGCCGTCCACTGTGTATGGCGGCTGTATGTCTTCCCATGCGGTTGGAGAAACTATGGATTCAGCACTCTGCAAAACCGGGTCTGCCGTGTTGGAAGCGGCCCATGAGACAAGGACATTTCCATTGTCGCCCGGGGATATATGAAGATCAGGGAGGGGATCACCCCCACCATTATCATCCACTCCAGCCAGACCAAAGAGCGCGGCTGTGATCCCCATCTCTGGAAAACCGGAATTATCGGCCGCCGGCACAGTGCCGGATCCCATCAGATACACCATCGCAGTCGCATTCATCGACCGGGCAATCGGGATCAGGACGGAATCCACATAGCTGTCTCCGACTCCTGCATCAAATTCTGCAGCCGGGACAACCCATGCATTCCCGGAAATATCAAAGCTGCTGGAATTTGCCTGGCCACTGAGAAGAGTTGCTGAAAAATCCACATTCTGGGTGAAAGCCCCACTGGCCACATCATAGCTGCCGGAATTGACAGCCGTGATCACGGAACTGAACGGACCATGACCTGGAAATGGCTCGGTGCCTGAGACATCCCATCCGAGAATCAACGGTCCGCCGCCACCGGAGGCAACCTCCATGTCGATGGTGACGGTATTTCCGCTCTCGAGGAAGGTGACGGCCTGTCGTTCCGGCGGGAATAGATCCGCATCCGGGATGACACCCATACCAAAATCAAAGGCATTGTAGCTGAGGGATCCCGCTGTATTCGCAGCGGACCCGTTACTTTGCGAAGGCTCGGCACTGACGACATCATCTGCAGTCCCAATCATGCCGTCCACGCCAGGCCAGTGGTTGGACAATTCGTCTGAATGAACGAGCGTGAATGTTTCCTGCGCACCGGATGACCGGGTGAATGACAGGAGCAATACACCGGTCAGGGTGAAAGCTGCGAGACAGGCTGTAGTGTTTTTCATATATTTTCTGATCCTATTTATTCCCTGGCTGAGCAAAATAAATTCGGACGGCCGATCAGGATTCATCCATCATTCCCTGACCGGGACCACTTTCAGAAAAATATAATACAACCAGGTATTCAAGCATCATATTGAATAAACTGAATTGATTCTCATTGGCCTCGACATGCATGGAGGCCCCGAAGGAGGGATGACCAGGAGATTCCGGTATCTCATATAGCAGGCGGGATCCGCGTCAGATGATGAGGTCAGGGTTCTCCCAGAAAAGTTCCGCCAGTCCGAATGACAGGGTCATCCCGGCACCGCCGGGAGCCAAAGAAATCCAGCACTGCGGCGCTATCTGGTGATGGTGGATGAGTTTATGAGGGTGTTTGACATAAATACCGGACCACCGTTCCGCGATAAGCCAGTGCGGCGGCCTGATGAGGCGCCGAAGTTCGCGAATAATGAGGTCGTCAATCACCTGTTTGTCGAAGGGTGAGATGTCCCCGTCATATTCGTGGGAGTCACCGAGAACCAGTCCGCCGCCCGGTCTGCTGATCTGACTGGCCATGACGTGGATGCCGAACCGGTCCAGCTCCGGAGTTTCGGCGGCTATGCGTTCGGCAAGCTGTTGCAGTGACCCGCAACGGGAAAACGACGGGTAATGACGAAGACACAGTCCGGAGGCAATTATCGGCCCCTGATCCAGTCCGGGCATGGGCTGCGTCGCCATCATCTGGAGTTTGCAGCGACGCAATCCAATTTCCTGGAGGTGTCCGGGAAAGAGTGTCTGGAGATCAGCTCCCGGGCAGACGATAACCCTGTCGCCTCGGAACTGCCCGCCATTGGCACACCGCACCACATTATCCTCAACGGAGACAGCCGGGCTCCCCCAGTGAAAACCCACTCCATACTCCCTGGCGAGCCATCCGGGAATTCGTGCGATGGCTTCCCGCGGATTGAGATTGCATTCCCGGGGTGAAAAGAGCCCGCCGATGACATGATCCGGGTTGGCGAGTGGAGAGGCATCCAGTGCTTCACGCCCGGAAAGCAGCACGGCCTCGCTGTCCCTGGACTCGGGGAGAGAAAGGAACTCTTCCATAACTGCCAGCTCGTCATGCCGGGTTGCCAGAAACAGCAATCCACATGGGAAAAACGGGAACCCGGCGCCGGCAGCTGCCTCCGTCCACCGTTGAGCACTGATGGCAGCTGCCTTTGTCGCCAGACCCTCAGCCATGCCGGTCGGCAGGAAAATTCCGAAGTTCCGAATGGACGCCCCGCGCGCGACCGGATCGCCCTCGATCACTTCCGCCTTCCACCCTGCACGGGCAGCCGCCAGAGCATGTGCCAGTCCGTGAATACCCGCACCGATGATGACAACCGTCTGCACCATGGAAGTTTACGGACTGCCGGGCGGAAGTGGAAGGAGATGTTCAAAGCAGTACAAACTGACTTGCGGGAAAAATAAGGATTATGTCGTCCCGATGCATAGGAGTGGCCCCGGAGGTGGACAAAGAAAAGCACTGATCGACTGCCTGAGAGGCATCACGGCGGGATCTGCCCCGCCTGACGGGAAGGCAATGTCAATCAGGGCAGGTCTCCGACAAAGAGTGGTAACACTGGATGAAAGGTCGAGTTGCATCAATCATTGCCGGGGGAGACGGCCTGATTGTCCTCTTCTCTGAGCGGGAAGGCGATGGGGAAGATGAGGATCCATGCAGCGGCAAAAAGCGGGAGGTTCTTTATGATGTACTGCCCCTCGAAGGTAGGGGCGAAAGGGAAGAACTTGAAGCAGAATTCGGGCAGAAGGAAGAGTGGCATGAAGGTGCCGATGATGTGGAAGTTGAGGAGGAAGAATATGAGGCGCGGAAAGAGGCAGGTCATGAGACCGACGCCGATGGCGCATTCGAGTGTGGCGAGGAGTGTGAGGGCGGTGCGGGTTTCCAGAGCAAATCCACTGAGCTGACCGAGGGTGTATTCAGCGATCATTTCAGCCGGACTGAGGTCTGGGAAGAACTTGAGGAGGCCGAACTGGAAATACATGAACCCGACAAGCAGCCGGAAGACGTCGCGTGACCAGCGTTCGATACCGGCCCGATCGATGTTGAGAAAAGGCATGCGGGCCATCTTCAGAGGCACAGGAGAAACGCCACCAGATCGTCCTTTTCCGAGCGGGAGAGTTGGAGTTCCAGCACCAGGTTGAAGAATTCGACTGCATCGTGGAGGGTCGGGGCACGACCGTCATGCAGATAAGGCGGGCTGTCCCTGATCCCGCGCAGCGGGAATGTCTTGATCGGCCCCTCGGGGCGTCCGACGTAGAACCGCTCGACTTTCAGGTCGTGCATGTAGTCATCGACGAAGGCCGGACCGTAGTGGCAGGCGGAACACTGGGCTTTGCCGTGGAACAGTTTTTCCCCCCGCAGCTCCTGCTCTGTTGCCATCGATGGAATAAGCCGCATCATCGGGCTGAGTTTGGGAGCGGGAGGATAGTCGATGATGGCATTGAAATCCGCCATGCGGTTGGAGACCTCGCGTTTGACGGCTCTCGGGCCGATTGCCTGCTGCATCCCCGGATCCCCATCAAAATATTCCTCGATTTCAGCAAAGTGATCGAGACTGCGGATAGACCGCTTGGAGGAAAGCTGCATCAGATTGAAATTTCCGCGCAGGGTCGGTGTATCCACGCGCAATCGGGCCATGTTCGGCCGCGAATCCGGGCCGAGTTCAATGGCGCCGTTGGTGTGACCATTGACATGACAGTCGAGGCAGGCGACGCCATCGGAAGGCTGACTGGTCAGCCGGTGCTGCGTCTGATTGAACCACGTGGTGGGTGACGGGCGCAGCAGTTCCTTGAGACCCTCCATCTGCTCCGGCGTGATCAACCCGTCAAATATTTCGTAGTAATTGTCAAAACTGATTTCCTGTCCGCCTGAAATGTCTCCGAGTTCCTTATGAGTTGTCAGAAACAGGGGCGGAGGGAACTCGGGGAGGTAGGCATCGGGAAAATCCATGTCCACATCGATGCGCTTGTGCTCGGGATGCACGGCAGTCCACGAATCCGGAAAAAGCATGTGGGCCGTCGTCTGGATGGGATGCGCCAGTGGCTTGTAGGGGAAAAGATCGCGACGGCGGATTTCCTCCGCTGTCAGACCGGCAAGTGACTCATAGGACTCCACCTCCGCCGGGAGCCTGGCAACCGGCCCGGCCATCACTGCCTTCCGGCCTCCGGACATCATCTGTCCGGGTATCACCGCGCCACTGAAGTTGAACCGTGAGTTCATGTAGGCCCTCACGTCCTTCATCAGCTCGGGCTTCTGCTTCTGATGAAATTCAATCCACTGATCAAAGCGCATGGGCAGCACAGGAGTCCCGAATGTCGTCTTGCCCTTGCCGTAGTATCGCCAGAGATCAAAAGGCGTGCGCAGGCCCTTTTCGACAGCCGGATAGAGCCTGAGTTCATCGGTGGTGCGGTACATCGGCAGATTCTCCCCGGAAACCTGCACAGGCTTGAGGCTTCCGACCGGTGAAGGATTTCCGACAGAGGCATGCGCCGATGAAATAAACCCGCCGGCACCGTGTCGCGATTCCGGAACCCGGCTCAATCCGGAGCCTTTGTACTGCTGATAGGTCATCCATGTCTGCAGCGCGAAAAGCAGCAGAAATACTATGATGGCCGTCTGTTTCCAGGTCTGTTTCATCCTCGGTGATAATCTATGTCGCCAGCCCCGAAGTGCTCCGGGACATGCCGGCTGAGAACGGTGCCGCCCGGCAGCTGGCGGTGTTACTCGATCAGGAATTTACAAAGAATGACAGGTCCGGCGCCCATGGTCAAGACAGGGCCTCCCGCAACTCCCGCCGGCCCCGGCCATGAAACAGATCAAATCGCCCCACTCTTCCGGAATCAAACCTGACACAGGAATGTCACACGACTGCAAAAACGGAATCAAATTGAACCGCGAGAATTACGGTCAACGCGGCACTTATGGCTTCCGAATCAGAACAGTTTAGAGGATCACCCTTCCCGATTTCCCGCTGGTCACCGCACGGCACGCCCTTCGCGGTGTGGTGCATGGTGGCGGCCTTCGGCACCTATTTCTGCATGTACGGACTGAGGAAGCCATTCACCGCCACGACCTATGAAGGACTGCAGGCCTTCGGAATGGACCTTAAATCTCTGCTGGTGGTGGTGCAGGTCATTGGCTACATGCTGTCAAAGTTCATTGGAATCAGGGTCATTGCCGAGATGGCCCCGGAGCGCAGGGTTCGGGGGATACTGGTGCTCACCTCGGTGGCATTGGCCTGCCTGCTCGGATTCGGGCTGGTCCCACTGCCATGGTCGGTGGTGTTCCTGTTTGGCAACGGCCTGATGCTGGGGATGATTTTCGGGCTCGTGCTGGGATTCCTGGAGGGCCGCCGGATGACCGAAGTGCTGGCCGCCGGACTTTGCGCCAGCTTCATTCTGGCGGATGGCGTGACCAAATCCGTCGGGGCCTGGCTGATTGACCGGGGCATTCCGGAAACGTGGATGCCCTTCGGTGCCGGCATGGTCTTCATGATCCCTCTGCTTGGCTTCCTCTGGATGCTGGGCCAAATACCGGTGCCGGACCAGCTGGATCAGGAGGAGCGGCAGCAAAGAGTGCGGATGGATGCGGCGGACCGGAGACGATATTTTCTGCACTATGCCCCCGGCCTGTCGGCCATTATCGTCGCCTACCTGCTCATCACCCTCATACGGAGCCTCCGCGCCGACTTCGCCCCCGAAATCTGGAAAAGCCTCGGAGTTGAAACCACTCCCAGGCTTTTCTCACTTTCGGAAACATGGATCGCCCTGGCCATCATGCTCTGCAGCGGACTCTTCTCCCTCTACCGCAATAACAGACTGGCACTTTTTCATGCCATCGCCGCTTGCATGCTCGGACTCGCCCTGCTGCCGATTTCCATGGCCGCCATTGACGCAGGATGGATCGCGCCTTTCCAGTTCATGGTTCTCGTCGGGCTGGGACTGTACCTGCCATACGTCCTGGTCCACACGACTCTGTTTGAACGCATCATGGCAGTGACCCCGGATAGAGGAAATATCGGCTATCTCATGTACCTCGCCGATTCCATGGGATACCTCGGTTACGTCATTCTGGTGCTGTTCAGGGACCGGCTCCCCGGACCGGAAGACCCTCTGCAATTCTTCCGCGCCCTCTGCTGGATTGCCGGCAGTCTCGGATTTATCACTTTCGGTGCAGCCCTCGTCTATTTCCTCTTCCGACTGAGGACAGTGCCGCCAAACAGGGCGTGAGGTGAGAATTCCATCCAAAGCGGCTCAAAACGGGTGGAATGAGTGTCGCCTCTCCTCCTCAAAAACCCGGAAAAACCGCTGACCAGGCAACGAGAACGGTTTCCAGATTTCTGCCTCTCCCCGGAGTGGGAGACAATCCTGTCCCCCCAAGAACAAAGCTCCGGAACAATGCAGACCGGGCACATTTACATTTTTTCGAAAAAAAATGTCTCACCGCGGCCCGGTTTATCGCTTTCGATACGTGAGCGCTGTCCATTGGACAGAATCAAAATGAGAATGCGGTCTCCGATCAGTTGAAATTGGCGCAGCAGAACCAGAATCAGAACATGAACCACGATCGTCACAACAGAGGCGCTGCCCTGACGGGTTTGTCAAAGGGTGGCTGCGTCTCTGTGGCCGCGTTCCTTCTGCTGGTGAATACCCTCACTGGAATCATGGCGGCGACAGTCGACTTTCCGGTGCCCGGGACGCGTGAGGAATGGATTTGTTCTGCCTCGGCAATCGAGTTGGCAGAACGTATCAGGGATGGCGGGCTGACGAGCGAGGAAGTCGTTTCGCAATTTCTTCGGAGGATAACTGTGCTCAATCCTCAGATTGGAGCGGTGGCGTTTCTGAATCCCAAAGCCCTGGATGAGGCCAGGGAAGCCGATCGGCTGCTCTCGGCTTTTCATGCAGGACAGGGTAGCATTCCGGGCTCCGGGACCTGGTACCCGGGGAGACTGCACGGCGTGCCATTCACCGTTTCCGACCTTTTCGACACCGCCGGGATGCCGTCCACAGCGGGCACGGAAGGACGACGCGACTACATCCCTGAAAGGGACGCCATCGTGGTCAGCCGGCTGCGTGCGGAAGGAGCGATTCTGCTCGGCAGGACAGTCTCGTCAGAACTCGGCCTTGGATGGAATTCCGGCAACCGCATCCACGGTTCACCGGCAAATCCCTATGACAAAGACCGCCGGGCAGGAGGATCAAACTGCGGCGGGGCGGCCCTGGTTGCGGCTTGCGGAACCCCTTTTGATATCGGGATCGATCTGGGTGGCGGCATCCTCCTGTCAGCACACTTCAATGGAATCTTTGGCCTGAAAGCAACATGGGGTCGGATTCCTCTCACTGGATCGATTCTCTCGGCTGTCCCGAAACTCACCGCACCCGGCATTCTCGCCCGCTCAGTGGAAGACATTCAATTGGTGCTCGGGATTCTGTCGGGAAGTGATTCCTCGGACCCCTTCAGCTCGGACCAGCCACTGGCCGACTTCAGGGAGGTGAATACCCGACAGTTGAGACTGCTTGTTCGTTTTGAAAATTCCAGTCAGCAGCTCACCTCTTTACGGATGTCACGCCTCCTGAACAGAACAAGGGATCATTTCGTTTCCCGGGGTGTTCCAGTCATCAACAGAGAAATGGGATCGAGGCGGGACCATACCGGCTATGACCAGTTCAACAAACTGTTCTTCCTTAATTCCAACGGGTTCAGAATCAATAAGTTACTCAACGAGTCGAAAACAGAAACAACACGGCTCTCGAATGAGCTGCACACCTATGTGCAGCACTGGAAAGAGTACCTGGCGAACAGGAAACAGGGACACTATTTTGAATTCAACGCGATGTGGTATCCCTATTGGTTTCCAGCGTATCTCAGCGGGGATCTGGCTGATGCTGTCATCGGACCGGTTTATTCCTCCGGATCCCCGACGGATCACGAAGTTATAGATCCGGCCCGCATAGGAGTGATTGAATGCACCATATCCGGGTGTCCGGCAATCAGTATCCCCGCGGGCACGGATGAGTTTGGCATGCCGCTCGGCATAGCGATGGCAACCTACTCATGGAAGGAGGCCATGCTGCTGGCACTGGCACAATCGGTTCAGGAGTCAGGCGGTGGATGGAGTGCTCCCGGAGTGAAAATCAGAGTATCCGGGACGGGGCAGGAGCTCAGCATCCTCGGGACCGGAAAACTGCTCAGGGCTGAAGACCCGGGCGGTCCGTGGCAGCCGGCTTCACTCTCCGATGCCATTAATCAGTCTCCCCGTCAGTTTTTTAAATTGAAAAATTTATGAACCACAGGGAACACCACACTCTCAGATTTGGCGGATGCGTCATCCCTGTCCCGGTCAGCCGGAACAGGATTTTAGTCCTGAGCTTCATTGTGAATTTCCTGTGGGCTCCGGTGAATCTTGTGTCCTATGAATCGTTCATCACGGTGGATGATCCAAGTGGGCCAAACAGCACTTTATTCAGCAAATACACGCTGAACGACAATAACACTCTCACGCTTGAATGGAATGGAAATCCATCTTTTGTCAGACTGGAGTACACAGGAAGACTCTCAGACCAGTGGTATAAGGCGCACTTTCCCGAATACATTACCTGGGTGGACCGGGAACAGACTATTGTGCCATTGAGTGACTCACAGGCTTTTTACCGTCTGGCTGTTTATGACGAGGCTGTGAAAAGGCTCCCGGTGAAACTTCTCGTCCCGGATCACCTCCGCGAAACGACAAAAGTCCCCCTGATTATAGCGCTGCACCCGTGGTTCACATCGGCGGCTTACCTGGATCAGAGCCAACTCCCGCTGAGCAGCTATTATAATGACTTCAATGGGGACGGATATATCTTGGCTCTGCCCGACGGGTTGCGGGATAGGGGCACTGCGCGCTACTTCTCCCCGGAGACCTCTGAATACGGTGAATTTCACCGTGACGGAGCCAGAGGCTGGAACGCACACCCTGGATGTTGCAAGGATGAAGGAGACCAGTGGGTGGATGACATCCACTACATGCAGCTTTTAGTGAACCGGATTGTTTCTGAATATCCTGTCGACAGAAGAAGAATTTACATCGTCGGGATAGAAAACGGTGCGCACATGGTCCATTCCTGCCTGAAACGGTTCAATTACATCTTCGCTGCCGGTGTGGCCATCAACGGAACAACCAGTTCATGGCTTGATGATTTTGGCGCTACTGCGACAAACACCGCCATTCTGCAGATTCACAGTCGATATGACCCGCGTGCGCTTTACAACGGTGGTGGGTATGGAGTTTTCCCGGGAAGTTTCGCTGGAGTGGAGGACACGTTGAATGCCTGGGCTGAATCCATGGAAATTGAAGGCAACCTGATTCCCACCGGTGAAACCCTCGACCTGGATCTCGATAACCCGGGAATTGATACGGATACTTTCCGATTTCCGGACTCGGATAGAATTGAACTCTGGGCATTACGGAGTGGCAGTTCACATCGTCCCGCGTTTGTAAAAAAGGAAACCGGCGACCAGATCACTGTCGGTGATGCACCCCGCCTCATTCTTGAATGGCTGTTCCGGTTTCAACTGGAATAACCATTATAGAGGACTTGAATCCGCGTTGCCCGGTGTTGTGCGCCCCAACTCAGAATTGGCTCACGCGAAATCCAGTCCAAATGAGACCCTGCCGGCCAGTTCACGCGCCTGAGATAGCAGCTCCAGCTGCTCTCTTTCGTGCTTTTTTCCCATTTTCCCCAGAATCCGGGCCTTTGTCCCAAGTATCCTTGGAAGCCAGACCGTTTCACCTATCCTGTTTCCAAATGCGATGGCCTCATCAACTGTGGCAAGAGCCTCATCGAATTTATTAAGCTGGAAATAAGCCGAGGCCATTATTTCGAGCCAGAAAGACCATGCAAAGTTGAAATTCAACTTTTCCAGAAGGGAAAGTCCCTCCTTGATCCTGTCTATGGAGTGCATGTCCTTGTGAACTGCGGCCCTGCAATTTCCAATGTGGATGTTTGCGATAGCGGTGACCAATGGAAGGTTATCTTGTGACAGTTCGAGACCTTTCTCGGCCGCTTTCAGTGCTTCCTTCCAATACCCGTTGGCATAATAAATATCCGCTTCCCAGGACAGGGCCACAGCCCTGAAGGAATCACCATGATTTGAGGCGAATCTGTGACATCGGTCAATAACTCGAAGTGCCTGTTGCAGATCACCAAGCAGACAGTAACAGAAGGCCAGAACGCACAGACGCATGACTTCACTGTGAACACCGAGCAGACCGTATTCAGCATCAGCGAGTGGGGTATGCCCGGAGGATCCCTCATGTGCCTCCAGTTTATTTTTTACTTTTCGGAGGTTCTTGCCCTGAAATAAATCAATCTGTGCCACAGCATAGGAACACGCGATAGCCATGATGTTAGGCTCCAGCTCAAAACAATCGGCAAAATGCGTGAGATTCCGATTTTTCCGAAGGCTTGACTGGTATTTACCCTGCAGAAACTCGATCTGAGCCGCATACCAGTGACCATAAAAGATGTCGAGAAGAGGAGCGCTGAGGTCGAATGCAATCTCCCTGTATGTCTGCATGGCCTGAGTGGTCGACATTCTGGATGTCATGGTTAAGATTTCCTGGTAACCCAGGACGTGCTTTTTATCGGAATGCGCTTTCCGGACTTCCTCATACCATGATTTGAGAATTTTTCGTTTGTCCGGTCGCGGCGTGGTCGTGCCCGATGTCCAGTCGGAAACAGTGGACTGGCTGACGCCCATCCTGCGGGCCACTTTCGACTGCGTATAGCCTGTAACCTGCTGAATGAACTCAATCATTTCACTGAACTCCGATCGGGCCATAGTCGTCAAACTCCTCCGTAACTGAAAATATCCGCGCCTGAGAACGCCGCAGCAGCCACTCCGGGCTTCAGCGCACTGACAGAAAGAAGGTTTCAGCTATGGGTTGTGATTCTACCCATTTATCCCACACAGTTTCAAGTCCCCGCCAGAGTCCGGTGCATTATGCTCCTGAGATTGATGGCTTCCACTGACCTATTCTTTGAACCTGTTCCATTATCCCAATCCATCCGTGAATCTCGATTCAT
>JAUIAG010000004.1 GCA_030425355.1 Verrucomicrobiia bacterium
TGTATAGCTCTCCTCCTTCTCAACGCGCCGCGTGCCATCGATGAGGGTGATTGACGACACCCTTTCGGCGAGCCGCCGAAGCAGAGTGCGGAGAATAAGCCGGGCGTGTGGGGCTCCAATGCACAGGTGCGCTCCGAAACCGAAGCTCAGGTGTGGGTTGGGTTTCCTGTCGAGTCGCACCTCGTGAGGATTGCTGAATGCCTCTTCGTCCATATTGGCTGAAGCCCAGCAGAGGGAAACCCGTCCGCCGGCCTCGACGGGAGTGCCATGGACATCCGTGCTGACTGGGCAGACACGGCCAATGTGAGTGAGTGGCGTGATGGTCCGGAAGAATTCTTCACTCGCATGAGTGATCCTCGACGGGTCTTCACGGAGAAATTCAAGTGATTCCGGGTGCTCACCCAGCCATGCTATAACTGATGAAATGGTGTGGATGATGGTATCTCTGCCGCCGGCGAAGGTGAGGTTGGCAAATCCCATCATCTCCTCCCTCGTCAGTTTTCTTCCCCTGTAGGAGGCCTGTGTCAGTGCGGTGAAAAAATCATCGCCCTGACCCTGTGCAGCTTCCGCCCGGTCGAATTGTTTGTGAAGGTAATCTTCGAGACGGGCCCCTTTGTTTCCTCCCCCATCGCCATCCCTGAATACATGGGTCCCCCAGCTGATCCACGTGGTGGCTTCCGATTCCGGGACATTGAGCAGAAAGGTCAGAGCCCGCGACTGGATCGGCAGGGCGAATTCCCTGACAATCTCGATCCGCTCCTTTCCAATCCCGTCAACAAGCATTTCATCAATCAGGTCCTCAACCTTCCGGATAACATCGGGGTTTTTCGCCCTGGCGAAAAACGGTTCCACAACTGCCCTGTAGTCGCCATGCTCCGGCGGGTCGGTCTCAATCGGGAGCTGCCGCATGGTGCGCATGTCCTCCTCCGATGGAATGGGAACACGGAATGGCGCGCTCGAACTGAATGTCTTCCAGTCCTTCGCCGCCCTGCGAACATCGGCGTGACGGAGGATCATTGGAACGGTCTCTCCCTGGAAGCTGCAATGATGAATGCCCTTTTCCCGACGGGATTGCTCAAAAGGGTCTGATACTGGATCTGTGTTCATGCTTGAAAATTGGCGGGTTCAGAAAGGTGCCACCGGAAGCCCGGTGTTGCTGGAGGCGTCCGGTCGCCGGTGAGTGCCTTTCCTCCACCCGGTATTGTCACTGGGCCTTGAACCTGAATTCGCGGATTTCGCCGTCGCGAAGAGCGGTGACAGGTATCTCCCCGCCTGGCTTATGATTCTGGATAATGTGCCCGATGATAGCACTTTCACTGTTTCTCGAAGTGACCCCGGCCATTCCGAGGATCAGGTCACCGGCAACAAGGCCGGCCCTTTTTGCCACCGCATGTTCACCATACTGGCCGACATGCTGCGCGAGAAGCGCCATGGTATCAAGCGGCAGCCCGCGTTTCCTGCGCTCCCCGTCATCAAGATCCACAAGCTTCATCCCGCCGAGGGCCATGGCCCGCATCGGCCAGGTGCCAACGCGTCGGGATATGTCGTCCTTCGATCTCCACTTTTCCGGCAGCTTCACCGACGCTGTTCCCAATTCGCCATCCCGGCGAAACCCGAGAACCAGCCGGCTCTGGTCGTCCTCCAGCTCGTGAAGCGCCCATCGCACATCAGCCACCGACAGAATCATCTGGCCATCCACAGACTCTATATGGTCGCCCGCCTTCAGACCGGCTTCCGCCGCCGCACTCCCGGGGACCACCGATCCCACCATCGCCGCTTCATTCTCAGAAAGGGTCAACCCGATAGTCTCAGCCGACGGATTCGGATAAATCCATTTCGATGGAATTGATCCAGTCGTCTGGCGGAAATTTTTTCTCAGCGCGTCTCCAATCTGGTGGCAGTGGACACAGCTTTGGACCAGTCTGGTGTCCCAACTCAGCTGCGGGGTGTATTTGCCGGCAAGCTCGGGCATTTCGGTGGGTGTTTTCCATGGAAGCGGGGTGCTCTGTTTGCCCTTTAAAAGAGCACTGTTGGATGGATAGGCCCTGTGAGAATCAAGGGCCTTCTCCATCGCAATTCGAAAGCTGCGGGTGGAGTTCTCCTGAGCATTCTTCTGATGGACCCATGACCCGAACCGACCGTAAAGAGTCCCGTCGGCATTGAGAAAAAGGACCGAGTAGGAGAGGTCGAAATCAAACTGAAAGCGCGTCAGATCGAGGGCATTGACGTTGATAAGGCGGACGCAGACAAATTCATCCAGAAGTGATCCAAGTTCATTTCCCTCAAGGAGGATTTCGGTGTCGATACCGGAGCAGGCAATACAGGGCACACACCGCAATGCCACCAGGAGGGGCCTGCCGCTGCGCCGGGCTTCCTCCATACCTTTTTCAATATCATTGTATTCCCAGCGGGTGCCGCTTTCCAGTTTGCTGCGATCTTCGCGAATGGCTCCTTCCCGGTCCTCGACCGTATCAGCTTCACTGCGAAAAGGGCCCGGAAAGACAGCCGTGAACAATGTCAAAGCAACAACATGGGCTAAACAGCCCGATGCAGCATTTCTGATAAAAACGGAACAGCTCATCCTCCAACCCTGAATTCAGCCTCAAAAAAATCAACACTATTCCACCCCCGGAGCAGGTGGAAGCCAGTTTACCCGCTGTTGAATTGATACCTG
This sequence comes from Verrucomicrobiia bacterium, assembly GCA_030425355.1. Classification (GTDB taxonomy): domain Bacteria; phylum Verrucomicrobiota; class Verrucomicrobiia; order Limisphaerales; family JAJOIW01; genus JAJOIW01. The sequence goes on from JAUIAG010000004.1 coordinate 2,675, forward strand.
GATGACAGGATGAATGCAAAAGCTGCTCAAGGCCATGGACCGGATGGATTCCCGATAATTTGTTCCAGCGCCCGTGCCGGCACATTTGTAGAGCCCCGATGCCGTGCTGAATTCCGCATCTCCGCATCTACCGCCCCAGAGCATTCAGGTCAATTCGTCCGATCCACTGCTTCCGGTCTTCCTCTGAAAAATCCTCGTGCAGAGACTGGATCTCCACCTCGTACCGGGAGTTGACCATAACGGCCGTGATCAGTGGTTCTTTTCTAATCATCGGATACCCGGAAATCGAATTCCTTGCCCCGAGATATTCGCCGGCTCTCACTCTGTCGTTGTCCAAGTCACGGAGAGTCACCCTGGCAAGTTCCCTGTCGCCACTTTTTATCAATGCCCGCGACATGGCAGGCTTCTCATCCATGAAGACGATGGTGTAACCCTCCGAGCCGACAGGAAAAAGATCTTTGAAGGCCCTCCCGCTCAATCTGGAGGGAGGTGGATCCGTCGGTCCGCACCCGTTAAACAGGACAGCCGACACCAGCACCATCAGGATCAGCCCTGATAATACTCCGCCCCTGGTATCGAGTCGCAGGATCTTCTCACGTTCGCCTTTTCGCATTTTCCACCTGGTTGGACGACTGTTGATGATCCTTATTCATCAGGATGTCCTGTGATCGAGAAGTCTGAGACATACACTGGTTCTGGATGAAGCCACCCGGATCGCTGATATGGACAGCACGGAAAACGCCCCCGGGAGCTGCCAGGGGCGTTTGTGATCAGAAGGGAATTTCCTGGATCAGGCCGTGATTCGACATTGCCTATTTCAGAGCCATGATTTCCGGATGAGTGAGCAGATACTGGCGGCGCTGGTCAGCGAAATTTTTGAGGCTGAGGGTGACCCGCGGTCCGGGACCGAATCCGCCCTCCAGATCCATGGTCAGTGACTTCTCAAAGTCCCCGGTGGAGTCAAGCTTCCGGGTGTCCCCGGCAACTTCCTCCGCAATCAGCGAGTGATACTCCTCCGCAACAGGACCGAGTTTCTGCCAGTCCAGCCAGTTCTCGGCAATATCCCGGACGTATGACAAATACTTCTCTCTCAACTCGGGAACGGCCAGGAGGCGGTAGGCGAGAGCCTTCTGCGGGTCATTGGCTATGACCAGCGGGTCCAGTTGTTTCACCTCGTTTTCCACTTCACGGAAGTCCGGACGACGGCGGCCGCCCTGATCTCCCGGAAACCGGCCAGGTCCTCCGCCGCGTCGGCCGAATCCCGGCCCTCCCGGCATCGCGAATGTTTCATTGGCATCGTGGGGAATAATGTGGAAGCGTCCGGATTCCTCCATATATATATTATAGTCGCTGGACCTGACCCAGTATCCATCGTTGTTGACCAGGGCGACATCGAGTGCCAGGAATTTGAGTGCGCCATCAATGTCGAGGAGGGGAGACAGTTTTTCCACCAGCATATCCGAGGGTGTTTCATTCAGCACTTTCAGCATGTGAATAAATGCCTGCCAGTCCTCCTCCCTGTCCTTCGATTTAATAGTGTAGATACTTTTGTATGATTCTATGTCCTCGCCGAGGTATTCCATACCTCCCTCGCCGCGCGGACTGCCTGGCACTTTCCACCGTGCTCCTTTTTTGGTATCGAACCAGTCCTTGATCATGTCCTTGTCAAATTGCTGGGCGTTGACATACACGCCCCAGTTCTCGCCGTTGATGACCACCCGCACGAAATTCGCCTTCGGAGCAGGAATGTATTCACGGGCAATCTGGTAATAGAGAACAGTCCTGAGAAATGACGGATCCACATGTGAGTTCAGCAGATTGAATGTATTGTAGCTGTCAAAATCCGCACCGTCGTGAATCCAGTCCAGGGTGACGTTCAGTGAACGTTTGCGGCCATCGCCGACCATCTGGAATGATGAAGCCCCCCTGAAATGAATGCCGACATCTTTGTAGGTGTTGCCGTCAATAGTGAGCGTCGCCGGAACTTCCACATCGGTGTTATTGAAATCCGCCAGCTCTGTTTCCCAGTCGGGAGACTCGAACTCGAGAAACCATGTCCGCAATGTGGCCGGATCGAAAGCGGCCCGGTCCGGATATGCCCTGACATCCGATTTTGAAATCCGCTCTCCGGATTGAACCGGTTGCTGTGCATCTGTGCCTCTGCCGAATGGCGGACCGCCACCGCGACGACCGAAGCCGCCCCGGCGACTGGACCGCTGCTCCTTGACATACTCACGCGCTTTGCTTCGTTCCGCGCTGTCCAGCCAGCCATTGTCATCGGTGTCAAACTGCTCCACCACCTTGATTTCCTCATTCATGCCGCCGCCGGGCGGGCCTCCGAAGCCCGGAGCGGGGGGAGGTCCGAACCGTCCTCCGGGTGGCGGTCCGTCAAAACCGCGCGGGGGAGCCCCCGGTGGCTGTGCCTGCGCATTAAAGTATGTGCCACCGAGAAGAGTTATTATCCCCAGCAGGTATTTGAATGTTACCCATTTTCGGGGTTTTGAAGTGGTTGTATTCATGGATTCAGTCATAGCGGTCTCCTGGTTCCTGCTGTGAATGGTTCTATTGTATTTTCAATGTTTGACGCGGCCGGTAGAGCTGGTGGTTCTGGACAGTCCTGATACTCATGCAGATCCTGAGGCGGCGTCTGTTTTAATACTTGCCGTGAGAGCAGCGTATCGTGTGACTTTTTCTCAGACGGCTTCGGCCGGGATTTGTTACAGCGTTGTTCCGTTTTCGTCGCGGCGATTCTCCAGGAGGGTGAGTATGCGTGTGCGTGTGACCTGCAGGAGCGAAACAGATCACCCGGATGAGGACATAAAAAAATCCCCTTTCGGGGACTGGTGAAGAAAATGAATTTTCGGTATACGCGCGTTACTGGGTCCGGTGTGGCGGGAAGCCTGCCGGATCCGCGTCAACTCCATGATGGATTCTCGGGGAGGTACTTGTTGAATTCTTCAATAAGTGACTCCTGATAGCTTCCGGCATAGGTGCCGGCAAAAAAACGGTCGAGGGCTTCCCCGAAAAATTTCTCCCAGGACTTCTCCTCGTTACCGGGGTTGATGGGGAAGAACAGGGAACCATTGGCACTGGCGGCTTTGAAATCCCCCGGGGCATCGCCGATCATCAGCACCTTGGACGGATCATATTTTCCTTTGGTGGCAAAATCGAGGTGCTCCGTCTTGGTGCCCATCTCCTGTCCGGCAATCAGCCTGACAAATGTTTCAATGCTGTTTTCGGCCCATTCCCTTTCGAGCGCATCACAGGGCGTCTGCGAGATCACCATGGCGTCGGCACGGGCGGTCAGCTTCTCGAGACTTTCCCGAACCAGCGGAAATGGAGGCACACCATGAACGATGTCCTCGACCTGCGCATTGACTGCATCAGACCACTTTTTGATGGGTACAAGGGCCTCGTTGCCGCCAGCCACTTCCGCAGCCAGTGTGGCGTTCCCCAGTTTCGTTTCCCGCTGCATCCATTCTTCAAGTGCCGGGAATGACGGCACCGTGACCTTGCGGGCAATGACTTCCGGACGCTCACGGAGGAGGTTCAGAGCCCGCACCAGCGCCGGAAAACGGTTGGCTCCACGGGTTTTTGAATAAAGGTTCACAAACTCCCATGTCTCACGGGCATATTTGCTCACCGGCTGCAGCCCGAAATATTTGATGAACATCGGGGTGAAACACTCCTTGTGCTTGATTTCCATGGAATCAAAAACGCACCCGTCGGAGTCGATGCCGATGAAGAATTCATGGCTGGGCTTGAAATCGCGAAGTTTCTGTGCTGGATCGGACATGTCTGGTAGTTGGAATTAATTCTGGCTGATTTGTCTGTCTCTCTTCCCTCTGGTCGGAGTCACGGGATTCGGGAAATCCGTTTTCCCCATAAACCTTTTCAGAAAAGCCCTCCCGGCGAGTGATCACCGGGAGGGGACAATTATTGAAACTGGTTGACGGGAGCCGGTCATACTTCGGCTCCGGTCGGGAATCTGGAACAAAGACCTTTGCGCTGTGGCGGTAAGTGTCCGCCCCGGCACCAGCCCCTGTCCCTGGGACTTGGGTAACCGGGTGGATCAGGCGTTGTAGGTGGAGGAAGAGACGTCTCCGCCGCGCCCGGTCCAGTTGGTGTGGAAAAACTCGCCTCTCGGCTGGTCGATCCGCTCGTAGGTATGAGCCCCGAAGTAGTCCCTTTGAGCCTGAAGCAGGTTGGCCGGAAGCTTTTCCGCGCGGTAGCTGTCGTAGAATGCCAGAGCCGATGCAAAGGCCGGGCAGGGGATCCCTTTCTTGGCTGCGGTGGCCACCACATTCCGCCATCCCTTCTGATTGACGCGCACTTCTTTCTTGAAGAAGGTGTCGAGGAGGAGGTTTGGGAGCTTGGGCTTCTTGTCGTAGGCCTCTTTGATCTTTCCGAGGAAGCGGCTGCGGATGATGCATCCACCACGCCACATCAGCGCGATATTGCCGTAGTTGAGCTTCCAGCCGTATTCCTTGGCTGCCGCGCGCAGCAGCATGAACCCCTGGGCGTACGAAATGATCTTGGACGCATAAAGTGCCTCGCGGATCTGTTCCACGAATTTAGCCTTGTCACTGGTGATTTTCGGCTTCGGTCCGCGCAGTTTGGTGCTGGCGCTGACCCGCTCGTCCTTCAGCGCGGAAACGCAGCGGGAATAAACCGCCTCAGCTATCAGACTGACCGGCATTCCCATTTCCTGGGAGGCGATCACGGTCCATTTTCCAGTGCCCTTCTGCCCGGCAGTGTCGAGGATTTTGTCGATCAGAAATTCGCCGTTTTCTTCCTGGAAGCCGAGAATATCGCGGGTGATTTCGATCAGATAGGAATCCAGGTCGCCCTTGTTCCACTCGTCAAAGACATCGCGCATTTCGGCGTTGGTCATCTCGAGGCCGTCGCGCATCAGGTGGTATGCTTCGCAAATCAGCTGCATGTCGCCGTATTCAATGCCGTTATGGACCATTTTCACGAAGTGACCGGCACCGTCCCTGCCGACCCAGTCACAGCACGGTGCCCCGTCCTCAACCTTGGCGGAGATGGACTGGAAAATGTCCTTCACATACGGCCATGCCTCCTGCGAGCCGCCCGGCATGATGCTCGGTCCCTTGCGGGCGCCTTCCTCGCCGCCGGAAACTCCAGTTCCGATGAACAGCAGTCCCTTTTTCTCGAGATACTTGGTGCGGCGCATGCTGTCCTGATAGAGCGAGTTGCCGCCGTCGATAATGATGTCCCCGGGTTCCAGGAAAGGTATCAGCTGCTCGATGAAGTCATCGACGGCACGGCCGGCCTTGACCAGCATCATGACACGCCGCGGTCTCTTCAGCTGGGAGACCATTTCCTCGATACTCCTGGCGCCAATGACCTTGGTTCCGCGGGCCTCGCGGGCCAGAAACCGGTCGACCTTCTCAACTGTCCGGTTGTAAACGACAACGGTGAATCCATGGTCGTCCATGTTCAGAACCAGGTTCTGACCCATGACCGCCAAGCCTATCAGTGCAATATCAGCTTTGGGTTCCATCAAAAATCTTAATTCCTAAAAAGGGATACAAGATTTACCCGTTTTTCCCCTGGTTTCCAGCAGATTTTGAATAAATCTGCAAAATATGATCGGATTACGGGCAAATTGCCGTGCGGGGTGACGCATGTCCGGCGCCGGAATTGACGCACTCATCGCCCTGGGGTAGTTATTGACCGATGAATTTTCCCAGAAAAAACGGAATCGGATCCGGACTTGCCCGACTGGTGCCGGCTTTGCCCGGTGTGGCTCTGTTCGCGTTCACAGTCCTCCAGTGGGCTGTCCCTCCCGCTCACGGGCAGGACGGGCTGAATGGCGGCCAGCTTGCTGCAACCTACTGCCTTGCCTGCCATCAGGTTGACCGGAAAATTGTCGGGCCGTCCTTCGTTGAAATTGCCGGAATCCACCGTGACAACCCTGATGGAATTGTCGAATGGGCCATCAATCCCGGCAAGAAGAGACCGGATGCCATCCAGATGCCCTCCATGGCCTTTCTCGGAGAGGAAAACCTGCGGAAAATTGCGGATTACATCCTCAAAGAGGCCGAAGGGAAGACGGAAGTTCAGGCGGAAGACGGAAGCTCTGCAGCCATTCCTTCACTCGTGGCTGCTCCAAGGCCGAAGGTTCAGCGAATTTTCATGCCGGATTCCGGTCCGGCAGCCATTGCGGTGGCCATGCCGGGATCACTCTCCTATTGCTGGGACGCCGGGAACTGCCAGCTGCGGTATGTGTGGAAAGGCGATTTCATCGACCCATGGCCGGTGTGGAAGGGCAACGGCAACGGCCTGGCCACAATCATGGGGGACATCCTCTTCAAACCGGACGTCACAGCCTCACCCCGCATCCACAGCGAGGCCAGTCCGGTTTTTCTGGGATACCGGCTCATTCAGGGGCTTCCTGAATTCCGCTACACCCTCGGGGATCTGGAAATCACAGAATTGGTGAAGCCGCTGCCGGCCGACCAGGGCTTTACTCAGATTTTCTCCGTTCGCGGAGCTGACAAACCGGTGCTTTTCAGTCTTCAGGGCCGCGACGGCCTGCAGGTTGAAGCCTCTACCGGGACCATCGACGGCGATGTCCTCACTGTCTCCCCGCTCAACGCCCGTTCCGTGAGTATTCACACTATTCTCGAAAATTGATCCCCATTTCCAACCCCAGACCGCACCTGACTCATGAAAGACCAGAAAATGCTTCAGATTCCAACCAGTCATCTTCCAGGAAGGACTTCATCCCGGCAGTGGATCACCGGAGCCATCGCCGCCGTCATCCTCTGCACTTCATCCATCGCCCGCGCTCAGCAGGTGGAGGATCATTACAAGGTGGATAACATCCCCACACCGCCGGGGCTTGACCCTCAGGTGGGCGGCCTTGATTTCATGCCCGACGGCCGTCTGGTGGCCTGTTTCCACCGGGGAGAGGTCTACACATTTCATCCTGAAACATCGGAGTGGCGTTTTTTTGCCGAAGGACTTCAGGAACCCCTGGGAGTTGTGGCAGTTTCCAATCACGAAGTGGTTGTCATGCAGCGCTCTGAATTGACACGAATCCAGGACCTCGACCGCGATGGTATCGCCGACAGCTATCTCACTCTGTGGGATGGCTTCGGAATGACCGGCAATTACCATGAATTCGCCTTTGGGCCGGTTTTGACTCCGGAAGGGAACTTTGTCGTCTCTCTCAACCTCGCTTCCAACGGCGCCTCCATTCGCCCGGAAATCCGTGGCGCCTTCACCGATATCGGCCTGCCCCGCGGGGATTTCTACGACAGGCCGTGGGGCCAGGTGAAAAATGCGGCGGGTCGTATGTATTCCCGCGTGCCGTGGCGCGGCTGGGTGGTGGAGGTGACTCCCGATGGATCCGCCCGGCCCATCGCTCCGGGGTTCCGATCCCCCAATGGCATGGGCTACGACCTCGATGGCAATCTCTTCGTCACTGACAATCAGGGGGACTGGCTCGGAACCAGCAAGGCCTACCACGTCGAAAAAGGCAAGTTCTACGGCCATCCCGCTTCCCTCGTATGGAAGGACGGATGGACCAGAAATCCGTTGGATGTCCCCGCTGAGGAACTCGACAGCCTTCGGACACCCGCAGCTTTTCTCTTCCCCCAGGGCGAGGTCGCCAATTCCCCAACCCAGCCACTCTGCGATACCACCTCCGGTGCCTTCGGACCATTTGAGGGACAGATGCTCGTCGGCGAGATGAACGTCCCTCGAATCCTCCGGCTGGTCCCCGACCGCGTCAACGGCGTGCTCCAGGGCGCAGTCATCCCTTTCATCGACAACGGCGGCCTGCGTCGCGGTATCAACCGCATGGTCTTCTCTCCTGACAACGAACTTTACATCGGTCAAACCGCCCTTTCATGGGCCGGAGACAAGGGAATCCAGAAAATCACCTGGACAGGCCGGACGCCAATGGAAGTCCGCGATATCCATATGGTCGAGAATGGGTTCAGCGTCACCTTCACACTTCCGGTGGACCGTTCTTCCCTCGACGGTCTCATGAAAACCGTTGCTACATGGACATATCACTACCACAAGTCCTACGGTTCTCCGAAGGTCGATCAGGTGGCCGTGCCGGTGACCGCCGCCGTCCTGTCCGCCGACGGCCGCACCCTCCAAATCCAGCTGGAAAGGCTGCGCCAAGGCTACGTTCACAGTCTTGATTTCAGCGGTATCAAAGCCGCCGGCGGCCCCGGCATCCTCAACCCCGTCGCCACCTACCACGCCGTCCAGATTCCCTGACCCCCACAAGGTGCCATGCACCTTATTCCTGCCCGAGCGCCAGGTGCCATGCACTTTTTGTCTGTGTGCCTGCCAAGTGCCATGCACTTTATTCGTGGTTTTTGCAGGAAAAAAGTGCATGGCACCGGGTTGGGTTATTGGCTATGGTGGGTGCATCTCCATGAAGAATTTACTGATTTTCCCGCGGATACTGGTGTATTTCGGCGTTGTTTCGGTTGTTTTTGGGGTTGGACTGAGACTGGCACCAGTTTCGTCCGCCGCTGATCAGGGCGGGGATTTGCCGCTGCCGCCGAATGTGGTGGTTGTGTTCATCGACGACATGGGATGGGCAGACCTCTCCTGTTTCGGAGAGGGTGAAGGGCGGACTCCGCAGATTGACCGCCTGGCGGTTGAGGGAATTCGATTCCATCAGTTTTATGTCAACTCGCCGATTTGTTCCCCTTCGAGAACCGCGATCACCACCGGTCAGTATCCCCAGCGATGGAGCATCACCTCATATCTGGATAACCGTGCGGCGAACCGCCGTCGCGGAGTTGCCGACTGGCTGGATCCCGAGGCACCGGTTCTGGCCCGAATGCTTCGACGTGCCGGCTATGCCACCGGACATTTCGGCAAATGGCACATGGGCGGGCAGCGGGATGTTGGAGATGCACCCCTGATCACTGAATACGGTTTTGACGAGTCTCTCACGAACTTCGAAGGGCTCGGGCCGCGGGTTCTCGCCTGGCTCAACGCCTATGACGGCTCCGAGCCCCGCCGTCACGCACTGGGGTCGGACAGGCTGGGGAGGGGAGAGATCACCTGGGTCAATCGGGACCTGGTCACAACCCGCTTTGTCGAGGAGGCGGTTGACTTCATCGATGGTTCGGTGGAATCAGGAAAGCCTTTCTACATCAACCTCTGGCCCGACGACGTTCATACCCCGCTCTTTCCTCCCGCTGATCTTCGCGGCGACGGCTCAAAGCGGGACCGGTATATTGGAGTTCTCAAGGCGATGGACCGTCAGCTGGGTGTGCTCTTCGATCGAATCCGCTCATCCGAAAAGCTGAGAATGAACACTATTATCCTGCTTTGTTCGGACAATGGCCCTGAACCTGGTGCCGGTGTTGCCGAGCCGCTTCGGGGCTTCAAGACCCATCTTTACGAGGGAGGAATCCGATCACCGCTGATAGTCTGGGCTCCTGGCCTCATGAATCCTGATCGCGCCGGCACCATCAACGATCGTTCGGTTCTCTGCGCAATGGATCTGGTTCCCTCCATTCTTTCGCTCTGTCACGCTGAGAAAAGCCCCGGAACAATTTTCGACGGCGAGGATCTATCGGATGTGCTCATCGGCCTCTCGACCCGGTCACGAGTCAACCCGATCTTTTTTCGTCGTCCGCCGGATCGCGACAGCTTCTACGGCGTGAGCGATCTCCCCGATCTGGCAGTCCGCGATGGACGATGGAAGCTGCTGTGCGAGTATGGAGGACAGAACCCTGAACTTTACGACCTGCTCACTGATCCGGAGGAATCTGAAGAATGCTCCATCAGTCATCCGGAGGTGGTGACCCGGCTGATCCGGTCGGTTGTCGGCTGGCATCTTTCCATGCCGCAGGACCGGGGAGCGGAACTGGCCGTCGACCGATGATTCGTGCCTGACACCTGGGTTTCCGTCCCGGGACCCGGCGTCTCTCAGCGGATGGAATAGTCGTTGCCGATAATGTAGATTTCAGGATCTCTGACTTCCGGACCGGCCATCATGAAAATGTAGTGGATATTGTTTTCCTCGAGGGCGCTGAGCACGGCAGCCGGCAGACCGGGTTCGAGCAGCGGATCGAAGAGGAAATATTCCCAGAAATTGTGGTGCCCCGGGGCATATGTCTGTGAAAACCTCCCTGTGAGAGTGACCGGTTCATCGGCGATCCCGCTGATTGTGGTCGCGCTCCATTCGTCCAGAACCGGGGTCTTGAAGATGAAAGCCGGTGATCCCTGGTAGTTTGGAATTCCCAGCAGGTAGGAGGATTCCACGCGGATTCCTTTTCTTGTCACCCTTGCGACACGGTTAAACCAGTCCGGCTGTGCCTCATCCGCCAATTCATAAAGAAACGCCTCATCGGTTTTCACCGTTTCGATTTTAATTTCGGGCCAGGTGACAAAGGAAGGCTGTGGCCGGCTGTAGGTACAGGTCAGCTCATACTGAGGATCGCTGAGGTTGATGGTGTTGCGTGGTGTGGCGACCGGGTAGGGAAAATCCATCTCCAGTCTGTAGGTCCGTGTCAGCTGGTTATCTTCAAACTGCCATGTGACCACCATCTGCTGATTGTTGCGGGTGATGCGGGCCCCCGGCAGGTCCATGAGCCGGCCTTCAAAATTTATCACTTCATTGAACAGACCATTCAGATACTGCAGTTTGAGAACCAGGCTTTCGAAGAGTTCCGCCGGCACCCGCGACCGCCCGCCGCCTTCGGGAAAATGAAAATCCCAGATCGACTTCATCCTGTGTATCTCGAAGGCTTCATGGAATTCTCCTTCGGCAACCCGCAGTTGCCCGAAGAGCTCTCCGGCAACCGGCCCGTCGGACTCGACAACACGGAAAAACTGCCAGTCTCCACTGAGATCCGTGCCTGCTTCGGTCTGTGAGGTCTTTGTCAATTCCTCCCACCCGCGAAGATCGGTCGAACGCTGAAGTGCATAGGGAGCCTGTCCCCCTTCCCACTGCAGCTGCACAGTGCCTTCCACCACTTCGATGGAAGTGATGCGGGGTAATGATGGCAACTCCTGTGACTTGAGCCACGGCGGCTGTAAAAGCGCCACCAGGGCAGCCGCTGTCACCTTCAGGGTCATCGTCCATTTAATCTTTGTGTGCATGTCCATACAGTAATTCAAATCAATCGGAATTGGGAATGAGATCCGGCGGCGGCACAGTCCGGGGCGTCGGGATGCGCCTGATCTGTTTGATGATCAGTTTCCCTGGTTCCATCCTTTTGTACTCGTAGTCCAACTTGAAGTGTTCGCCTGGTTCAAGGTGCTGGATGAAATCCCCGGCTGCCAGCATGGCCAGTTCCCCGAGAGCGGCGTAGTCAGACGGAAACGGATGGACCGGCTGTCCTTCGCCGAGAATGGAACTCCACTGGCTGATCGTCCATTCCCCCGGGGTTTCAAAGCTGTTGTTGGCAGAGAAAGCCACTTCCGGAAGGGCTGAATTATCGGGGTTCGTGACCGGGCTGGCTCCCGGCTGGGAGACAATTTCTGTTCTCCATTGCCACTCTTCCATCGGGTTATTGCGGCCGTCGATGTCAATTCGGATGACACCATTTGCCAGTTCATCCTCATCCGGGAAGGAGTAGTGCACCATGACCGCCATGCCGGCATTGTCCTCGGAAATGCCGTGCCTCATTCTTTCGAGCACCGCGCTGTCATTGTAAAAGCTGGCATAGACGCGGCGTATGGCGCGGAAAACGCCTCTTTCATTCTCCTCGAAGGGATCACAGTGGCTTGGTCCGTCATCGTCATCGTCGAGATCATCGGCCAGGCATCCACTGTAGCTGTCGTAGAGGCCTGCCCCGATGAACTGGTCCGAATCCTCGACATTGGTTGAGCTGCGAAACCGGATCTTCCGCAAAGGATCAAATCCTGAAAGTGCCGCCAGTATGGCCTCCTGCTGTCCGGAAGTGAACCGTCCCTGGTCGATCCACTTCCGGACATTGTAGAGGGCTTTGTGCAGTTTGGCCGTGTCGGGAGGATAGTTCCAGTCTGATAATTCCTCCCGGATGACTTCGCGGATGGTGCGCGGGGAATTGCGCCATGGCTGCTCCAGAAAATCGAGCCACACATCAAAAGTCAGAGCGAGCGCTGGGTGGGGGGAGTTATCCGGAATCATCCGTCTCAGAGATCCGAAGTTGGCGGCTTTGCCCCCTGCGAGATCAATGTCGCCGGGTTTCAGCTGAGCCACATCAAGAGCGTAGGTGCCACTCCGTTTCACAGGCAGTATTTGTATTTTCTCCGGATCCTTGAGGCGACGTATCTCCTCCTTCTCCTCCTCGGTCAGCACGTCAGTGACATCGCGGAAACGAATGGAGCAGTTTCCATCATCCCCTTTTCCGATCAGAAGAAAAAGGTCCCTGTGACCGAGGTTCTGCAGGGTTTCCCGTGCTGCCTGTCCCTGGATATAGCCAAAGGGTATCCCGAATGCCTCGGCCTGAAGAGCGACATGTGAGTTCGGGGTGGCAGGCACAGTGGTCAGCACTCCGGCCAGTCGCGGTATCTCAGCCGGAATTCCATCCGTGATGAGGATGTCCTTTGAGGTGATCCGGCCCGAAAGCCACGCGGAGGAAATTTCATCCCTCTCGAGCCACACCAGCCGGCCAAGGGCCCAGCCACCTGAATAGCAGACATCGCGGCTGATCCATCGTGTCGTCGGGATGACGGTGATTCCCGCGGCGGTGAAAAGATCCATGTGCTCATTGACCGTCTTCAGCTGCTCCAGTGAAGGCATGTAGAAAACGCCCCATGATTCATCCGGTGCAATGCGTGAGACGGTCTCCAGATACCAGTGGACAAGGTTTTGCGGTGCGAAAGCCTCTGCCGCGGAAAACTGCACCGCCATCTCCCGGATCTCCGGGTTCGGGCTCTGCAGCACACTGCCCAGAAGGTATTGCTGTCCCTCCCGATAAAGGGTCAGGCGGTCAAACTGAAATATCGGGATGCCGATCAGCCCGGGGATCCGCTCACGGGCAAATCCGAAGTGAAAGGGGTACTTGTCAGAATCCTGGAAATACATCCTTCCTCGCCCATCCAGAGCAAGGGTGAACTTGGCGAAAGGAATGGCTGCCTGTCCGACCCCTGTGGGTGTGGAAAACAGCCGGGCATCCCCGGGAACAAGCTGGCTGCTCCAGTCATCCATGGTGGTTCTGCCCCGTGTGGACTGACGAAGGAACAGGGTGCCTGATTCCCCGCCAGAGGGGAGCGGATGTTCCTGCAGCGGGCTGAGCGTCTGCAGCCATGGCTCCCATTCCCTGAGGTCGGTGGACCGGTCTATGAAATAGGTGCGGGTGCTGTCAGGCGCAAGAAGTGACCGGACTTTCCATGGATTGCCGCTGTTCTCATCGGGCGGAACCTGAAACAGGCTCAGGGTGGCCTGAGGCTGGCCGATAACAGCCCGGGACGCCACCACAAGGAACACCATGGCAAGCACTGGTGAAGCCTTCCGGAATTTTTGCGAAGCCTCTTTCCCTATGAGCAGCATCGGGGCTGATACATTGATGATTTGAGTCGCTCTGGCGTCGTGCGGGAGCAGGGAACGTTTGCATGCGCGAGAGCGGCTGTCAACCCGCCGCCGCGTGTGAGTGTGGCCTTGCTGCCTGCGGCCCCCTTGTCTATGGTCCTCCTCAAACCCGAACCGCACGTCTCCAATTCATGACAGACCGGATATCCATTTTTTCAGCGGCTGTGCACCGGGCCGCCGTTGCTGCCCGACTGCAGCGTATTCTTCCCGCCGTTTTCCTGCTGTGGGCCTGCTGCTCAACTTCGGCCAATGATGACGGGAACCAGTTGAAGTGGGACCGGCTGCCCGATATCCCCGATGCGCTGGGGGTGGCGGCGCCCTTCAGCGGCGTTCACCGGAATTATCTCATCGTCGCAGGTGGCGCCAACTTTCCCGAGCCGGTCTGGGAGTCCGACAAAGTCTGGCACGATGCCATTTACTGCCTGGACCTGGATGCCGAATCCCCTCAATGGCTGGACAGCGGTTCTCTGCCGCGACCTGTGGCTTATGGAGCCTCGGTTTCCATCCCTCAGGGTATTCTGTGTCTGGGCGGGAATGACGGTGTCCGGATATTCAATACAGCCTGGCTGCTGCAGGCCGCCGAAGGAGGGGATTCAGGATTACGGGTCAACCTTATCGAACTGCCCCCAATGCCGGCGCCCATGGCCGGGGGCCAGGCGGTGCTGATCGGCTCCACAGTTTATGTCTGCGCCGGGCAGACCGGCTCCGGGCTGGAATCCGCCGTATCCTCATTCTGGTCCCTCGAAACCGGACAGCTGGATCCTGATATCCCCGGGACCATTGAGTCTCTGAAGTGGGAGACACTGCCGGATCTGCCTGGGGCTCCGAGGATATTCCCGGTTGCCGCCGCGCAGCATGACGGCTACGACACCTGTGTGTTCATCGCCAGTGGCCGGTGCCCTGATGAGTCGGGGGATGGTGTTCGATTTCTGACCGACCATTGGAAATTCAACCCCTCAACCAAATCTTGGACAAAAGTGGCGGATGTTCCGGCCTGTGTGATGGCCGGCGCTGCCTTCCCGGTTGGACAGAGTCATTACGTGGTGGCAGGCGGTGACAGCGGTGAAAATTTCTTCCGCACGGATGAACTCCGGGATGACCATCCCGGTTTTCCCCGTCGTTCATTCGCCTACCATGCCATCACCGACACATGGACCGATGCCGGGCCCATACCCGTCAGCCATGTCACCACCACCGCGGTGCCATTCCGGGATTCGTGGATCATGGCATCCGGCGAAATTCGTCCAAGGGTTCGGTCTCCGGAAGTCTACCGCATAACCCCGGTCGGTCTCGACGTGTCCTTTGGTGCAGTCAATCTCACAGTGACCCTTGCCTACCTCGCCATCACCTCGGCCTTCGGGTTCTTCTTCGCCATGAGAAACCGGACAACAGATGATTATTTCCGGGGCGGGAAAAGAATTGTGTGGTGGGCTGCGGGCTGCAGTGTCTTTGCCACCATGCTGAGTTCCCTGACATACACGGGAATTCCGGCCAAGGCCTATTCTCAGGACTGGGTCTATTCTGTCGGCAATTTCATGATCCCGGTGGTCGCAGTGTATGCAGTCCGGATCGCTCTGCCTTTTTTCCGGGGCATTGATGCAGTCAGTGCCTACGAATACCTGGAAAATCGTTTCAGTCGTGCCGTCCGCCAGGTCGCCAGCGGGGTCTTCATCTGCTTCCACCTTTTTCGAATGGCGATTGTGATGTCCCTGACCGGTCTGGCGCTGGCTGTTGCCACGCCTCTCACCCCTGCCCAGTCCGTGCTGCTGATGGGAGTGCTCTGTATTTTCTATGCCTCCGCCGGCGGGGTGGAAGCCGTCGTCTGGACGGATACGGTGCAGGCAGTGGTGCTCCTGTCCGGGGCCTTTGTGGCGTTCGGGGCGCTTGTCCTTGGGACCGAGGGCGGCATCTCCGGCTATTTCTCTGCCGGTTTCGATGCCGGCAAGTTCCGCGTCGCCAATTTTCATTTCAACCCGTCGGATGCGCGACTGGCCTTCTGGGTGGTGGTCATGGGCGCGCTGGGGCAGAATCTTTCCTCCTACACCAGTGATCAGGCGGTTGTTCAACGCTACATGACCACCGCCTCACAGAAGCTCGCCGCCCGATCCATTTATCTGAATGCCGTTCTCAGCATCGTGGCAACGCTCCTCTTCTTCGGAATCGGCACAGCCCTGTTCACCTTCTTCCGATCGCGGCCCGAAGCCCTCGACATGACTCTTCACACCGACCAGATCTTTCCGTTTTTCATCGTCTCGCAGATGCCGGTCGGTTATGCCGGTCTGATCGTGGCCGGGATCTTCGCCGCTGCCCAGTCCACGGTCTCCACCAGCATGAACTCCATGACCACCGCACTTTTCACCGACTTCAACTGGGCATCCCGTTCCGGTGATGAATCCTCTCAACTCCGGCTTGCCAGGATAATGACCTTTCTTTTCGGTGTCGCAGGAACCGGCCTCGGACTCCTGTTCATCGCCCCTGAAATAAAGTCCCTCTTCGATTCCTTCATCAAGGTCATCGGGCTTTTCATGGGGGTTCTGGGCGGACTGTTTCTTCTCGGGATGCTGACCCGCAGGACGCATGCCCGTGGCGCTCTGTTCGGGGTCATATCGGCTTTGATTGTCCTCATCCTTGTCTGGCAGCGAACCGGTTTGCAGGCCTACCTTTATCCCTTCGTGGGAGTGGGCAGCTGCTTTCTGATCGGATGGGTGATGAGTGCCGTGCTGCCGCATCCCGGGACCCGCGGCAGTTGAATTCCCCGGCTTTCAGTCGCGGAAGGCCGGGTTGTCATTCAGGAGCATTGAATCGTTTCCTGCCGGATCAAGCTGCGGCGCATAATGATAATGAGGATTGTGGATGATTGGATGGTTGAACCATCCCTCAAGGCCCGAGTAGCGGGCAAACTGGGCCATGAAGATCAGAAAGCTGAATGCCAGCCACAGGAGCCCGGTCGCAGCCACCGAGCTGACCGGGATGATCGTCTTCAGAATCCGCATCAGCACGTGGGGCCTCGATGGAAGTTCGTCGTCCGCCGGCGGTAGCACCATCCAGCCATTCTCGCGCAATGTCTGCCATTCCCCCTCCGTCAGCTCATCGGCCGAAACCTGCTTGCGCCGAATCCACCGCGTGACAACCGGTGCATACAAATGACGACCGAGGAGGTAGCGTGTCACCACCCAGACCGGCATCAGCAGCAGAAGGCTGGAGAGGAAATAAAATCGGTTCACAGCAAACATGAGTTGCCCGGGGCTCCAGTCAGACTTCATCCCGATGACGTCCGGCCAGAAATAAAAGGCAAAGTAATTGACCCCGACCGGAAGGCTTGCAATCAGGAACAGCGCCGCCGTGGAGATATTCCGGAGACCAGCCCGCCGGACCCACCGCCAGTTCCGCCGCGCCTGAAAAAACACCTTCCAGTCCCCTGAAACCGAATAACGTGCCATAGCCATCATGACCATCGGAAGGGTCACTGTGAGACACAGCATTCCGGCAATGCCGGTCAGTGTGCCCACCGCCGAGTATTCATACATCTTGGTGAAGGAAACCTGCCAGCCGGCATACCATGCGGTCGCCATCAATCCCAGCCCGGGAAGAGTCCAGACCCAGACTCCGAACCAGTTGCGAAGCCCCCTGATAAAATTCTCCCCCGTCCACTGCCAGCTGCGCCCGATGACGGTTCTGGGCCTGTGTTTCCCCTCTGTCCGGACTTCTTCCGGCCCGGGCTGATCCCCGGCAGTGTTCACTGAAACCCCGCCGCCATCCGCGGATACAGCGGTGGAGGAGGATGGAAGTGCCTGGCACCCGGCTTCGGTATCGGTGCCGACCTCCGGGACATTTCCTCTGGCCCTGAGACGCCTTGCCGAAGACCGCCATTGATCGCATATGCCTTTGCGCGTCACGGATACCAGCCACCCGTTCACCAGAAAACTGGTTATGGAACCGAGGCTCAGAATCACAAGGCCGGTCCATTTCGCCAGGAAAACCAGAAGTCTCCTCACCTTTCCACGCCGGGCAGGGGCGGATCGCCTATCACCTTCCCGTCCGGCAGACTGGTCCCATTGATCCGCTTTCGCATCAGATTCCGCCGCGGCCTGCGGAACATCGACGGCTTTATCCTCATTCATCATCATTCAATGCCCTGATTCTTCAGACTAAGGCTTCCTCCAGAACGGGTGCCTCCGCTTCCGTCATCGGTATGCCGGCGATGGTGGCGGCAGTTACCGGCAGGCTTATCTGCTCGCACTGGCGATCGACCACCTGACCCCGCGCCACGCCCGGACCAAGCACCAATCCGAATATTTCGCGGGAGGACCGGGTATTGAAATGATGCTGACAAGGCACCCTGACCAGCGGATTCGTGTCCCTGCCACAGTCCGGCGCGATCACAAAAATGGTGTTGTCCCGGTAGAACTCATCCGCCTGACACTCCTGGTAAATACGTTGGATGCCCTGATCAATTATCGAAATGGCCCGGGTGTAGTGGGCCATATAGCCCCAGTGGACATAATCCGGGTCGTTGTAATTCACCATCATCAGCCTGGGCCGCAGCCGTTTCAGGGCCCAGCTTGACAATTCCGTCAGGAGGCGGTCTCCCCGCGGATTCTTAAGGCCGGAGCGCCCGTAGAAATGCTCCCACTCCGCCCAGAAGGACTCGATGACTTCGCTCTGCTCAAGGCTGGCACCGCTTCTGTAGTTGCGGCTGCTCATCTCCCTGAAGGCCTTCCCGACCTTTTCAAAGTCCGGATGGTCCGGGGTTATCTCCCCAAGCTTCTTCTTCAGAAGGTGAAGTTTGTAGCGGTAGAGGCTGAGAACGGAGCTTCTGAAACGTGCTCCAAAAAGATGACTGTTGCTGAAGGAGTAGAATTCCTCCTGCGTGCGGTCTTCACCGTTGATGATGAGTGCCTCGTGATCGGCGACTGAAAATGACCGCCGGAGGTACTCGAAAAGGGTGGGAAAGCGGGATTCAAAGCCTTCACCCAGAAATTTGTCACTCACATCCCGGTAATGGTCGTAGTGACCAGTCAGAAGATTGAGCGTCCCCTGGCCATGGCCGACCTCAAACCCGCCCCCCTCATCATAAAACATGTTGGTGAAGAGTGTCCCTTCGGGAGCCAGCTTTTTCAGCAGATATGGAGAAAAGGTGTGCGTTTCATCAATGGCTTCGCGCCGCCTCACACCGCCGCCGAAACGGATAATGACCACATTGGGCCCATTGTAATCCTTTCGATTGATGTCCGCTTCAGGGATCGGTGAAGGGGATGCATCCTCAATCCCCCCTTTATCAGCGATTTGTGCATCCATCCCGGAAGCACCGAGAGCCCCCCCGGCTCCAAGTCCAAGGGCCGCCAGCCTGAGTGCATCCCGGCGACTCATCCCACCGGATTGACGGCGGGAAATGGGACTGGAATCCGAATCCGAAGCAGAAAAAATAAAATCTCCCATGTTTTCAGCCTGTTATCCTTACAGACATGACACACGGGAGATCTCTTTTGTTACTTGAGATGAATTATGTCCTGTTGAGCGACCCGGTGCCCTGCAATTCCCTCATGACCGGTAAGCTCAATGAATAAAACCAGTTCGGAGGCAGTTTGGTGCGCCCCATAAGGCAGAACATTCAGGTTCTTCTCAGGACCTGATGGCAGGACACTCCTCGAGACACGAAACAGTCGCTATTTCTTGTTCTTGCCACCAAGAAACCGGTTGAGAATCACCAGAAAAATGATGGGAATGACCGCCGCAAAGGCAAATGTCACAAGAATTGTGATGTTCGGAGTGTTCAGCATAGTCCTTTTTCGAGTTCCTGTTTCATCGCAATTTTTAATGGCTACAGCGGCAGGCTGAAAGAAAAAAATAAGCCCGATCAGGGTGCCAGGCACTTTTATCATGGGCAGAGGGGTGGGTTGCGCTGCCGGGGAGTGTGAATTAGGTTTGACAGACAGAAGCCAATTCGACTAGTTGGTAGAGAAAATAATTTCCTTATGGCTGAAGAAAATCCAAGCGCACCGGGACAGTCCCAGAAGAAGCAGACTGTTCGCATCAACCTGCCACCCAAGCAGACTGCTTCTCCCACGGTCAAGCTTTCGGCACCCAAGCCAGGCGGGCCGACGGCACCCAAGTCCGCTGCTGCAGCTCCTTCTGCAGCCCCGGCAGCCGCAGCTCCGGCAGCTGGCGGGGGAGCCGGTGCTTCAGCTCCAGCCCGAGCCGGTGCAGCTGCTCCCGGGCCACGTCCGGCAGCCCGCCGGGCACCAGCCGCCACCGGTGGTGGTGCCGGAACCGTTGTAACCCTCATGTCACTGGTTTTCTCAATTATTTCACTGGTTTCCGTTCTTCTGGTTTTTCTGAACCTGAACGAACCTCAATTCTGATTTCCCCATCGCATGGCTTCTGAAAAACTCGTTCAACTGACTGAGGACAACTTCGAATCTGAAGTCCTGAAGTCACCGATTCCGGTGCTTGTCGACTTTTACGCCGAGTGGTGTGGTCCCTGCAAAATGATTGCCCCTGTGCTGGAGCAGATTGCTAATCAGGTGGATGGCAAAGCAAAGATCGGCAAGGTAAACACCGATGAGTCTCCCGGCATTGCAAGTCAGTATGGAATCACATCGATTCCCACCCTCATGTTCTTCTCCAACGGGGAACTCAAGCATACCCTCAACGGTGCCGGTCATTCGCCCGAAGAAATCAAAAAACATTTGATCGGCAGCTGACAAACTGTCTCCTTCGGGTGATATTTGCGGTGATCAAATGCCACTCATCCCGCTACCCGGCCACTACCGAAAACGGTCCGAATTTTATCGTCAGCTTTCTCAACTGCTGACCAACGGTGTGCCTCCGGCCAGATCCTTTCGCACGTTAGGGTCATCCGGAGGTAAATCTTTTGACACTCAGTCCCTGGAGCAAAAGGCAGCTGCCATCGAAAGAGGCAACACTTTTTCCGAGGCCCTTTTTGTCGGCCGCTTCCCTTCCCGTGAACCACTGGACGCCACACTTGTCGACGTCGGCGAACAGTCCGGCAGGAGCGTGCAAATTCTCAGCTTCCTCGACCAGTATTATTCATCGATTGCCCGTATCTACCAGAATGCCATTGGCCAATGCACCTATCCGGCGCTCACCTACCATGCCGCTGTAATGGTCATTGCGCTGGTGAACTGGATTCTCAATGATTTTGACACCAGGGGGTCGGTCCTCATCATTCTCGGAACACTTCTCCCCCTCTATATTCTGGTCTTCGGGAGCCTTTTCCTGGCATCAAACCGGCTACTTGCCCCACTCCGACTTGCCCTTGAAACTGTCACGAGCTGGATCCCCATTCTTGGCAAGGCGCTTCGATTTCTCTTCATCACCCGCTTCACTCTGGCTCTGGATTCACTGTTAACCGCCGGTGCGAAGGTTGATAAATCACTCCGACTTGCCGGCTCGGCGAGTGGCTCTCTCAAACTTCACACGAGAATTCAACACCAGCTCCCTCGCCTCGAAGCCGGACTCTCCGTCTCACAAATCCTCAAAAATGCTTCTTTTTTTCCCGAATCCTACCTTGTCTCCCTCTCCGTCGCCGAGGAATCGGGAAGCATTGACCAGACACTTCAAACGCTTTACACGCAGTATCTGGAGGATACCCAGCGGCTGCTCAGTCAGTTCGGCACGGCCGTCTCCCGAACCTTCTACGTGCTCATCTCCATCTTCATCATCTTCCAGATTTTCCGGGTGGCCACCCTGTATATGGCCACTTTCAACTCGATTCTCTCCTGAATCCAGGCGGATACCATACTCCCCATTTCACCTTCGCTGCCAGTCGGTCTCAGCGGGCATCAAAATCATCATTTTTACTTTTTACAAATTTCAACTGAGTGGCACTATATACTTCTTGCCATCAGGCAGGAAAATCCTTACCAATTTAAGGAAATCTCTTATGGTTGAATATGTTTGACCGGGAGATTGTCTTACCAGAAGTTTATCCAGGTATCTCTATATGGAAAAAGGTGGAAGTTTTGAAGTAATGGATGAGGACACGCTATCGAAGGCAGCCGACTGCCTTAAGGTGCTGGCTCATCCTGTCAGGCTGGACATTGTCCAGCATTTGTTGAACAAGGAATATGCTGTGGGTGAGCTGGCTGAAGCCGTTGGAGTCCGTCAGCATGTCGCCTCTGAACATCTGGGATTGATGAAGAAATGCGGATTCCTCAGTTCCCGTCGTGATGGTCAGAAAGTCTATTATGAGGTGAGCGAAGAGCATCTGGTCTCACTCATGGACTGTCTGAGACGAAAATTCGGGTGAAGGCGGGTAGTCTTCATCCCTGATTTGATCGGACGGAATGGGAAGGGCCGGGCTGGCATGAGTCGAGAAAAGAGATTATTCAGCCGGAGGTGAGTCCGGTCGTGTTCCGCCAATCCAATAAGATAACGTGGGCTGTGTCAGAGGCATGGGGCAACCGAGGTAATCTGACCGGACGTGGGTGGTGGGCTGGTTACGCCTTCATGCGACACGGAGTCAGTGTGTCATACAGTAGTAGATGATGTTAATTCCCAGAGGGTAGGAATATTTCTCTGAAAAGTTGGTGAAGAACCATTCGCTGATTCCTTCCTCCTCCCAGCCGTCACTCAGGTCGGTGTTGTGGCAGACGAGGACCATGATTCTGCCGTCATCATCCAGTATGGCTTTGTAGTGCGGGGTGTTCAGGTTCTCGTCCGGTTCTCCGATGTTGGTTTCCCAGGTGATTCCGAAAGGTGCGCCGTCGTGTGCGGCATCCTCGCTTGGCACCTGTGGTTTCACATCCAGATCGAAGACGCAGTGGAACAGTTCATGTTCCAGCGGCAGCTCGACGAGTTCGCGATCGGGGAACACCTTTCTCAGCTCGCCACTGATGTGGTTGAGCATCGCATTGCCCCACAGATCATCCATCATGAGGAATCCGCCTGACTCGAGGTAGTTCCTCAGAATTTCCACCTGCAGGCCGCTCAGGTAAAGGTGTCTGGCGTCAATCATGAAAATGAACGGGTAATCGTGGAGGGACTCGTTTTCCAGCCTCATGGTCCGACCGTCGGGGTGGACCTTCATGGATGTCAGTTCCTCGAGACGATAGGAGAAGTTGAGGTCGGCAGCGGGGTAATCGACCCGCCATGCGCTGCGTCCGTAGGCCCCATCGTATTCAATGCGCACGAAGGTGAAGATGTCGGAATCAAAGCGATTGTCGATCGTCCACTCCGGGACTCCGCTTCTGCCTGGTGGAGCGGGGCGGTTTCCCCCCATGTCACGCAGTCCGGGGCCGCTTCGGATTGTGGAAGGGGAGGCACCTCCACCCTGTGGTCCCCATTGTGCCTGAGCAATCACCGCAATCCCGGCCATCGGGATCAGCGTCACCAGAAATAAATAAACTGCGGCAGAACGGGATTTCCCGGGCCCGGTTTTTTTTGATTGCGGTGGGTTTTCACACCATCCCGGACACCGCCGGAATACCGACTTGATCTGTTCAACCATGTTCACAGGCTGTTACTGGCTCCTTTCGTGACCTGCAGTCGTTCCGCCCGCACAAAGGCGTTGAAAATCAGATATTTGAGGGGTGTGATATTCAGTCCCCATTCTATCAATGCGGGGACCTCTCTGTCGGTGCAGTGTGCATGAGTCACCCGGCATCCCAGATACTCAAGGTGTCGATTGATATCTATCAGATTGGTGACGACGATGGCGTCATCATCGGGCTGGAAATCTTCACTTATGACCGGGTCCATCCGTTCAAAATCCATGACTGTATCGGGTTGACGTGCGGACCTCCATCGATGGAGCAGCGTCCGTGCGTTGCGCAGTTTCCGTCCGATCCCCCGCATGTGCCAGTGATAATCGCGCCAGCCGAACACACGAAGAAAGTTCGGACTTGAAAGCACCAGAGTTCCTCCAGGTTTGAGAACGCGGACCAGTTCTCGGAGGTATGCTTCTGGTTCGACCACGTGTTCGAGGACGTTAAAGCTGCCGACGGCGTCGAAGAAGCACTCATCAAAGGGAATCGATCTGCCATCGTAAAGAGAACAGCGGCAGCTGACGGATTGTGCGATGTGGATATTCGGCTCGGAAACCTCAATGCCATAGGTCTCAAACCCCATGGCATCCAGAGCCGCCACAACCTGCCCGGTGCCGCAGCCTGCATCGAGGATCTTTCCGCCGGGCTGAGACCGGCTCAGGTAACGGATATATTTCCCGAAGAATGCCTTGTCCTGTGCATTCAGAAACCGGGCATAGCTCTCGTTATTTCGGTAATAGTCCTGATGGCTCATCGCGGCTGACATCTCTTCGGCCATTGCATGTCCTCCCGGTTGTCGCTTTCCATGACGTATTCGTCCGGAGCGCTGTGGGCTTCAATCTTTTCCGGTCTCCTTTTGCGGACGGTCTGAATCCGCTGTCTTCGGTTCTTCCTTCCTGCCGCACCGAAGCAGTGGGGTCGGGCACAGCAGAATAACCAGTGTCCCCGCCGCAAGCGCGACTCCGGTTATCCTGAGTGGGGTCGCCGGAGGGGTGTACTCAAAGACTACGGTCACAGGTTTCCCGACTTTATCAAGGAACACTCCCCGGCAAATGAAGTTGCATCGGAGCAGCTCGGCACGTGAACCATCAATCCTCACCTCCCAGTCCGGGTCAAATTTGTCGGTGGTCATGAGGACACAGGGAGCATCAGCTGTCACCGACACCTCCATTCGAGTGGGCTTGTAGTCGATGATCTCCACTGCAACCGACTGGCTGGCTGCGACCGGATTCTCTTCTGTGGATCCTCCGGCAGCTTTGGTCAATCCGGATGGCATGGCGCTGACACCGTTGTTTCCCGGACTGACAAAGACGCTGGCAGAAGGGTCCCAGGATGGATCCGGCAGTCGCTTCAGCACTTCGCTCAGGTTTGTTTCGACGTTCCATGCTGAATACGCCGTGGCCCGGTCCAGGGCTCCCTTGAACTCGATGACGGCAAATGGGCCGCCCTCTGAAGGCAGGGTCTCCACATTGTTATCCCGGTTCACCTTGGATTCATCGATGGTGAAGGCAGTGAGAACCTCGAAGCGGTTTCTGCCCTGGTCCAGCTGCTGGTTGAACAGTTCGACCAGGCCGCCCTGTGAAAGGCCAAGAATGTAACGGGTGCTGGTCAGCTCCCAGAATCTTCTCAGGTTCAGGGGGTTTGCCGCCATCGAGAGTGCACTTCGGAAGGCTTCAAAATCGGCGGATGGCCGTGACTCCTGCGGTATGTCAATTGAAGCAATGTCAAAGTAGGGAAACTGATGCTGCAGCCACTCCGCCCGGTAAAGCTGTTCCAGCAGGCTGACAAGATTCTTGAGCTGCGGGCTTGGTGTATTGAAGGCCGGAGTCACTCCAACCCGCCCCCGGCTCAATCCGTCCTCCGGTCTGAGCGTCTGCACGAGGTGGTCTTCAACATATTTCTCTCCCGCGTTGACATGCTGGATCCACGGACGGTTGGCCATTCCCAGATCCACGGCGACCAGACCAATCACTGTGCCCGTGAAAATTGCCGGAGACAGTCTGCTCCCGTGACGCCCCGAGAGCACCACGAAAAGAAATGCGCCGGTCAGGCTGCTGAACACAAAAAACCTGAAGGTTTCGCTCACGACAAATTCCGGTATCTGCCGGGCTGTTTCAGCATCCACACCCTCCCTGGTCAGGCTCCTGGAAATCTCAGCCTCCATCGACTTGCGCTGTCCTGCCACCATCAGCAGGAAAAGGAGCGCCAGCGCAGGCACCGCCAGAGCAAGCTTCGACGCCAGAGCAATGCTGCGTTCCCCCTTGGCAACCGGCATGCCGCCGCCGGCTGCGGCATTTCCTGATGCCTCCGGCACCGCCTTACTCCGACTTGTCCACCGCTCCTGAACCAGAGACAGCATCGCCCGGAATCCATAAGCGAACAGGATAATGACCGAGATGCTCATCGGGTGAAGGAACTTGATCGGATTGCGTATTGAATTGAAGAAGGGCAGGGGATGAATCAGTCCGTAGAGCACAAAGTGGCGCCCATAGGAGAGGCCGAGGCTCAGCACTCCAACGACGACCCAGAAGCGGATCCAGTGCCGGTCCGCCGCATCAAAAAATGGCTGGCGGCCTGACCACCCGGTGATGCCGGCAAATAGTGCCACGAGGAGCACCGTAATTCCGCTGTAAAAACCGGAGCCGGAGTGCCGGGGGATCCTGCCGACATTGTCCGTCCCGAATTGCGGGTCCCGCCCGACATTGCCACGATAAACCCCGCCCTCGGGCGTATCCATCCTGTAGCCATAAAATCCAGGGATGGCGATGCGGATGGTCTCTTTCACCGGCAAACTCCACTGGGTCGCCCAGTCCCACTTGTTCTGCAGGGATGTCGGAGCCTCCTCAAGAACCGAGACACCCTGAACCTGGGTTGAAAAGAGGGAGAATACCGTCTGCATGGCGACAAGGACTGAAAATCCGACGAGAATGGCGAGTTGAACAAGGCCATTGGGGAATGCTCTTCCACCGGGATCGCTTCCCAGTCTGTTTCCGAGCATGTCCCACACGCACCACAGCGCAAAGAGGATGCTGAGGATGATGCCGACATCAAACCCCTCCATCACGCACAGGCCGATCAGCGTTCCACTGGCCAGAGTGGAGGGAACAGACCCGAACCGGGTCCGCATCCGCCACGTGGCCATTGCCAGAAAGAAGAGCCCGGCACTCAGCACGATGGTTCCAAGGCCCCAGCATCCGTAGGAGAAGAAATTGGAATTGAGGACACCGGCGAAACCGGCGGCTCCGGCCACTGCCATCGGAAATCCACGGCTTCGGAAAAAGGTCCAGATGGATACACCCAGAAACACCAGTGTCAGCGGGATGTAGAACTTGGCAAAGAAAACCGGCCCGGTGGACCAGAGAAAAAGCCATGTCAGATTCACCGGTGCGGCGCCGGCCGGTTTGCCGAGTTTGTTGATATCCTGCCACTTCCCTTCGAATCCCTGAGGCAGGCGGTTATGGGAGGTCATCAGCGTGGACAGAGGGCCGTCACTGGAAAACACCACCATCCCGTCCTGAAAACTGTCTCTGAACAAAATCAGAATGAGGACTGTGATCAGGGCGGAAAAAATAAGGGCGCCCCGCATTCGCTGGAGTGTGGCAAGCATATCTGATGAAAAAATTTGGACCGGGATAATTCCGTGATGGTTTGGTTCAGCGGGTGGGGCCTGATGGCCGTCCATCCCCTTCGCCCGGGTGCGTCGTTGTCAGCTGTTTAATGGCCTCTATATGAACATGCGATGATCTCTTCACAAGTTTTTTCAAAATCCGCGGCTATGGCATCCCAGGTTCGGTCGGAGGCAAACTGCCTCCCCCGAGCCCCGGCAGACTGCCTCATTTCCCGGTCCGTCCAGCAATCCCGGAGTGCCTCGCGAAAGCCGGTCAAATCTCCGGCCCTTACCTGACGTCCAATTCCCTCCGAGGTGATGAAATCCAGTTCGCGAATGTCCGATGCCAGTATCATCCTGCCGGCAGCTGCCGCCTCAAGCGCCACCAGTGGCTGCCCTTCAAAACGCGACGGAATCACAACGAACCTGGCTCGCGATAAAAAATCCCATTTCGCCTGTCCATGAACCGGACCAATCCAGCTGACATGGTCAAGATTTGCAGACCGTCTGCGAAGCTTTTCCTCATCCGGTCCGCGTCCCGCTATCTTCAGTGGAAGATCAGTCAGTCCTTCAAATGCCTCAATCAACAGGTCCAGTCCTTTCTGTGCCGCATCAATCCTTCCGAGGAAGGCTACGTAATCCCCCTCGAGGATCGGAATTTCCAGCGCCTGGGGTTCAACGCCCATCGGAATCACCGTGCCCTCCAGTCCATAGGCACTCCTGAGGCTCCCGTTCACATACACCCGATGTCGAAAGCGCGATGGATACCACCTCTCAAACCACTGCAGCGGGTGGCCAATCACCGGGTATTTTCTCGGTATCTCCCGACCCAGAAAATTCTGTATCTGTAACATCGCCGGTTTCCCGGCACGGTTGGAACAGCTGAACAGGGGATTCCAGGGAGCAAAATCCTCAATCAGAATGTCCGCCCATTCCGCCAATTCATCCCTCTTTTTCCATGAAGCCATCGTGTAGGCCATGGTGCTCCAGAGATAGGAATCCGCCTCCGAGCCTATGAAAATTTCCTCCGGACCTCCACCATTCCCGAACTTCTTCCCGGACAAATGGCAGTCCGGAAATGCGCCCATCACCAGCCGGATTTCATGCCCTCGGTTCGCAAGTATCCGGTCAATCTGGAAAACTCTCCCGGCGCCGCCACCACCAACCCACGGATTGCCCGGCGAATCGTAGATGAAATGCAGAATCCTCACGCTGTTTCTCCTTCCGTGGAATCCCCGGAGTCGCCACTCCGCCGGGTGGTATTATTCAGTTTTCTGCGGAAAAAAAACTGCAGTGTGAGCCAGAAGATGGGTGGCAGCAGTGCACTCAGCAATATGGCTGCCACCCCGTGGTCCTTGCCATAGTGACCAATGGTGGCGAAAAGCCCCGACAGTGGCAGGACACCGCACAGGGTCGCCACGCTGAATTTGATGTGAGGCATACGGGTCATTCCCGCAAGACAGGCGATAACTTCGGGAAAAAGCGGCAGCCACCTTGAAAGAGTGACCAGCCAGCCGCCCCAGGCGTCAAAAAGTCTTTCCCCTTTTTGGAGATCCTCGGCGCCAACCAGTCTTTCGGCGGTGTTCCTGCCGAGTTTTCGGCAGAGCCAGTAGGCGATGCTGGCGCTGAGATACGATCCGGCGGCCCCGATCAGGGCACCCGCGACCGGTCCGTAGAGATATCCGAGGGCTCCGATGATTGCCGTCGCGGGCAGTGGAAGCAGCAGATCGGCAGCGAGCAGCAGTATGGCCACCAGCCACGCCCACCTGCCAAAGGACCGTAGAAACTCGAGGGATTCCCCCCCGCCAAGCCCCATGTCACCAAAAAGTGCAAACGGGATGATCAGAATCACCGCGAGGGTCAGAAAAATCCAGATCAGACGCATTACCCGGAAGGATAGTCGATGTGCCATCCCAGGTGGAGTCCGATCCGCATTTTTCCGGTCTGAATCTGATTTTCCCTGTTGCTCTGGAGATTCATGTTTGCCTTCATAATGGGCACGCATGAAAGGCGAAAACTCCAGATATGATTGTGCTGTAATTGGCGGTGGCAGTGGAGGTTACGCGGCTGCCCGCACGGCGGTCGAGAATGGCCTTCGCACGGTGGTGATCGAAGGCGGGGAGCAGATCGGCGGGCTGTGCATCCTTCGGGGGTGCATGCCGACCAAGGCTCTTCTGCAGTCAGCCGAGGTGGCCCACATCGCCTCGAAGGCCGGGGTCTGGGGTATCAATATTCCGGAGTTTGGCGTCGACTTCCCCAAGGTCATGGCCAGGAAGGATTTTCTTATCGAGGATTTTGCCGGTTACCGGCGGGAGCAGCTGACACGTGGCGACCGCTTTGATTTTGTCCGGTCGAACGCAACTTTCATTGATCCTCATACGGTGCAGCTTGGCGACGGATCGACACTGCAGGCCGATCACTTCCTCATCTCAACCGGATCGAAGGTCTCGCCGAGCCCGATCGGAAGCCTCCGCGATGTCGGGTATATCACCAGTGACGAAGCCCTGAAGCTCACCCGGCTTCCATCATCCATTATCGT
The DNA here is from genome assembly GCA_030425355.1 of Verrucomicrobiia bacterium. Classification (GTDB taxonomy): domain Bacteria; phylum Verrucomicrobiota; class Verrucomicrobiia; order Limisphaerales; family JAJOIW01; genus JAJOIW01. The sequence continues at coordinate 31,861 of JAUIAG010000004.1, forward strand.
TCTCGGGGGTGGCGTGGTCGCAGTCGAGTTCGCCCAGTTTTTCAGCCGGCTCGGGGTCAGAACCACCATCATCCAGCGCAGCGATCATCTGGTTCGCGAGTTTGACAAGGATGCCTGCCAGACTCTTCGGGAAGCCTTTGAGACCGAGGGGATTCAGGTCTACACCGGAACACGCATCGAAAGCGCCGAAAAATCACCCGTCGGGAAAAAGGTCATCTTCGAGCATCAGAAAAGGAAGGTCTCGGTCGAGGCGGAAGAGATTTTCTTTGCACTGGGACGGTCCCCCAACACCGCGTCCCTGAACCTCGACAGGGCCGGCGTGAAGACCCGCACCAATGGCCAGATCATTGCCAACGAACATCAGCAGACCTCCAGCCCGCATATTTTCGCCGCCGGCGACTGCACCGGTCCGTTTGAAATTGTCCATATCGCCATCCAGCAGGGGGAAACTGCCGCATGGAACATGGCGCATCCCTCGTCGATGAAGTCCATGGATTATCGACTGATTACTCAGGTGGTTTTCACGGATCCGCATGTCGCTCATGTCGGCATGACAGAATCACAGGCCACAGAACTCGGTATTCCCTACAAAACCGCTTCCTATCCATTTAATGATCACGGCAAGTCCATGATCCTCGATACCCATCACGGCTTCGTCAAGATGATGGCTCATGCCCGGTCCGGCGAAATTCTCGGAGCCTCCTGTGTAGGCCCGCAGGGCGGTGAACTGATCCACGAAATCATTGTGGCAATGCATGCACGCATGACTGTCCATCAGTTCATGACCATCCCTCACTATCACCCGACCCTCGCCGAAATCTGGACCTACCCTGCTGAAGAGCTCGCAGAGGAAATCAACCCATCCTGAGATCCTGAAACCGCCCGCACACTTTATGTTCTCCATGAGATTCATACCCATGCTTGTTTGTCTCGCGCTGGGAATCAGCGCTGTTTCCTGTTCATCCACCTCAACCTCCACATCAGGCAGGACCCTCAATTCCGTGGCTCAGGCCGGCTTCCAGTCCCCGGACAAGGAATCGGTGATTGCCCAGTACGGACAGCCCAGCAGGGTCTCCACTGACGGTGCCAATGAAATCTGGCATTACGCCAGGGCTGGCGGATACGAGAACCTCCAGATTCGATTCTCCAATGTCGGCGAGGTTCTGTCATTCGGAGTCGGAGATATGCCGACAGCACAGTGACAGTCGGCTTCATTCCTGTTCAGCCCCGTTCGATTTTGTGAACGGTCAGGAACTCAATTCTCAGCGGTCGGGGCAGCAGCCCGAAGCATCGGCCCCCATTGATTTCCGGCTTTCAGTCGGGCTGTGACCGTCATTCCCGGTGCCACGGATATAGGATCGGTGGTGGTCTGCGCCTTTTCTGCAACGCTGCCGCCATATTCGCGTGGATCACTGCTGCCGCCAGCCTTTGCGGTTTCCTCAACCCAGACCAGGACTGCCTCGCCTGTCAACTCATCCGGGATCCGGATTATGGCCGGCTGGCCTGCCGTTTCGCTCCTGGCCAGCTCCGGTTCCGGCAGCCGGTGGGTCAGTCCCCACGCTTCCATCTGGGTATAGAAGACCGCCGGCCTGACTGGCAGGTAATTCAGATAGATTCGCTCGACCGCCGGCCTCCAGTGCTCCTCGCGGTTGAGGATATTGTAGGGCATTGGATCGTCCGCAACCCTGGATCCCCATCGCGCTGATTCCGCCACCACGGCGTCCTCGATTCTCAGGGCCAGATCGAGGAGCATCCCCCGCAGAACGGACTCAGTCAGCGCACCACCCGTGCTGTAATGCCTGTGCATCCGATCCCGGACAAGGAACCGGAATTCCTCATTCAACAGGCATTGCTCCCAGAAATATTGTGGATTCGAATATTCAAAGAGATCGCCTGTGCCCCACGGCCCTGTGCGGTCCTCAAACGGCGACAGCAGGGTGTGCTCGGCATCCCAGATGAAAAACCGGAATCCGTCCTCGCCTTTGCTGTTCCGGACCGCGTACCAGTTGTTGGGGCGGTCGCCGCCGGAGGTCAGTGGCGCGTCCCGGTTTCCCATCGACAGAACGGTCAGCATGTAGTCAGCCAGATTGGCGGCATCCAGCAGGACCGGAAATGATTTATCCCGACGGCCATCCCTGTCCCGTCCAAGAGCCGTGTTGTAGTTGGCCATCGAACGGAATCCGCCCTGCCTCTGTGTCAGATCCCACAGGTCCTTCCATGCATCCAGTGTCCCGTCCGTGGCTTCAATCCGCATACGTGTTCCGGTCGGGCCGATTTCCCTGTCGTCCTCCTGCCGTCCGTACCGGCCACCCCAGTTGAACCCGGCGCTTTTGATGACGTCATAGTGCTTCTTCTTGCCACCAAAGTAACTCTCACCGTATGAGGCCTCGGGACGCTCCGTGAAATTGTAAAGCCCCCAGTAAAGACCGTTGATGAACAGATGGCAGAAATCTCCGCGCACTCCCGGCTGGCCCATGGCTATCTGAACATCCCTGTTGAACTGGTCGCGGATGAAATTGGCGTTGCTGTCCATCCCGAAACTCCAGCTGTAGTTCTGGGAACATCGTAAATCCAGATGGTCGAATTCCCCGGCAGCCGATTCCCCGAACACCGGGTATTCCAGCTTCCTGTCGCCGTATTCTCCCCTGAAAAGAAATCGGAGGCTGTGCTTGGGGTTGCCACTGTTTCTCGAAAATCCACCTCGAATGCGAATCCCCGCGTTGACATCAAAATTCGGTCTCCCGTCCCCCGGGATGAACTCCAGAAGGCACCGCCGCTCCCACTCCCGGCCCTTCATCGGAGAGTTGGCGTAGATCCCGTTCTCGATGCTGAACAGATCCTCAAGGTCCATGATCAGGGAAAAAACAGGTATGGACTCAAAAGCTTCCTCCAGCTGCTGGTCCCACTGCCATTCAGAGATCTTTTCCCTCGATGGCCCATAGTAAACAGCGTTTCTGCCCCAGTCCGGGGGCCAGCCCGGAGGAGCGAATCCCCCGCCGCTTTCCGCAAACAGCTGGCCATGAAAAAGATAGGTGCTCGCCCTCTGCGGCGTGACCTCTATCCCGTCGCGGAAAAACGCGAACCGTAAAACGCTGGTCTCGTCGACTGGCAGTGGTGTGCCCGGATGATACCTTGTTCCATTCTCAGGTGAGGGCTGCCGCCCATCCACAGTCATGAAGATCTCAATCCCTTCCATGATCCCCGATGTCTCGAGGACGCAGGTAAGTGGAGCTGATTTGATCCCCGATGCCGGTTCAATGCGGATGCATGACCGGTCATACCACTCCCTTGAAAGCTCACCATTCGCCAATCCCGGAGTCGGGTTTTGTAGGAATCCCCAACGCTGGTCCGCGGTAACCCCATAGGACTGGTCTTCATCCAGCTCCGGCACAGGAAGCTCCTGTGCCAATGTCCAGCCACCCCCGCCATCCAGTCGAAAGAGTCTCAGCGTCTCACCGGACGAATCCACCTTGAACGGCAGATGAAAGCCCGTCCCATCATCCCCCCCCTCCACAGCCGCTTTCCCGGCCGCAAAAAACACTGCCCGTTCTCCCGGGCCGATCTCCAGCTCAGGGAGTCGCCACGCCGCTTCAGGCGAGGGATCATCATTCAACCCGTATTCGGAGAGATTCACCACCCCATCGCCAGTATTCTCAAGTTCAATCCAGTCCTCCCTCGACCCGTTCGGACCTCTGATGCCATTCCCGTTGTCCGCCACCACCTCGCTGATGCGTATGGACGATGCCGTCGCCACCAGGGGCCAGCCATGGGACGTGCATACTGTCCATATCAGTGCGCATATCCAGCGGCGGGCTCTCATGCCGGTCATTCTCATGACCTTATCATACGTCCTCAACGATGCCCTTTCACCCGGAAACTTCCCGAACAACAGGGTCCTTGCGAAGATCCCGGTAACTGTGAAGTCCACCCCAGTTCGCATACCGCATTGGCCTGGGCCGGCGCAGGTCGCCCCCGGGTGACAGGGCAAAACGCGCGAGATGCGCCGCGACACCGGCAACAAATTCGCGACTGCCAATCGCCAGTCCATCGGTGAAATAGCGAACCCGGCACATCAATCCCTGCGCCAGACTCAGCCCGGATCCCGCTCCCGCCGGCGCCTTCACCGGCTGCCCGGAATCCTGAGAAAACACACCTGCGCTGCATGCACCTCCATCAGCACACATCCTCCCCAGAAAAAACTCGCGGTACTCGACCATCGATTTGTCACGTCCATCACAGGATTGTGCTGAATCTGTCGCAATTCTCCGAATGCCCTCCCGGGCTTTCCGGCCTCCCGCCGCTGCTTCTCCATAGCTGCACCATCGATAATCCTTCGGATCGCCAACCAGTCCGGCCCTGACGGCATTCAGCTCAATATATCCGCCGACCGTCATCATCGCCCGGCGGGACCCTTCAACCAGACTGCAGCGGAATCGCTCCTCCCACAGCGTTCCCTTGCGGTCGTGCTCCTGGTTATACCACTTGCTGAACCGTACCTTAAGCTCGCGCACGTATTCAGACAGGTCAAACATCCTCCGCCGCTGACGGTCAAAAAATTCCCTCACCATCAGTTCCCGGCCCGAGGAGCGGAACTCTTCCACCTGCGCCCGCATCTCCTTCATCCGATGCTCGGGATAGATATATCTCATGCGCCGCCAGATCTCGGCCTCACCAATCTCATCCGGCTTCGCCGGTACCCGCAGCAGAAGATGAAAATGATTCCCCATCACGGTAAACGCCATCACCTCCACCCCCGAAAATGCCTCCAGCCGGCGCATCAGCTTCACGAAAAATGTCTTCTCTCCGGCCCCCAACAGCCGCGCCCGTCCCACCACCCGGCTCACCACATGGAAAACCTGCTCCCGATTCCCGTCCACCAGATACCGCCTTCGTGTTCTCATATCCCCCACACCCTGCCCCCAATCCCCGTCCAAGCCAAGTAAAAAGTACCTGGCACTTAATTTATTGTTGCATTGGTTATGGGATTCGCTAGGTTTGGCGGGCAGCGTGAAGAAGGAAAAATCGTTCCCTGTAGCGGGGGCTGGCGGAGGCTGCCGGCAGAGGGTGACCGGGATCTGTTCCGGGGCGTGGGGTTATTTTCTTGGCGGATTGGCGGCGGGCAGGGTGGATGCGGCTTCGGTCTTTGGACGGAGTGATGATGGTGGTGGTGCGGATCCGGAAATGGTTCAGCTGGTTGTGGTGACATCCGGTCCACGGAGCCAGGAGCGTCTGGCAGAGAATATGGCAACCGCTCTGAGGGTGCACCGGGGTGATCTTCGTGTTTTTGGTGAAGGGGCGGATTCGTCAGCAGCTGAGAGCGGTTCGACGGGCGAAGGGGAGGTGTATTATTTTCCCGGATGGGAGGTGCTGCCGCATGAGAACAAGCTGCCGCATGCGGATGTGATCAGTGACAGGCTCGAGACATTGATGGGGGCGCTTCGCGCTGAAGGCCGCTTTCGGAGGCCGGTGGTTGCCAGCATTGAATCCGTACTGCAGAAGACATTTGATCCCGGGTGGCTGGCACGGGAAGCACGGAGGGTGCGGGTGGGGGACGAGCTTGACCCTCTGGATCTTATTGAATGGCTTGAAGACTGCGGTTATGAGCCGGAGGTTCAGGTCAGCGGGAAGGGGCAGGTGGCAATGCGGGGAGGTATAGTGGACATCTTCCCGGTTTCCATGGCATGGCCGGTCAGGCTTGAGTTCTTCGGCGACGAGGTTGAATCAATCCGCACTTTTGATCCTTTGAGTCAGCTTTCGCGGGAGAGGCTTGAGGAGGTGGATTTGAGCCCGGGAGGGGAGCTGGGCGTTCTCAAGCGTATTATTGGTGAGGGATCCGGCACGGGGATCGAAGGCAGGGAAAAGGAAAAAGACAGGTCAATCGGGCCTGCGAGTCTCGATCAATATTATCCGACAGGCACCTTATGGGTGTTTTGTGATGTCGAAGCCATAGAAGAAGCGGCGGAACATTTTCTGAGACAGGTTCCGGAAGGGGATCCGTTTTTTCTGGGGCTGGATGAGTTGAGAGAATCGATCCATGCGCGGGGGCAGAGGATTCTTGAAATCACTGAGAGCGGCCAGGGCGAACCGGATGAACTGGTCCATGAATGGAACATGCCTTCGCTGGAGGAGTGGTCACCGGTTTCAGAGCGGGTTGAGGATGCCCAGGTCATGGATGCTCGACGGCACGCCCTTTTTGACCAGTTCGGGCGGTGGATCCGCGGTGGATATCAACTGGTGATATTCTGCAGCAACGATGGGGAGGGGCGCCGGATTCGGGAGTTATGGTCCGAGCTGAAAATTCTTCCCGAAGAGATGCAGTATCGCCAGCCTCCGATTCTCGAAATGTCGTATGCTCCGGGATTTCTGGATGAGAAGGGGAAGACCATCTGGGTCACCGACGCTGAGATTTTCGGCAGAGTCAAACACCAGCGGCCGAGAAAGCTCCGGTCAAGGCATGCACCGGCATCACGTTCCGCGCTGGAGATTGATTTTTCCGACCTGCAGGAGGGGGATCTGGTTGTGCATCTCCAGTATGGGATTGCCCGATTCGCCGGCATGACGCAGATGTCGGATCGCAATGACAACTCCAGAGAGTGTCTGGCGCTGGAGTTTGCGCCTCAATCGCCTGACCAGCCGAATCCACGCCTGTACGTTCCGGTGACGGAGGCCCATCTTGTGAGCAAATATGTGGGGGCTGGAAAGGCGCGTCCTCCACTGAATTCAATGACCGGGACCCGCTGGCAGAAGGCCCGGAAAAAGGCAGAGGAGGCAGTCGAGGACCTCGCCGCTGAATTTCTGCGGATTCAGGCCCTGAGGGAGGCCTCGGGTGGATACGCCTTTCAGGAGGACAGCTCATGGCAGAGAGAATTCGAGGGTGCGTTTCCATTTCAGGAGACCGACGATCAGATCAAGGCCATAGATGAGACAAAGCGGGATATGGAGTCCGCCCGTCCCATGGACCGGCTGATTTGCGGTGATGTGGGGTACGGGAAGACCGAGGTTGCGATTCGTGCCGCTTTCAAGGCGGTGATGGACGGCAAGCAGGTGGCTATTCTTGTCCCCACGACAGTGCTGTGTCAGCAGCATTACATGAACTTCCGGGACCGCATGGCGGCCTATCCGTTTTCGATCCAGTCATTGTCCAGATTTCAGGGAAAACGAGTTCAGAAGGAGATAATCAGCGGACTTGCCGATGGCAGTGTGGACATAGTCATCGGCACACACCGGCTGCTGCAGAAGGATATTGTCTTCCGGGATCTCGGACTGGTGGTGATTGATGAGGAGCAGCGATTCGGTGTGCTCCACAAGGAAAAGTTCAAGATGCTGAGGGCGACGGTGGACGTGCTGACATTGAGTGCCACTCCGATACCAAGGACGCTTTATCTCTCACTGACAGGAGCGCGGGACCTGAGTACTATCGAGACGCCGCCCCAGGACCGACTTCCGGTGGAGACAATTATTCATCCGTATGATGAGAGGGTGATCCGCGATGCGATTCAGAGGGAGCTGAACCGCAACGGCCAGGTGTTCTTTCTTCACAACAGGGTGGATACCATACATACCGTGGAAGCCAGGCTTCACGAACTGGTGCCGGACGCGAGGGTGATTGTCGGTCACGGGCAGATGACTGCGGATGAGTTGGAGAAAGTGATGACAAGGTTTGTCAATGGGGACGCTGACGTCCTTCTTTCAACGACCATCATAGAGAGCGGCATCGACATCCCCAACGCGAACACCATCATTATCGACCGGGCGGACCGGTTCGGACTGAGCCAGCTCTATCAGCTGCGGGGCCGGGTCGGGCGTTACAAGCATCAGGCCTATGCTTATCTGCTGTTGCCAAGGCATATGCGGCTGGTGACAGACGTGAGGAAAAGAATGAGCGCGATCAAGCAGTATTCCAGCCTCGGATCCGGTTTCAAGATCGCGATGAGGGACCTTGAAATCCGTGGATCCGGCAATCTGCTGGGTGCCGAGCAAAGCGGGCATATTACCGCGGTTGGTTTTGAGCTCTATTGTCAGCTGCTCAAGCAGAGCATCAGCCGTCTGAAGGGAGAAACTGTCAAGCAGCGGATTGATGTCGCTGTCGTCATCGATTTTCTCGAGCTGAATCCTTCCCATGCCACGGCCGGGGGGGCGGCTGCGGTGCGCACGGCGGGAGGGGATCCGATTGCCAATGCCTGCCTTCCCTACGAGTACATCCGGGAGCAGCGTCACAGAGTGGAAATATACCGGAAGCTCGCACAGGTGACGGACATGGAGGATCTGGAACAGGTGGCTTCGGAAGTCCGTGACCGGTTCGGGGCCATGCCTCATCCGGTTGAACTGCTGTTTCTTGTCACTGAGATCAAGGTATTGGCCGCCAGCAAACTGATCAGCAGGATCGAGTGTGAGGATTCACGGCTGCAGCTCACCCGCAATAACCAGCTCGTCACCCTTGGAGGGAAGTTTCCCCGTCTCACCAAAAAAGCGCCGGAAGCGCGGCTGCGTGAAATACGCCGGCTGATACAGGCGTTCTGAAGCATTGCGTGAAGTTATGCAATGCACCTGCAGGACGGGGCAATCCCATCGCAGGGTATGTTCAGACCCGGCTGGTGCGGAGAAGTGTCATGAATTAACCGGGCATTGTCCACAATCGGGCCGGTCCGGGAAATCCCGTGAAAAACATCGACGGGGGATATCGAATAGTGGACCGTTCTCAGTCATTGTCCCGGTGGCACTTAAGCGGGAACGATGCTTCAGAGTTCACCAGCCGGGGTGATCATGGCATGGTCGTTGCTCATTGATGACCGTGCCTATTCTGGGGAATAGGTTAGGGCGGCCCTGACAAAATATTAGCCCTGTGAGTCGGGGTTCGTCCTTTTTTTATTTTCACTCTTCAGTGCTGAATTCCGACTGGCTCAAATATGCCGGCAAAAGCGTGAGCCGGGATGTGAGTGCGAGGAGCCTTTACTGGATCAAACCGCGGCTTCTGAGAAATTCCTCGGACAGCGCCTCCATCATGATTTCAGCAAGAGCGCTTGAGGCGTCATCGAGAGAGGCGAGTGAAGATTTGAGAAGGGCTGTATCACCGGTTCCAGTATCCGGATCTTCCGATTCGAGCGCCTTGAGAGTGCTGTCAAGAGCCTGTTCGATAGGAGCTCGTTCTGATTCGTCCAGCTGGTTCCCGTATGCTTCGAGTCCTGCGCGTGTTGCGTCAATTGTTTCCCGAGCCCGCTGTTTTGCCTCAACCCACCGGCGGTGTGCCAGATCCGAGAAGGCATGCTCGACAGAGGATTCAACCATCTGCTGGACTGCTTCGTCCTCGACATCAACCGCTGAGCGGATCTCCACGATCTGATCTTTCCCCGTCCGGGTATCCCTTGCAAGGACGTGGAGCACACCGTTGGAGTCGATTTCGAACTGGACCCCCACCCGGGCGGTTGCTCTCGGGAGTGGTTCGAATTCGATGGTAAGCTGACCGAGTTCCCAGTTGTCCGCCGCCTTCTCACGTTCTCCCTGAAGCACACGGATGAGCATTGATTTCTGGAAGTCGACGGCATTGGTGAACATCTCCCCGGCCTTTACCGGGATGGTGGTGTTTCTGGGAATGATGACATTCATCAATCCGCCGAAGGTTTCGATGCCGAGGGAGAGCGGTGTGACGTCCATGAGGACGACATTTTTGAGAGCACCCGAAAGTATGGCTCCCTGGATGGCGGCGCCGAGTGCAACCGCCTCATCGGGATCCGTGCCGGTGTTCAGAACCGGTCCATCCGCTCTGTGCGGATCCACCCCGACCCGGAGGCTTCCGCGGGATTCCCCGAAATCCTGACAGGCGAAGAGTTCCTTCACAAACGTTCTGACCATGGGCATGCGTGTCTGCCCGCCGACCAGGATGACCTGATCGAGATCGGCGGGTTCCAGGCCGGCATCTCTGAGTGCTCGCAGACAGTGGTTTCTGGTGCGCCTCACCACCGGCATGGCCATGGATTCGAGGTTTTCCCTTGAAAGGGTTGTCTCGAAACTCAGCTCAGGGGTGAGAAAAGGCAGAATGATACCGGCCGACTCGGAGGTGGAGAGCCGTATCTTGGCTTCCTCCGCCGCGTCCCGGATGCGCCGCATCTGTTCGGCGCTCAGTGTCAGATCACCGGCGGCACCGCGAACCTCACCCAGCAGCCATGCGATGATTGCCGAATCGATGTCATCTCCACCCAGCTGCGTATCACCTGAAGTGGACAGTACCTGAAAGACCCCTTCAGTCAGGTGAAGAATGGAAATATCAAATGTGCCTCCGCCGAGGTCGAAGACGGCGACTCTGGCATCGGTGTGGGATTTGTCGATGCCATAGGCGAGCGCAGCTGCAGTGGGTTCATTGATGATCCGTTCGACGGTCAGACCGGCCTCTTCTCCGGCGCGCTGTGTGGCCTGTCGCTGGGCGTCATTGAAATAGGCGGGGACGGTGATGACAGCGCGGGTGATTTCCGTCTCCAGACGATGACTGGCGACAGCCACAAGCTTCTTGAGAATCTCCGCGGATATTTCTTCCGGCAGCCTGGGACCCTGGGGTGTTTCAACACGCAGGGGGTGATTTCCATCCAGGATGAATTTCCATGGAGCCGATTTGATTTCGCTTTCATGGACTTCCGAAGACCGCCGGCCCATGAAACGTTTTATCGAAGCAAAGGTCGAAGCCGGGTGGAGGTGCGCACTTCGTTTTGCCTCGATTCCAACAAGGGGGGCGGTGTTGGAACCTGCCGGATAATGCACGACGGACGGGGTGAGCCGGCGGCCCGAATCATCCGCCAGGACCATTGGGAATCCTGCATCCACCGATGCCACCAGAGAATTCGTCGTCCCGAGATCTATGCCGATTATTATATCAGAAGCCACACTTACATCTTTTCCACAGTTTCAATACCGAGCAACTCCAGTCCTTTGGCAAGCACTCGGCCTGCGCACTGGCAGAGGCCCAGTCTGTCGGTCCGGTTTTGTCCCCCGGCGGTGAGAACCGGGCACTGGTCATAAAAGGCTGCAATATCTGAAGCCAGTTCGTAGAGGTAATTGCAGAGATAATTCGGTCGGGATTCCTCCAGCACCGCTTCGAGAATGAAGCCGAAATTCATCAGTCGCCGTGCCAGTGCCCATTCCGCCGGATCCTCCAGGGTTTCAAAGGTGACATCCGTCGGACTGTAATCGCCGGCCTTTCGAATAATGCTGTTGATTCGGGTATTGGCATAGAGCAGGTAGACGGCGGTGTTTCCCTGAAGGGACAGCATCCGGTCCCAGCTGAACCGGTAATCGGAATTCCGGTTGGGAAGAAGATCCGCATACTTGACAGCCCCGATGCCGATGCAGCGGGCGATCTCCTTCTGCATCTCCCACTGCATGTCGGGATTTTTTTCCCTGACTACAGCCAGAGCGCGCTCCTCCGCCTCGTCGAGGAGGTCTGCCAGTTTGATGGTTCCTCCGCTCCGGGTCTTGAAGGGCCGTCCGTCGTCTCCAAGAATGGCTCCAAACCACACGTGTTCCAGTTTCGTGCGGGAGTCTCCTTTCCATCGGCGGAAAATCTCAAAGATCTGTTTGAAGTGAAGCTGCTGTCTTCCATCGGTGACGTAGATGACGACGTCGGGATCGAACTCACGCAGGCGGTAGTCGATTGTCGCCAGGTCGGTGGTCGCGTAATTAAAGCCACCGTCGCTTTTCCGGATCATGGCGGGGTGGTCCTTAAGCTCCTTGACGTCCTCAAAAAAGACCACGGTGGCCCCATCGCTTTCGCTGGCGATCCCCTTTTCCAGGAGGTCACTGACAACGCCGGGGAGGGCATCGTTATACGCACTTTCCCCAAGAGTGTGATCAAAGTGCACGCCGAGGCGCTGGTAGATGGTATCGAACTGCTGCTTTGAGATTTCGATCATCGCATTCCAGATCCGGAGATTCTCCGGGTCGCCCTGCTGCAGCCTGACCAGTTCACTGCGGCACGCCTCCAGCAGTATTTCATCCGCCTCGGAGGCGTCATTCACCTGTTTGTAAAGCCGTTCCAGTTCGGTAATGGGATTCTCAGAGAAAGCCTTTTCATCGAGGTGGTGTTTCCATCCGTAGAGAAGTTTTCCAAACTGTGTGCCCCAGTCACCGATGTGATTGTCGGTGATGACCTGGTGCCCGCTGAATCGATAAACACGTGCCAGGCAGTCTCCCAGGATGGTGGAGCGGATGTGGCCAACGTGCATGGACTTGGCCACGTTGGGGGAACTGAAATCCAGCACCACCTTCAATGGCGTGACCGGCACTGCGACAAACAGATGCGTCCCTTCAAGGCATTCCCTGAGCAGCCTGCGGACGCAATCCCCGCTGATTCGGAAATTCAGAAATCCGGCCCCGGCAATCTCAACCGATTCGCAGATGTCGGAAACATCCAGTGAGTCCCGGACACGTGTGGCAAGGTCCCTCGGGTTGGTGCCGGATCGCTTGGCAATCGCCATCAGGGCATTGGTCTGGTAGTCCCCGAATTTGGGGTTGGGACAGGGCCGGACCTTTACCTGGTCGACAGCCACGTCCGGCAGAATCTCAAGCACCGCTCTGGATACTCTCTGTTCAATGATGGATCGGATCACTTTTAAGTCAGGATGGAGGACCTGCAACGCGCCACAGGCATGCCCTGGAAACGCACCGGCAGGTGATTATCAGTTTTGAAAAATTGTATGAGCCAGCAATGGCCTGCAGTGTGATCACACGCGTCGGGCAGGAAACGCACTCAGGACGCCTTGATGATGGCGTCGTAGATTTCCCGGGAACTTTTGGCTTTTTCGACTGATTCGCGAAAGTCGTTGTTTTTGAGGACCTTGGCGATGGAGGCCAGGGTGGGGAGGTGCTGCTGGAACTGGCCATGCGGCACGAGGAAGAGTGTGACGACATTGACCGGCTGGTTGTCCAGCGATTGAAAATCAATGCCCTGCAGCGAACGGGCGAAAACCCCAACCACCTCGTTGATCAGGTCGGTGGATGCATGGGGAATGCCCACTCCGAGCCCAATTCCGGTGCTGAGTGACAGCTCCCGTTTTTCGATGGCTTTGAAGATGGCATCGCGGTTTGAGGGCGCAACCCGCCCCGTTTCAACGAGGTTGGCCACAAGGCGGTCAATCGCCTGCCAGCGGTCCGGAACATCCAGATCCGCAATCACATTTTCTGGTTTGAGGAAATCACCAAGCGTCATAGGCCATCCCATCGTAGCGGTCCTATACTCTGCAAACAATTCATGATTTCAAGGTTGAATTTAAATCATCCCTGACTTGGGGTGCTGAATCCGGCAGGATGGCGGTGTTTCTGAGAAACTTTTTCGGGCGCGTGTTGCCCGGAGCTGATTTCCCGTGGATGGTAACCGGATGAAGTCTCTCGATGGCATTTTTGTGCTCCTGACGGCCGCGCTGCTGCTGATGGCTGCCCCGGTTTGTTCCGGGACGGTCGGCCAGAGCCGTGATGGTGGCGGGGCTGGCGGTGCCCGTGTTGCTGACAATGCCGGGCAGTCATCGCCGGAGCAGTCGCCGGTGCCGGAGTCTGAGCCGGTGGATCCCATGCAGGCTGCCATAGCCGCGCTGCTGGATAAAGAGGACACTTTCCGCGACGATTCCCATCGACGCCTTCTCGACACCTTCGCACTTGAGGCGGAGGAAGCGGGGGCTGCTGCCCGTCAACAGCTTCAGCTGGAGGTTTCGCAATGGGAAACTGACATGGAGGCTGCATGGGAAGACCTGATTGCCACATACCCGGATCATTCGGATCCGCTATTGCATTACGGCAATTTCTTCAACAACCGCGGACTGGAGGACAAGGCTCTCGAACAGTGGAAAAAAGCGCTTGATCTGAACCCGGACGATCCCGCCATCTGGAATAACATCGCCGGATATCACACTCACAATGGCGATATCCGCAAGGCATTCGAATATTTTGAAAAGGCAGTTTCGCTCGAACCAGCCCACTGGGTTTACTTTCACAACTTCGCCAATGCCGTGTTCCTTTTCCGCAGGGATTCCATGGATTATTACCGTCTCAACGAACAGCAGATCTTCGACAAGGCCTTCGCGATCTATCGCAGGGCCATGGAAACAGCACCCGACAATTTTGAGTTGGCTTATGATGTGGCGAATTCATACTATATCGTCAAGCCGGCGCGCTTCGACAAGGCCCTTGCGGCATGGGAGCACGCGTTTTCAGTGGCCGCCAGTGAGACCGACAGGCAGGACGTCCTGATCCATCTTGCGCGATGGAATCTCAAGGCAGGTAACCCCCAGAAAGCTCTCGAAATTATCGACAGAGTCGACCTTCCAGAACACGGGGAACTCAGGAAGAGAGTGAAGAAAAATATTCTGCGGTCGATGCTGAAGTCTCCGCAGTGACGGCACGCGCTTTCACTGATCCTGTGGCGGGCCCGTTTGGCAAAACACCAGTTCACGTTAACTTTCACATTGTGGCGAATTCAGATTCCAGCAAAGAAACCAGTCATACCAGTATTAACCAGGATTCGGACTCATATCAGAATTCCGGCAGTGCGATGGTCGCGCCGGCGGACCCGGGCGAGAACGCCCTCGTGACCCGGAAGGACGCATTCATGCCTTATCCGGTGTCGACCCTCAGTCCGACAATCATCCCGAATGATCTCACCAATTTCAAATCGCGCGGCGTCTCCAATATCCAGAAGGACACTGCTCAGCGCCTGACCCAGCTGCGTGATGAATATTATCGGGTGGTGGATGAGTTCAACTGGAACAAGCTCATTTATGAAAGTCATTTCGGCTTTGAGCCGGTGATCGGGCAGACATACTATCTCTACCGTTCCCAGCGCCCGGATGAGGAATTCAGCCTTTCGATGATTGAGCCGGAGCGATGGAACAAACCCTACATCGGAGCGTTTTCTCTGGGGGCTGACGGCCGGTGGCTTGTCGAGGATGTTGCCGAGGGATTTTCACTCAAGGATTACCTTGAATCCCGAAAACCCGCAGAAGGGTGAATCCGGCCCCATCCAATTCCGGACTTGAATCGGGTAATTTTTCAAATAATTTTATTGTCAAGGCCGTCCGGATATTCAAATCTTGGACAACTTCAGCATCCCTGGCTCATTCAGCAGTTGCGAATTTCAATTCCAAGGGAACTCATTCGTGTTCCTGAGCCTTTTTACACCTGAAACAAATTATGAGTAAGAACGGTGGCAAATCAGCCCAAACCGGTGTGTACGCAGATGGTTATCTCGAAGTCTCTGACAAGGGATTCGGTTTCCTGAGATCCGCTGAAAATAAATTTCAGCCAAAACCACATGACATCTTTGTCACGCCAGATACGATCAAGCGGAATTTCCTTCGCGAAGGCGTCCGTGTTGAAGGACCAACGCAACCGCCTCATCGAGGTCATTCACCGCAGTTGAAGTCTGTGGATCGCGTTAACGGTGTTGATATTAAAAAATATCCACAGCAGGTCCGGTTCGAGAATCTGATCACCATTGATCCAATTGAAAAATTCAATCTTGAGACCAAGCCTGATGTGATTGAGACACGGCTCATCGACCTTGTCACTCCAATCGGCAAGGGCACGCGCGGATTGATTGTTGCGCCGCCACGCACAGGTAAAACCACTATCCTGAAGCAGATAGCCAACGCCGTCACCACGAATCATCCTGAAGTCAAGGTGATTGTCCTTCTGGTGGATGAGCGCCCGGAGGAAGTCACTGACTTCACCCGTTCTGTGGATGCCGAGGTCGTTGCCTCCAGCAATGACCAGGACCTTGAAACCCACATTCGGATCAGCCGATTCACGATTGAGCGGGGACGCCGGATGGTGGAATGCGGCCAGGATGTACTCATTCTGATGGATTCCCTGACCCGGGTCGCGAGGGCATTCAACAGTGTGCATGGAGGCAGCGGACGGACGATGACGGGCGGTGTGGATGCCCGCGCCCTGGAGATGCCCAGAAAGATGTTTGCATCCGCGCGCAAGGTCGAGGATGGCGGGTCACTGACCATTATAGCTACAGCCCTTGTTGAAACCGGATCCCGCATGGATGAACTCATCTTTCAGGAATTCAAGGGAACCGGTAACATGGAACTGGTTCTGGACAGAAAAGTTGCTGAAAGACGCTTCTATCCTGCCGTTGACATTCCCCGGTCCGGCACACGCAAGGAAGAGAAGCTTTACGGTCCGAAATATATAGAAGCCATTCACAAGCTTCGTCGAATGATGGTTGATCTCAATCCGATCGAAGCCATCGAGACACTCCAGGGGGCACTCAGGAAACACAAGACCAATAAAGCGCTTCTCGAGCAGCTCCGGTCCTGATCCGTGTCCGGGTTTGATGATTCCGCCCATGGAATTCCAGCCTCTCTGACGGGCTGATTCACTCACGTGGACTTCCACAGTCATTTCAATCCACTGAAGGCATATCCAGCCGCAGTGGGTTTTTTTTATGTCCTGCCTTCAGGATACTGACAGCATTCGACAATATTGAATACAGCATATGATGGCGGCGGAAGGGAGTGACAAACGGGGTGTATCAAGGCCTCCACTCGAGCGGATGATGAAGATCCACCGGTCCATTGCGGCCGGGGAATACCCGAATTCCACAAGACTGGCCCGGCAACTCGAAGTCAGCCGGAAATCGATTATCCGGGACATCGCTTTCATGCGCGATCGTCTCAACCTCCCCATTGAATATGACTCCGCCCGCTACGGATATTATTACTCATCTGAGGTCTCTGACTTTCCCTCCATTCAGATTTCCGAGGGTGAGCTTTTTGCTCTGCTGATTGCGGAGAAGGCGCTGCAGCAGTACAAGGGAACGCCGTTTGAAAAACCACTGCTGCACACCCTTCAGAAACTTGCGGATTCACTTCCCGATACGGTTTCGATGAACCTCGCCCACTGGGACGAATCCATCAGCTTCAGGACCACTGCGGAGCCGATTGTAAATCTTGAAATCATCGACCAGCTCGCCAGAGCGACAGCCGCCCGATCTCGAATACAAATGAAATACCGGAAACCCGGGTCGGGCCGTGCTGAATCCAGGAAGGTTGATCCCTATCATCTGGCAAATGTCGATGGCGAATGGTTTCTGTTCGGCTACTGTCACCTGCGGAAAGGAATCCGTACTTTTTCTCCGCTTCGAATACACACACTGGATGTGCTGGATGAAAGTTTCCCGCGGCCCGATTTCGATGTGCGGAGTCAGCTGGCTTCCAGCTTCGGTGTGATCACCGGCGACCGCGAATATCATGTTGTCTGCCGCTTCAGCGACCGCATCGCCGACTTCATCCGCGAGAAAAGATGGCACCCGACCCAGAAACTCAAAAACCTCGATGATGGCAGTGTCGAACTCTCTCTCAAAGTTTCCAACCTGATTGAAATCCGCTCGTGGATACTTTCCTGGGGAGGAGAGGCGGAAGTGCTGCAGCCCGTCGAGCTGCGGGAATCCATCCAGCAGTCAGCGCGGCGGATACTGGGGATGGATGAGGATTAACTCCGGGGAGAACATGGAGCGACTGAAAAAGCTCTGTGTTACAGGACGGTTTTTCAGAGGAAGACGCTGAGGTGTCCGAGGGCGAGAAGTCCGTAAAAGGTGTATTCGCAATCCAGATGTTCGTCGGCCCAGTTGCCATGGAAGGCCCCGCTGTTTGTCCACAGCGTGTCTATAAAATCCAGGCATTTGTCGGTGACGGGAGTGAGGTCCACCTGAAGTCCGGCGAGTGCATGAAGAGCGGTTGCAGTGGAAAGGAGGTCGGGCATCGGTGCCAGCGGCATGGCAAGAAACCCACCCTGTTCATGAAACATGGAGAGGAGCCATGTGCCGACTTCCTGATTGACCGGCACTTCAAGCTGCCTGAGCAGCGTGACGGCAGCGGCCGTTGAGTTGGTGGCTCCGGCCGGGATGCCTTTTTCATTGGCCCAGCCGCCACTGCTGCATTCCATGAGCTTCAGGCACTGGACAAGTCCCATGGGGTTATCAAGTGGTTTTCTCAGGTTGGCATGGGCGCTGTAGCCAAGGAAGCAGGCGTAGGCCGTTCCCCACCTGGAACCCCTGACCGGGTGGAACCCTCCATCCGCGCTTCTATACCGTGTGACTTCATCGTGCATGCGCCTGCAGGTCTCAGACTTGAAGAAGGCTTCATCCTCCAGCGCCGCGTGGCAGTGCGTCAGACAGCAGAGGTGAACAAAGTCGAGCCCCTCACCGTCACCAAACTGCTGGAGATACTCCCGCAACCGGTCCTTGTCGACCGGCTTCTGAAGTGCGGCAAGGCAGTCGATCCCGAAGACGGTGTAATAGAGGTCGCTGCTGCCGGAGCGGGATGCAAATCCACCGTCCGGATTCTGGCGGCTGGTGATGAAATCAGCGACGAGGTCGGTGGACTCGCCAAGCACGGTGGGCGCCAGTCGGGCAACCTGAAGCATTTCAAGACGGATGCTCATGCTGGAATCCCGGACCTCTGCGTTAATCGAATGAATTTATGATCTGAGTCGACGTGGATACCCATGCAGATGCTGACTGCACTCTCACAGTCCATAAGGTCGGTAGGCTCCGAAGTCCTGAAAGAAAAGCCTCTTGGCGAGGCGGTAGGCGAGGCTTTTTTCCGGGACCTCCTCTCCTTTCCGGTATTGGGAGGTTTTGGGTGTCATGGCTTCCAGCTCGGTCATAGCCGTCTTCCTGGCCGTGCCGTCCGCTGCCCCGTGTTTCTCAATGACGCCCTTGAGGAGGTCGGGCCTTTCAAGGACGATGCATCCTCGGGTTGAGCTGGCCGCTGCCTGCCTGAAGTCCTTGAGAAACTCCGACTGCACAAAAACATCCTTCAGGTGACGGCTGTCGCGGATATTCTCTCTGGAAAACTGGACGATCGGGCATGGCTCGATTCCGCCCCATGGACTGATGTGATGGCTGATACCGGTGGCTGCAGGGCACAGAGCCTGCCCATCGTGATCATAATAGGCATCAATAATGGCTATGGGTTTGCGGCATCTCATCTCCACCACAAATTTCCGGATCTGGAGTTGCTGCTCGGGTGTGAGCGCCAGCTCGGGACGCGGATCCGGTCCGACGGGCCGGTACGTATGAAACCAGCAGTACATCACGCCCATGTCGATCAGTCTGTCGATCCATTTTTCATTGAGCATCTCCTCAAAATTATTCGCACAGAGGCTGGTGCTGACTCCGGTGAGGAGTTTGTGTTTGAGGCAGTTCTGAAGTCCCTGCATGGTCTTTGACAGGACTCCTGATTTCCCGCGGCGGATGTCGCTGGTTATTTCCGATCCCTCGACAGAGACGAGCGGGGTGACGTTGCCCATGCGGCGCATCTGACGCGCCTTTTCCTCCGTGATCAGTTGACCATTGGTGAAAATCTGGAAATAGCTCCCGGGATGCTCCTCGAGAATATCGAGCAGTTCCCTGTGCATGAACGGTTCACCCCCGAGAATTCCGAAAAAGCTGTTGCCGGCCTCCTCTGCCTCGCGAATCATGCGGTGCATGTTTTCCTCGGGGATCTTCTCCTGCCTGGCAGCGACGTCCACCCAGCATCCCTGGCAGCGGAGATTGCAGCTGTTGAGGACCGAGATGTAGAGGAATGGCGGGAAATATTCGCCCCGGCGAAGCCGCGAGCGGAACCGCATGACGGACATCGCCCCTTTGATTCCAAAGTTGACCGCGAGTTTGGCCACCAGACGCTTGTCAGTCTCCAAAATCACCCTCTTTGCCATCTGCAGGTACATCTAACCAATCGCTCCTCTTCTCTTCTGTAATTTGATCTCAAGGTAAGTTGACCCGCCTAAGCTAAGCCGATCCATGTTCCGTCTCAAGGCGATTCAGAATTTTCCCCGAAGGAGGCTTCCGAAACAGATGGTGTGTGGGGATGCCCGATTCGTGCTGGGGCTATGTCCACTGTTCCGATAGGATGGTTTCCATGATCCAGCTTTTTTTCCGTTTTGCGGCGCTGTTGTGCATCGGCTTTTGGGCAGATGCCGCCCGGCCGGACACCGCCGATACCACGGCCCCGGGAATTCTCATTTTTATTGCCGATGACCTGAACAGGGATTCTCTTCCATGCTACGGCAATCCCGATGCCGTAACGCCCCACATCGACCGTCTTGCCGCGGAAGGTTGGCGCTTCAATAACGCCTACACATCCACAGCCATGTGTGCGCCAACACGTGCACAGCTCTACACCGGACTCTTCCCGGTCCGGAATGGAGCATGGCCCAACCACAGCCGGGTCAGGCAGGGAATCACCAGCATGGTTCACGATCTCAAGGCCCTTGGATACCGTGTCGGAATCAATGGAAAGAGACACTTCAAACCCGCCGCCAGTTTCCCATTCGAAGACGTTGGTGGAAACAGCTTCAATGCGGAAGCCATTAAGAAGTTTATGCATCGGGATCGGGACCAGCCATTCTGTCTGGTCGTGGCCTCTCACAGTCCCCATGTGCCGTGGACTGAGGGAGATCCATCCCTGTTCAAAGAAGATTCTCTTTCCATCCCTCCATACTGGCTTGATACGCCTGCGATGCGCCAGGCACTCACCCGCTATTATGCCGAGCTTCACGACCTCGACCGGGAGCTGGGGCTCTGTCTCGACTTCCTCGAGGAATCGGGATTGTCGCAGAACACACTGGTAATTTTTTCAACCGAACAGGGAGCCCAGATACCCGGCGGCAAGTGGACCTGTTATGAAAACGGATTGAAGATCGGTCTGCTGATGCGATGGCCTTCGAGGCTTCGGGCAGGGCAGGGCATCGACGCGTGGGTTCATCATGTTGATATTCGGCCAACGCTGGTTGAGCTGGCGGGAGGGGAGGCGGATCCGGATCTGGACGGGGAGAGCCTTGTGCCGCTGCTGGATGGCAGGACCGACCATCACAGATCGGTCATTTACGGCGTGCACACCCAGCTCGGGGCGATCGGTTCACCCACTGACGGGTATCCGGTTCGGTCCATCCGGTCCGGCCCATACAAGCTGATTCTGAATCTCAACCATCACGCCGAATACAGCAACGCCCTGACGACACGGGCCGGCGAGGGATTCTGGCAGTCGTGGCTCAATGCTGCATCAGAAGGGGATCCCCGCGCCTCCCGGCTGGTGTCACGCTATCTCCACAGACCTCCCATGGAACTTTATCACCTCACCAATGATCCTCATGAACTTGACAATCTTGCCGGTGACCCGCTTTACCGCGGACTCAGAGATGACCTCTCACGCAGTCTGCTGCAATGGATGGAGTCCCAGGGTGATGCCGGGATTGAAACGGAGAAGCAGGCGCCTGCCAGAAAATAGATTTGAAGGCTCAGAATGCCCTGGGCTGAACTGAAGTGTGGTTCAGCCGTTGGCAGTGACCGGACGCTGCATTAAGATAATCGGCGATGAGTTTGAGCGACCATATTGATGCAGTGGAGAAACGGGTCGAGGCAGCCTGTCAGCGCAGTGGCAGGCAGCGCGGGGATGTCCGCATCATGGCAGTCAGCAAGAAAATGCCGGTCGAAGTCATCCGGGAAGCCTCCGGCCTCGGCATGGACCTTTTCGGTGAAAACAGGATCCAGGAAGCCCGGATGAAAATCCCGGACTGCCCTGCATCCATCGAATGGCATTTCATCGGGCACCTCCAGACCAACAAGGCCCGCGAGGCGGCTTCGCTCTTTCACATGATTCAGGGAGTGGACTCGATCAAGCTCGCTGACGAGCTTGAAAAAGCGGGTGAGAAGCTGTCAAGGCAGGTCAGGGTCCTGCTTGAGGTCAATGCAGCCGGGGAGTCCACCAAATATGGTTTTTCGCCCGATGAGTTGCTTGGCAGCATTGATTATCTGTGCAGTCTTCGGCGGGTTGAGGTCCACGGAATCATGGGCATGGCGCCCCTTTCTCACGATCCGGAAAGGGTTCGTCCGGTCTTCCGGAAACTCAACGAACTGCGTCAGCAGTGCGAGGAACGGGTTGGTGTGCCGCTGCCCGTCCTCAGCATGGGAATGAGCGGTGATTTTGAGGTGGCCATCGAGGAGGGCTCAACCATGGTCCGTCTCGGAACGGTGCTTTTCGGCCCCCGGAAAGGCCACT
>JAUIAG010000262.1 GCA_030425355.1 Verrucomicrobiia bacterium
CGAATCAGGTCCATTCGAGCGCGATGTTGCCGTCCTGCCTCTTTTCAGGGCTCTGCGATCGGAGGATCGGGATTCCACCACAATCGGGTGGCCGTTTTTCACCTACACAGAAGACCGCAGGGAGGAATATCGCGAGTTGGGGGCACCCTGGCCACTGATAGTTTTTGCACGCGGCGAGGGCAAAACCATGAACAGGGTGTGGCCCTTCTACAGCAATGGCACGAAGGGCAGTGCCCGGTCCAGTTTTGTGATGTGGCCCTTTTTCATACGGCGGGAAACCGACTCGAATCCGCTCTATCGACGGCGGGACAGGATCCTGTATTTTCTCTACTCCGACACCGTGGTTCGGAATACCGGCACGGGGGATGAAACCCGTCGACGCGCCATGTGGCCCCTTTTCCGATCCTATCGTGATCAGCAGGGGGTGCGTGAATTCTCAACCCTGGCGCTGCTGGAGCCATTTTTTCAGGTGGATGAAGAACTGCGGCGGACATGGGGACCGCTTTGGACACTGTATCGATCCCGGTCAAAGGAGGACGGTTCGAACAGGAGATGGTCGACATTCCTGAATATTATGCATGGCAGAAAAAACGGGGACGAGTCCTCATGGAAATTCGGTTACGGGCTCATGTCCCGCAGGACGACAGAGGATCAGGACGTCTGGAAGTTTTTGTCCATCCCAGTGTGGAAGAAGGACAAATCGGATTCCACCCATTGATACGGGAGACTCAGCCTTCAGCACACATCGAAAAATCCGGATATGCTCAAGAAATTTGGTGAAATCAGCTTACTGGCGTTTGAGACCTTCAAGGCCCTGCCATTGTGTTTTCGACACCGGCGGAAGATTCTCGAACAGCTGTATGTCATGGGCAACGAGAGTCTGTTGATGGCGTGCATCCTCGCCATATTCATTGGCGGGGTGATTGCTCTGCAGAGCGGACCAGTGATGGTTGAGAGGGGGATAGCCTCCACAGTGGGCGGACTGGTGGGACTGGCCCTGTGCAAGGAACTGGCCCCGGTGATGATGTCTGTTCTTGCGGCCGGACGGGTAGGCTCCGCCATCGCCGCGGAGATTGGAAGCATGCGGGTCTACCAGGAGATTGATGCTCTCAAGACCATGGCAATTGATCCGGTTCACTACCTGGTGCTGCCACGTGTGGTTGCCATGACAATTGCCGTGCCATTGCTGGTGATTTTTGCGGATCTCTTCGGCTGGGTCGGGGGCGCGCTCGTGTCCATGGCGAACCCGGAGATTGGCATCCCGTGGAGGGCCTACTTCAACAGTCTGAATTCGCTGGTGGATTTCAGTGACGTTGTTGGCGGCGTCCTGAAAAGCGTTGTTTTTGCCGTTCTGATTTCGGTGGTCTGCTGTTACATGGGCCTCCAGACATCGGGCGGTCCGCGGGGAATAGGCAAGTCTGTTACCCGGGCCGTCGTTTACTCGCTGGTCCTGATCCTCATCTTCGACTACCTTGTAACCAGAATTCTCATGATCATTCTTTGATCGCGGCAACCGGCAGGAACAAGGCAGATGGCCAGACAGAACATTTCAGTCGATCAGAAAAAAGAGCACGCCGTCAGCGTCCGAATCAGGGACGTTTACAAGTCCTATGGCGATCACCTCGTTCTCAAGGGAATCAATCTCACTATTGAACCCGGAGAGATATTTGCCATCATGGGCCCCTCAGGCAGTGGAAAATCCGTCCTGCTGAGACAGGTTGCCGGACTAGAAATACCGGATCAGGGAGAGATCCGGATCGATGATCATGCCCCCGACCTCACCTGTATGGGAGAGACGCGGGTCGGGATGGTCTTTCAGTCCGGGGCGCTGCTCTCCTCACTCACCGTGGAGGAAAATGTCGGACTCTTTCTCGAGGAGCACAGGCTGAAATCACGCGAGGAAATCAGGAAAACAGTCAGCGACAAGCTCCGAACAGTCGGGCTGGAGGGAGTCGAATCGAAATACCCGTCTGAGCTTTCCGGAGGGATGCGGAAGAGAGTCTCCATAGCGAGGGCGCTGGTGATTGAACCACAGCTGATACTTTATGACGAGCCGACCTCCGAGCTGGATCCGGTTTCAGCGGTCACGATCGGCCAGGAGATATACCGTCTCAAGAAATCCATGGCGATCACCTCCATCATGGTGACGCACGACAGGCAGCTGGTGCAGGGTGTGGCCGACCGGGTGGCCGTCATTTACGATGGAAAAATCATCGCCGTCGGCACCCCGGACGAGGTCTGGAAAAGCCAGAACCCGAAAATCAGGGACTTTCTGCATATCAATTTCAATCTGGATAATATTTCTTTATGAAAGGATCACTCGAAACCCGTATCGGGATTTTTGTCGCGCTGGCCATGATAGCCGGGATTCTGGCGATTGAGCTGGCGGGAGAGCTCTCATTTCTCAAGTCGGGCTACACGGTGCGGACCTATTTTGACAATGCCGGGGAACTCAAGACCGGGGATCCGGTACGCCTTGGCGGCATTCCCGTCGGCAAGGTGAAAAATCTCGGATGGTCGGAGCAGCAGCCGGGCAAGGTCGAGATCGTGCTCGACATAGAAGAAGGTGCACCGATCCGAACCGACAGTGTGGCAGAAATCCGCTTTCAGGGACTGCTGGGAAGTCAGTTCGTGGCCATTTCCTTCGGCAGTGAAACCGCCCCGCTTATCGATAACAATGCGGTCCTCGAAACACGTGATCTGCCCGACCTCGGGGATATCATGGAGAGAATGGAGTCGGTGGCTGTCGGGGTCGAAAAGATGACCAAGACATTTTCCGGCGACAGCTTTGCCGACCTCCTCGCACCCCTTGCCGACTTCGTGAAGGAAAACAGCCCGCGACTGACCAAAACCGTTCAGAATGTCGAGGCCATTTCCAACACCATTGCCAATGGTGAAGGAACAGTGGGAAGGCTGATCCAGGACGAAGGCCTCTACAACGAGACCATGGATCTGGTCAAAAAACTCGAATCCACTTTCGACGATGCGGGACAGAATCTCGATCTGGCACTTGAGGACGCTCGGGCGGCGCTATCAGATGCCCGCAAGGTCATGAAGGATGTGCAGGCAGGCGAAGGAACACTCGGCCAGCTCCTGACAAGGAAGAAGCTTTATGAAGAAATGGAGACCTCGATGGTGAACCTCAGGGAAATCCTGGTCAAGATCAACACCGGTCAGGGCTCGGTCGGCCAGCTGGTCAATGACAAGCTGTTCTTCAACAATCTCAAACTGACCCTTCAGAAAATTGAAACAGCGACTGAAACCCTTGAAGACACCGGGCCTATCAGTGTCATCAACAACGTCGCCGGCAGCCTGTTCTGAGTCAGGCCGGGTGGAATTATGAAAACAGCCAGCCACTGCCATCGATCCGTATTCGCCGGCCTAACTGCACTGTGCACAGCGTCCCTGCTATGTCTTGCCCCTGTCAACAATGCGGTGGCTGAGGGCCGGGTTCACAAAGTGCTTCTCCACCTGCTGGATCTGGACGGCAGGCATACTCCCGCCCCGAGCCTTTTTGAGCGCGACGCCTATCAGGAATACCTCCGCTCCAACCCTGAACTGGTGAGTGGCATGGCGTTTGACGTGCTTTGGAAAGTGCCAAAGGGAAAGAAACGCAACCTCCAGATGCGTCTTGAAATCCGCGGCTCAAAAAATTATCAGTCGAGTCCGTTCTCGAGAACTGTTCCCGTCAACGCAACCGGCTTTTTCAAGACCTGGACCCGCATAGACCTCAGCACGGCGGACATGGATTCCATTGGGCAGATTGTCGCCTGGAAGGTCACCGTGGTGGAGGACGAAGAGACCGACCTCTGCAGTCACTATTCGTTCCTCTGGCAGCGCCCGCCCGCGGGCCCGTCACAGGACAGCACGCCTCGAAATGATTCCCCGGCGGACAGACCGAACGGTTTTCGATCCTTTCCGCGACAGAATCCATGAGTTGCGGTAGGATGATGGTATGAGTCAGACTTCTTCCGAACAGATAATCGTTCTGTACGATCAGGAATGTCCTTTCTGCGTGTTCCAGATGAAGCTGCTGACGTGGCTTGACTGGTTCAATCAGCTGCGACTCACGCCTTTGACCGATCCGGTAGCCGCGGAAAAAGCACCGGATCTGACCCGTGAGCAGTTGCTGGAGGCCATGCATTGCATTACTCCGGCTGGCGAGATCCACCGGGGTGCCCGATGCATCCGGCACCTCGGCATGAAGCTGCCGGTCCTCATACCACTCGGACTTTTCCTCTACATTCCGGGAGTCATTCTGGTGGCTGAAAAAGTCTATCAGGTGATAAGTGCCAACCGCTACCGCCTCAGCAGAATGTTCGGGTGTCGGGATGCCTGCGCCATCATGCCTTCCAGGAACAAGAGGCAGGATTCCCCCAACCTTCGTCAGTGACCCGAAAGCACAGGTCCCGGTGCTCCAGAATTTGAAATCGATTGAATATCGAGAAACAGTCATCCGGCATTGATCCGTGGTTTGGAGTTGATCGGCAGAAGCTTTCCAGGGCCCGGGAAAAGGCGGTATCGGCACTGCTCAGCCAGCGCGTCCGCGGAGGATTCTGGGAAGGGGATTTAAGTTCCAGTGCACTGTCGACTGCCACTGCCATCGTGGCAATCCACCTCGCTGCAAAAAACGGGCTGATCGACGGGGGAAAGGCGGCGGACTACTGCCTCAGCGGAATGAACTGGCTGGCGGACCACGTTAACCCGGACGGTGGCTGGGGGGATACAGTGCGCTCGCTGTCAAACATCAGCACCACCACACTGTGCTGGGCCGCCTTTGCCTGCAGCCCGGAGAGTGCTGCCCCCCATCGACAGGTCATTCTTAAAGCTGAAAGGTGGATCAGTGAGAGGGCCGGCGGCCTCAGTCCGGACTGTCTCGCCAGAACAATCATCCGCCGCTATGGGCAGGACAGGACTTTCTCGGTGCCTATACTGACCATGTGTGCCCTGAGTGGACGCCTTGGCTCAGGAAAAAAAGCCTGGAAACACGTGATCCCCCTTCCCTTCGAGCTGGCATCCCTGCCTCATTCATGGTTTGCAGCACTGCGGCTGCCGGTAGTGAGCTACGCCCTGCCGGCCCTGATAGCCATCGGGCTCGTCAGGCATGTTCTGGCTCCTTCCCCGTGGCCGTGGGTCAGGATGATTCGCAACAGGGTCACCACCAAAGTGCTCGATAAGCTGGATTCGATCCAGCCGGAGAATGGCGGATTTCTGGAGGCAACGCCTCTGACCGGATTTGTGACCATGAGCCTGATTGGTGCGGGCTATGGCACTCATCCGTGCGTGGCCCGTGGTCTGAATTTTCTTGAGAAAAGCCAGCGGGGGGATGGTTCATGGCCCATCGATACCAATCTTGCCACATGGGTGACGACTTTGTCAGTCAATGCCCTCCTGCCGGAAAATGTCAGTCCGGCCAGGCAGCGCTCCGGAGATCCGGCACAATCCGCAACAACCTGCGGGGGGATTGATGACAATGGAAAACAGGAACTGATTGACTGGCTTCTGGCTCAGCAATACCGGGAAGTCCATCCGTATACTCAGGCCGCACCGGGCGGGTGGGCATGGACTCCCCTTCCGGGGGGTGTCCCCGACGCCGATGATACCCCCGGAGCATTAGTTGCGCTTCGATGTCTCAGTGGAGAAAACACGGACGCCAGGATAATTTCGGCGGCGTCCCTCGGCTGCCAATGGCTCCTTGACCTGCAGAACCGGGATGGGGGGATCCCCACCTTCTGCCGTGGCTGGGGAAAACTTCCATTTGATAAAAGCAGTCCGGATCTCACGGCTCATGCCATCCGTGCATGGGTCCTCTGGCGCCACAGGCTGCCCGATGAATTGCGTGAATCAATAACCCCGGCACTAAAGAAGGCCATAAAATTTCTCTCCAAAACAAGAAATGGTGACGGCTCATGGACTCCCCTCTGGTTTGGCAACCAGTGGAAGGAATGCGAAACCAACCCGGTTTACGGCACTTCCAGAGTCAGTTGCGGTATTGCCGCACTGCTGCTCTGCCGCGACCTCGCCATGGATACCGAAGCGATGCTGATGAGCCCCCATCCGGCACAAACGCTGGCGTCGCTTCAGAATCCGGACGGTTCATGGGGCAACTGCAGCCCTGTCAGGGGAAGCATTGAAGAAACAGCTCTCGCTGTCGAAGCGCTTTCCAGAATGAAATACGCCGCGGCACATTCATCCGTCAAAATTGACTGGAAAAATTCCTGGGATGACGCCCTTCAATCCGGTGCCAGGCACCTTGTCGAATCGGTGCATGATGGCACGTGGACCGAACCGCACCCCATCGGCTTCTATTTCGCCAATCTTTGGTATTTCGAAAAGCTGTATCCCGTGTCATTCACCGTCGCCGCTCTCCAAGCCCGCGACCCCGGAAGGTGACAGGCACAATGTACTTGCAGGGGTCTGTGGCGGATCATCCTGTTTTTTGCATTCTCAGTCCGTTTCCATGAAGAGGTAACGGTCGCGTTTGAGCAGATCCTGACGGATTTCCGGGCGACGGCCCGGTAGGACCGAGAAGAGGTCCCTGACAGCCGGCCCCTGATCAGCCCCGATTTCGAGAGCGATGAGAGAAGGAAGTGATCGCCTGGTGGAAAGCACTTTGACGATAGCCCTGTAGGGATCGAGTCCATCAGTGCCTCCGTCCAGAGCAGCACGTGGATCATAATCCCTGACCTCCGGCTCAAGATTTCCGATCTCCCGCCCCGGTATGTAGGGCGG
The DNA here is from genome assembly GCA_030425355.1 of Verrucomicrobiia bacterium. Lineage (GTDB taxonomy): Bacteria > Verrucomicrobiota > Verrucomicrobiia > Limisphaerales > JAJOIW01 > JAJOIW01. Next base: position 6,733 of record JAUIAG010000262.1, read on the forward strand.
ATTGCCTACGAGAAAATCAAATTGGAAATTCTGATCGAGGCAGGAAAGACCATCACCATGAACAAACCCGACCCGACCCAGTACATTGTGCCTGGCACCATTTTTTGAGGCGATGACCAGAGCGTCTCTGGAGATGTCTATGGCCGTGATTTTCAGAAATGGACAATGGTGGGCCAGAGTAATGGCAATACACCCGCTTCCAGTCCCCCAATCGACCCCGACAACCCCCTGCTCTGAGCGACTGCTCTGCCTTCGGCTTTTCAACCAGCCAAGAACAATTTCCACAAGGCCCTCCGTTTCGGGCCGCGGGACCAGCACCTGAGGTCCGACAGTAAACTCCAGTCCATAGAAATCCCATGAGCCGAAAATATGCTGCAGTGGCTCACGCCGGCGGCGGCGAAGGACCATCGCCTCCATCAAGGCACTCACATCCTCCCGACCACTCTGACCCGCCGGAGCAGTAATCACTGACAGGGCGGATCTGGTGACTCCCAGGGCAGAAGCTGCGATATACTCCGCTT
>JAUIAG010000263.1 GCA_030425355.1 Verrucomicrobiia bacterium
CAGCCATGGCGGTTGTTCTCGCGAGTGCTGGCCGTGATGTCATGCTCTGGGATTACAAACCGGAAAAGCTGGAAGCAATACGGGAAACCGGGATGAACGCTTCTTACCTGTCGGGTGTGCGGATACCTGATTCGGTTTGCTGTGAACCGGATCTTGAGCAATCCACTAAAAACACTGACGTTATCGTTCTTGCCATCCCGTCAAGGTCAGTTCAGGTGGTTTTGCCGGAAATACGCTGCCACAAGGGCCTTTTCGTGAGTCTCATCAAAGGTCTCGATATTGAAACCGGGGATACCATTTCAATGCAGGTCAGGCGATATTGTCGGGATGCCGGCATCGTGGCGCTTGGTGGTCCGACATTTGCCGACGAGATTGGACGATTTGTGCCGAGTGCCATGGTCGCTGCCGGTGAATGTGAATCCGACTCGGCCATGGTCCAGGAACTTTTCAGCACTCCAACTCTGAGGATTTACTCTTCGACGGATATCAAAGGAGTTGAGGTGGGCGGTGCCCTCAAGAATATCATAGCTATTGCAGCCGGTGTTTCAGACGGGCTGGGCTTCGGAGATAATTCCAAGGCGGCCCTTGCCACACGCGCCATCATGGAAATCCAGCGCCTCGGAGTGCTCATGGGCGGGCGTTCAGAGACTTTTCTCGGTCTCAGCGGACTTGGAGATCTGATGGCAACCTGTTTTTCCAGACACAGTCGCAACAGGCGTTTCGGTCAGATGCTGGGTGAGGGCCTGGGGGTGGACGAGATCCAGAAGGCTTTCGGGGAGCTGGTGGAAGGTGTGCCCACTTGCGATGCAGCCTGGCGTCTGGCCCGCGATCATGGTGTCGATACCCCCATCATTGATCAGGTTCATGCGGTCCTTTACCGGAATAAGCCGCCAAGACAGGCCATTGCGGACCTTATCGGACGACGACTCAAGGCCGAAATGCCCTGAAACAGTATTGAAAAGTCCCATCAAATGACCAATCCAATCAACAGGGCAAAAGAGCCGGTGATGCCTCCCGGGTCCATGGTTTCAGTGCGGGTGCCGGGTTCCACATCCAATCTCGGCTCCGGCTTCGACACGCTTGGTATCGCTCTTTCCCTTCATAACACGATCACGGTGCGACTGGGATCCATTGGTTCCGCCCGGGATGTCACCATCTGCTCACCCGTTCCGGAAAACGTCAGGGCAGGAGCAGAAGCCATGCTGAATCAGGTCCGTGTCTTTTTTGAATCTAGGACGGGAACCATAATTCCGGCGATTGAAGTCTGGGTCGAGGGCGATGTGCCGGTGGCACGCGGACTGGGCAGCAGTGTCACGCTGCGTCTGGGCCTGCTCGGAGCGCTGACCCGGCTTTCCGGACTGGATTACTCCAACGAGATCCTCGGCCAATGGGTATCGGAAATCGAAGGACATCCCGATAACGCCATGCCCTCCGCTCTCGGCGGCTTCTGCTCGGCCGGCTGGGAATCGCTCCATGGTGAACTCAAATGCCTCCGTGTAGAGCTTCCGGATGATTACTGCTTTGTCACTCTTATACCGGATTTTGAGGTTCGGACTGATGACGCGCGCAAAGCTCTGCCTCAGTCATACAGTCGCGCTGACGCCGTCAGGGCCCTGAACAGGGCATCCCTGGTCACAGCATGCTTTTGTCTGGATAAAATTGAGGAACTCCCCGGGCTTTTTGACGACCCGGTGCATCAGCCTTACCGTGGTCCTTTGATTCCGGGATACCCTGAATGCATGCAGGCTGGCGCTCAGGCCGGAGCTCTTGGAGGCTGGATTTCCGGATCGGGGAGCACTCTCATGTGGCTGGCACGCGGAAATGGCGAAAAGGTCGGACGCAGTGTGCACGCTGTCATGCCCGATGCCGCACTTCATTTCCTCCGCGTTGACAACCAGGGAATGACTTTTTTGAAACAAAATGTGCCTGGCACTGCTCCTACCTCCTGAAGAGAGAGAGAAAAATGAAGATGGTCAAGCAATCCGGAATTCTATTTTTTCCCCGTCCAGTGCGGCAGAAGGTGCCAGGTACGCTTTTGAGCATCTGGGTCATGGCGGTGCTTTTCGCGTCTGGCCTTTCGGGCCAGGAGGCACGCACGCGGGTCGAGCTTTTATTTGAGAATCAGTCTGCGGTACCTGGCACCACAGTGACTGCCGCCATCCGGTTAACCATGCCTGATCATTGGCATACATACTGGAAGAATCCCGGGCAGGCAGGAATGGTTACAGAGATCAAATGGGAGCTGCCGGAATGGTTGAGTGCCGGGGACGTGCAATGGCCTGTGCCCGAGCGCTTCGGGGAAGGGGAGTTCACGACATACGGTTATTCCGATTCTGTGAGTCTCCTTGTGCCGCTCAATGTGGGTGGCGATGCCCCCGAAGGCAGCCATTCCGTGAATGCCGTGGTCACATGGCTGGAGTGTGATGAGCTGTGCGTGCCAGGCGAGGCCAGCGTATCGTCCGAGTTGCAGATAGTCAGCGAGGCTGCCGGTGATACGCCCACCACGCCTTTTTTTGACGCCTTGCGAGAGCGGCTTCCCCGACCGGGGGACGGTCTCGAAACGGCCTTCAAGTGGACCACGATTTCCGGCAACAGTCGTTCCTTTCTTATTTCTGCTTCATTGCCTGAAGGGACCACCGCTGATCTGAGTCCGGATTTTTTCCCGGATCCCTATCCTGATCTGGATCTTTCACTGGAACATGAGAAACGGGTTCTCGTGGGAGACCGCCTTCTCATCAGCGGGAACGCCATCCTTTATGATGGTCCGTGGCCTGATTCCATCCGGGGCCTTGTCATTCTGGAAAAGACGGAATCCCGTTTGGGATATGCTGTTCGTCCCGTTGCGGGAGAGATTGCGGCAACTCTGGCCGAGGGAACACCAGTCGAGAGTGCGGCCGGAAGTTTTGGCAAGTCCACATCCGGCATTATTTCCAGCTGGACGAGTGGGCTGGGGTCTGAGCCCGCCGGCAGCGCGGGTGATGGCAGTTCTGTTATCGGGTCGATCGGGTCACTTATGCCCCAATCCGGTTCTGTGTCCGCTGCAGTGGACTCATCCCCTGAGAACACCTTCGGGAGTCAGATCAATGTCCCCAAGGCTCAGGTTGAGGAGGGGAGCTTCCAACAATCGGAAGGTGCAATGGCGGCATCAACGGATCAAACTCCTTCCGGAGCCGACGCTGCCGGTGCGAATGAAGAATCTGATGGGTCCGCCAGCCCGAGTACGGCCATTAATTACCCGCTGGCCTTCCTTCTGGCACTGGTGGGAGGTTTCATCCTGAATTTCATGCCCTGCGTGCTTCCTGTGGTTTTTCTTAAAATCATGGGATTCGTCAAACTCCGGGAAGAATCACCCGCAACTATCCGCTCCTACGGGATCTTCTATCTTCTTGGTGTCCTTGCCTGTTATCTCCTGCTTGCGCTGATACTGATCGGCCTGAGAGCTTCCGGCCGGGAGATGGGTTTTGGGTTCCAGTTCACCAGTCCGTATTTTGTCATGGGCCTGACCCTGCTTACGGCTTTGATCGCCCTCAATCTCTTCGGAGTGTTTGAAGTTCTCGTCAGCGGCAGGGCGACGACCGCAGCCACCAGGCTGTCGAGCAAGTCCGGCAACGCCGGGGCTTTCTGGGGCGGCTGCTTCACCACACTGCTTGGCACACCATGCATGGCTCCCGGACTGGCAGCGGCGGCCGGAGTCGCGCTTTCTTCGCAGACGTCTCCGGCCATCATGATCCTTCTTTTCCTGACCATGGGTGTCGGGCTGGCTTTGCCATATGTACTGGCAAGTTTCATTCCCGGATTTATCCGAATCCTGCCTAAGCCCGGCCTGTGGATGCACCATTTCAAGGTCATCATGGGGTTCCCCATGGCAGCAGCCTCGCTGTGGCTCCTGACTTTGAATGACATTCACTATGGCAAAGCCGGCATCTTCTGGATCGGCATGTTTCTGGTTGCGATTTCCCTGATTGCCTGGATTTATGGATCATTCATCCAAAAGGCAACCCGCGGCCACGGTCTTGCATGGTTCTTTATTGTGATCGGGTTGGTATCATCCTATTTCTTCATCCTCGAGAGCCGGCTGGACTGGCGCAATCCCTCCGCTGTTGCAGAGGAAGCCCCCGCTCCGGCAATGGTCTCAGGTGCCTCCTTCCGTGAACTGCTGGAGAAATCCGACCTTCCTCCTCAGCTTTCTGCCGATCCCGAAGTGCAGAAAGTCCTTGGTATTCTCTCCGGCACATGGGAGGACCAGAATGAGGAAATAGCACTGACCTGGAAACCCTGGTCCCCGGAGGCTGTGGCAGCCGCCCGTTCAGAGGGCCGGCCGGTATTTGTCGATTTCACCGCAAGCTGGTGCGTCAACTGCAAGGAAAACAAGCGCCGGGCGATCGACATACCGCAGACGATGGACAGGTTCCGGGAAGTCAATGCAGTGCTTCTTCGTGGCGATTATACCCGCCAGCCGCCGGAAATCACCGCCGTGCTTCGCGAATTCAATGTTGGTGGTGTGCCTCTGAACCTCATCTACCCCCCCGACTCTTCAAAAGACCCAATCGTGCTTCCCACATACCTGACTCCGGCGTCCATTCAGGAAGCCCTCGACAGGGCAGTGCCCGGTTCAGGTTCAGACATGGCCAAAGCCGGCGGCAACGGGTGACCAGCATCGCCAATCCGGCCGGAAGCGGTGCCAGGTACCATTCACCACCCTTGGTGCCAGGTACGAATCGTGGCGGGCAGGTGAATATTGTCCCTGAAGTCGTGCTGATTGCTCTCGACCTGTGATCACGGTGCTGATTATTGTCTGGGTACAGGTGAAGGTATTCAGTGGATCATCCAATCAGCCGTTGGCCCAGTCTATCGTTGAGTTTCTCTCGATCCCGCTGGGCAAATGCACCGTAGGGGCCTTCCCGGACGGTGAGACATTTGTGAAGATTGAGGAAAACGTCCGGGGACAGGATGTCTACGTCATTCAGAGCACGTTTCATCCGACCAACCACCACTACATGGAGATGTTCATCATGATTGATGCTCTCAAGCGGGCCAGTGCATCCCGGATTACCGCGGTTCTTCCCTTTTACGGGTATGCCCGGCAGGATCGGAAGGACCAGCCCCGCGTTCCCATCACCGCCAAGCTGGTGGCGAATCTCCTGACTGCGGCGGGTGCGACGCGCGTTCTCACCATGGACCTCCATGCCCAGCAGATTCAGGGGTTCTTCGATATTCCGGTCGACCATCTTTACGCCGCTCCGGTCATGTACGATTACCTCAAGTCCAAAAGTCTCGAGAACCTTGTGGTGGTCAGCCCCGATGTCGGCGGCATAAAAATGGCCCATCTTTATTCACAAATGCTTGGAACCGGTCTGGCGATGCTGGCGAAGCAGCGGAAAAATGCCACCGAGATCCAGTCCATGACCATGATCGGTGAGGTGGAAGGAAAGAATGTGCTGATCGTCGACGACCTGACCGAGACCGCCGGAACACTGATCAAAGCGGCCGAGGTGCTTGCCGCCAATGGCGCGAAGCAGATTTACGCCTGCGTATCCCATGCTCTCCTCAATCAGCAGGGAGTCGAAAGAATTCGAAATTCTAATATTGACGAACTTATCACAACTGATACAGTGCTTCGCCCGCATTATGAGGGCGTGCCTATCCGCACTCTTTCGGTGGCGGGGCTGCTCGGCGAAGCCATAAACAGGATTCACAACAACCTGTCTGTCAATTCTCTGTTCGAATATCGCATGAAGTAGCCGGCTGGAATCCCAGCCCGCCGGGCACATGAAAATTTATCCGTGTTACAATGGAAACACAGCAGCTCAACGTAAAAACTCGCAGCCTGAAGCGCTCCTCCGGGGTCAAAAAACTCCGTGCCCAGGGGCATATTCCCGGTGTCCTCTACGGATATCAGGTCGATCCCGTCAACCTGGATATCAACGCCCGGGCTTTTGACACGCTCATCCGCACCTCCGAATCGGACGTGATTATCGCCGATCTGAATATCGAAGGCGATGACCGGCCCCGTCGCAAGGCACTCCTGAAGAACGTCCAGTACCACGTTCTCCGGGGTGATGTCCTCCACGTTGACTTTATGGAAGTCAATGAGGAGCGCCCCGTGACCATCACTGTTCCGATTGAACCATTCGGTGAAGCACACGGGGTGAAAAATGGCGGTGGAACACTGGGGATCATCCTCAACCGTATCAAGATCAAGGCCCTGCCCAAGGACATTCCGGCGGTTATCCGCCCCAATATCTCTCATCTCGGCGTCGGCGAGATCTTCTTCGTCAAGGATCTTCCCAAGTTTGACGGGGTTGAGTATCTGATGCCCGATGATATTCAGATCATGACAATTATCCCGCCGCGCGTCACCAAGAAGACCGTCGTCGAGGAAAAAGGCAAGAAGAAGGGCAAATAAGCTTTTCCAGCTGTCCGGCTGATAAAATCCCCGGTTGGCAGGGTCCTTTCGTGCCGCTTCACAGTCCACCATGATGATCCGGTGACATGGAGATGACTCCGGCACTTGTTGCGGGGCTTGGGAACCCGGGAAGCGAGTATGAAAATACCCGGCACAATTTCGGGTTCGACGTTCTCGACAGACTGGCGACACTGCACAGTGTTACATTCAGCCGGGAAAAAAAGTTCAATGCCGATCTCGCCAGGATCGAGGTACGGGGACGGAAAGTTGTACTGGTTAAACCGCTTTCGTATATGAACCTGAGCGGTCCGGTGGTCAGGAAAGTGTGCGACTTTTTCAAGGTCGCCCCTTCCGAAGCCCTGGTTATCCTGGATGACGCCAATATGCCGCTGGGCAGGCTGCGCTTCCGGACTTCAGGTTCCGACGGGGGTCATCACGGACTCGAATCCGTGTCCCGCAGTCTGGGAACCACCGGTCATCCCCGACAGAGGCTCGGGATCGGCCGGGGAGACAATCTCCGCCAGATAGCGGGGTTCGTCCTTCAGAAGTTCCATGCCTCTGAAATGGATCTCAAGGAAGAGGTTGAAAAATGTGCCGTCAAACAGATAATCTGCTGGCTGACGGACGGTCCGGAATCAGCCATTCAGCAGTTCAACGGATCCGTTTCGCTCAATCCTGAGAATACCAGGAGTAAATAGCTCAATTTAAGATTACAAATTACAAGTCAGTCGGAAATATTGTGAATAACTACGAAATTCTGGTCATATTTGACACCAACGGCAAACCGGACACCGCAGAGTCCATGATAGAGGCCTTTTCCTCGGAAATTCAGAACTCCGG
>JAUIAG010000264.1 GCA_030425355.1 Verrucomicrobiia bacterium
CTCAGGTATTTGAGCATGCCGATCCACTCAATGAACTGAAGGCGTTCCTCATCGGTGGGCTGTTTGGAGGAGTCCTCGGGCGGCATGTCGTGCACTTTGACATTGGCGACCGCCTTCTTCCAGTGAACGAACGCTGTGCCGCGGCCGGGGTCCTTCAATGCCACCTCGAGGTTGACGTCGGCCTTGGCGCGCCCACCGCCGTGACACCTCGTGCAGTATTTCTTCACGAAGGGTTCCACATTCTCCTTGAACACCCTCTTTGCTTCGGCCCGGTGCGCCGCCTCATCATCCATCACCGGCTCAACGGTTTCGGCGTGAAGTGATCCCGCCACGACCCCGGCAAGGACCAGACCGCAGACAATGTGAAGGAACCCCGACAAAAGCCCCGTACCCGCCGGTTCCCACGCACCACCCCGGAGACATGATCCGGACAACCTCACCGCGGCCTCCTCATGAATGCCAATGAGCCCGCTGCGCCGTTGCATCGGAAATGCGGATTCGCTGAAACTGGATGGATGGATTTCATTGTGCGGTGCATACCCCGGTCACAGACATGTCTGTGTCTGAGTTCCTGTGGAATGTTGAGCCCGATATTAGGCCGATTGAGCTCCTCAAAGCAAGATTGGAATCCCGCGGATCTGGCAGCTTTCCCTTGGACACCCGCCCCCCGGCAGCACTGATGCGCAGGAGTTCATGAATCTATATCTCCTCAGGAGAAACCCCGGATAATCGGGGGCATGCGAAAATCTGACGGGGCGATGCCGAAATTCACTTTGAATACCGCGTTATGGTGAGTGTTAAAAGCAAAGCCGGCTTTCCCTGCAACGAAGGTAACTCTCAGCGAGTCATCACCATACGGAAACATCGCCCTGTTCAGCCCGCAGCCGTCAATTTCCGCTCCCATTTCACTTTTGATTTTTTTCAAGGCAGGACCTCATGCAACCTGACTCTTTGGGTATTTCGGACACCCCCAAAGGAAGGTGCAGATTTTTATGAATATATTTAATCATTTTATTTTGTTGAAGGGCTGCTGTCTGAGAGTCGCCGTGCGGCTGTTATCCCTTTGCAGTGTCCGGTTCTATTCTGATCGGCAGTGATGTGGGAAGCGAGGATTTCAGTCCGGGGCAGTTTCACATAAATATTCAAGCGAAAAACCAACGACAGACAGTTTCCCCCGAGTCCTGTTACAAAGATCCGGAATCTGCATATGGCGTGGAATGCACAGGATCCCGCAGCAGTCCGGGAGGAATCTCCGGAACTTCGGATCATCCGCGCCCGACTCAAGTGTGAACTCACAGACCCCGTTCCCGGCAGCTCAGACAATATTCCAATCGAGTCGGAATGATTCTCCAGCGATGAGTGGAGAATCATGAATTTCCAGAATTATCCCCCCGGAGGGAGTGCGCCTTCAAACTTCCGGCGACAGGCTTCCCGGAACATCGCTGAGGCCGGACAGTTGACCACCTTCTTTCATACAAAGATTTCTGTTTATGACGGTGTTATACATGGGCCAGCCACTTTCCGGATCCTCCGACTGCAGAATGTCCTCCACAACATGAGCATGCTCAACTCCGGCAGGGCGGACATCCAGTCCGGCATGGGGGCGGGAAGCATGGAAGTCGCGTTTCACCAGAAGCGGCCGCTCCTTTTTTCAAAAATGCGCAACAAACTGCGCCCAGGCCTTCAGAAGCCGGATTGTCTGAATGGGACATCAGTGCTGCCGTGACCATGTGCGGAATCACTACAATTACCGGCTGGGTCGATTTCAGCGATCTTCATTTGATTCACCTGCCTCAATTTATCTTATTCATCAGATTTCTGCCAGCGGCGCGGTGGCGTCGCCGAACCGGTCGGGTTTCACACCCATCCGGTTCATGAGGCTGAGGTAGAGGCGGCACATCTGCCGGTCGCTCTGGCCAAGGTAGTCGAGATTCTGACCGCCGCGGATGCCGGCACCTGAGCCGCCGAGTATCACCACCGGCAACTGGTTGGCGTCGTGATTGCCGTGCAGCATGCTTGAGCACAGCATCAGGATGGTGTGATCGAGGGCTGTGCCGTCACCTTCCTGAATGGCATCCAGGCGGCGTGCGATGTAGGCCATCTGTTCCAGAAAGAACTGGTTCACTTTCAGCCAGTCCTCGTTGTCGGTATGGGACAGCAGGTGGTGGATCATGTAGTCCACGCCAAGATGTGGGAAACGCAGCGTGCCGTGATCATTGTTGAGTTTGAGAGTGCAGAGGCGCGTGGTGTCGGTTTGGAATGCCAGCACGAGAATGTCACACATGAGTTTCATGTGTTCGACAATATCCTGCGGATAGCCGTCCTTCGGGCGGGGCATGTCGGGAGTGGTTCGTGTCGGTCGCCATCCCTGCAGTTCGCCGCGTTTGCCGGCGCGTTCGATACGCAGTTCGACTTCCCGCACGGAGTTCAGATACTCGTCCAGTTTCTGCTGATCGCGCCGGCTGATATTGCGGCGCAGGTCCCGGGCATCGCGGAGCACCGAATCGAGCACGCTCTGGTCGCCCCGGCCGGCCTTGTCCTTGAAAAGCTGGTCGAAGGCAAGGGCGGGATATACCTCCAGTGGCGTCGGTGTGGTTGGACTGCTCCATGAGATATGCGAGCTGTAGAGCATCGAGTAATTCTTGTGCACCGACGGATTGGCTTTTTCACAGCCGAGCACCAGGCTCGGCAGTCTGGTCTGGTGACCGATGTGCTGAGCGATCACCTGATCGACACTGGTGCCGGACCGGATGGTGCCGCCGGCGGAAAGTGGAGCCCCCGAAAGCAGATTGCCGGTCTGCGAGCTGTGGATGTTGCCTTTGAGTGCTTCAGCATTGTAAAGGCCGCGGATGAACACCATGCGCTCACGGAAATCATTGAGGGGCGTGAGAACCCTGCCCAGCTCCATGCCAGCGCCCTGGCCTTTGGCCCACCATTCGTGTTTGTGGAAACCACATCCCGAAAACAGGATCGCCATGCGGGTGGGCGGCCCGCTGGCCTGTTTTTCATCGGCGGCCATGTCGCCCCAGACGCGGATCGATTCCATCCATGGCAGGGCTATGCTGACACCCAGGCCGCGCAGCAGTGCACGGCGGGAGAGTGTATGTGTGTCGTTCGCGTTCGAATGCGTGGAACTTGTCATTGCGTTTTCGTTGGTGGGTATCAGTGTTGGTCGGGGTATTGTTCCCCGCGGATGCGGCGGAACTGTGGACTGGTCACGATGGCTTCGACGGCCACGCTGAAGCGGTGGCCCTCCGCGGCCAGACGCCGTTGCATGTCATCGAGCAGCGGTTCATCGGAAAGCTGTGTCTCGCGGCCGAGGGCATAGCCCAGAAGTTTTTTGCAGAACTGGCGGAGTATATCCCCGCGGCGGTCTTCGAGCAGGTAGGCACGCAGGCCCTCGAGCCCCTCGATGTCCCGGCCGTTGATGAGCCGGGTTTTGGTGTCGGCCGCCTGCGGACGCAGACGACCGATGGCATCGAACTGTTCCAGCGCGAAGCCATAGGGATCGATGTGCCTGTGGCATTTGGCACAGGCAGGGTTCAGATTGTGCTGCTCAATCAGCTGACGCGCGGTGAGTCCGGCATCGGGCGCTTCGTCCGGCAACCGGGGAACGTTGGCCGGGGGGCGGGGCAGACGCTCGCCCAGAAGAGTTTCATACACCCAGTTGCCCCGGAGTATCGGACTGGTGCGCGACGCGCCTGAATTCACTGCCAGCACAGTGGCCATGCCGAGAACTCCCCCGCGTCCACGACCGCGGATCTGATCCACGCGCCGCCAGTCATCGCCGGTCACCCCGTCGATGCCGTAGTGCTCTGCCAGTGCCTGGTTGAGGAAGGTGTGATCGGCGTCGAGAAAACTCAGGATCGACCGGTCATTCCGGAACAGATCCTCGAAGAAACGCACCGATTCCTCATACATGGCACCGCGTATCGTCCTGAACTGCGGATAAAGCTTTTCGTTCTTGTCGTCATTGCGGTCGAAATCGCGGATGTGCAGCCACTGGCAGGCGAAAAAGATCGCGAGCCGGCGGATTTTCGGATCACTCAACATCCGGCGTGTCTGACCGCGCAGTACATCCTCATCAATCAGTTGATTCGAATCACCAAGTTGACGGAGCGCGTCGTCCGGTGCACTGGACCAGAGAAAATAACTGAGACGGCTGGCCAGTTCGGTGCCGGTGACGGGAGCGGACTCCTCTCCGGGCCCCGGTGTTTCCAGTTTGTAGAGAAAGGCGGGGGCGGTCAGGACGCGCGCGAGTGTGAGCTGAATGGCCTCTTCGTGCGGGATCTCACTGCGACGCAGGTCCTCATAGAGCAGTCGCAGGCGCTGTGCTTCGTCAGGGCTCAACGAACGACGCCACGCCCTGTCGGCAAAATCGATCACGGCCTGCAGATGCATAGGCTCAGCCTGCACTTGTTCGCGCTGGAAAGCCGCGGCCCGTTTCAGAATCGGACTGTCCTTCGGTTTTTCCACCTTTGTGGACGTGCTCCGATCCTGGGTCTGGAACTCCAGGAGCTGTTCATAGGCAGTGGCCAGAAGAAGCGGTTCGTGACTGATGAAACGCAGTTCGTCCCACATTCGGTCGAGGGTGGCGGCCTGCTCGTCGTTCAGCATCAGTCGGCGCAGATGATGGTCTTCACGGTGAAACAGCGATAGTGTGACCACCGCATCGACCGGCACGATGTCGACGTAGCACAGCGCTGCGGGGAACAGCTCGCGGAAGTCCTCGAACTGTTCTTCAAAATGCCGACGCGCCGGGCTGTTATCCGCCACGATGACCGGTGTTTCCGGATGAAGTCGATTCAATCCGACCGGTGCCTGCGGCGACACGTGAAACTGCACGCTGGCATTCGGACCGGCCTTCTCATGCAACATCGTGCCGACCACGAATTCAGAGGCACCAGGATGGGCGGGAAAGCGGATCACACGGCTGTGCGGTGCCTGCACGAGGATACTTTCGGAATCTCCCGCGGGTTCACCGGAATCCACCAGCAGTTCGCGGATCAGGTGCTCGGTCTTGTCCTTGAGGATCAGACGCGGCCGATGCCAAACCGCCAGATCAGTCCCGGCACCTTCACCGTCACCGGCATCACTCACCGACAAATGCAGTGTCACCATGCCATCGGCATCCGGTTCGGGCAGGGGCAGATGCACATCGCGTCGCGCGGTCAGAGGGGTGACCGGTTCGAGCCATGCCTGCGTTCTGTCCTCATCTTCGGCAGGACCGATATGACCAACGGTTTGAAATCTCCAGAGGGCGTCCTGCCAGCGCTCAATCTGGCGGACAAGTTCGTCGAGGTCGGGGTCCGACTTTTGCCAGTGCGCACGGATATGATCCAGCAACTGCGCGGGGTCGCCCGGTTTCTGCTGAAGCTCGTGCCACAGCCTTTCCAGATATTTCAGGCTGAGGCCGGACCGCCCGGCGATCTGCTCCATGGTGATCGTTTGGTGTTTCAACGCTTCCCGTTCGGCAAGCAGCGCCGCGAGATATGGCCTGACCGGCAGACGGCCGCCCTGATTGGTCCGGAACTGCACCCCCTGAAGATTCACAGCCGAGCTGCCGCGCTGATCGGAGTAGGTGCGATAGAAGTCGCGAATGCGCTCGACAGCTTCGTCAGTCTGATCGCGGCGGGTGGTCTGCTCCGAGAACCGCAGACCATCCGGAAGCAGCACCACGTGCCGGGCGACCTCTTTTGCGGCGTCCAGGTATTTGTCGACCAGTGCCGGTGACATGCCCAGCGCCTCACCGGTGTTGGTGAAGCCCTCACCGGCGGCACCGTCGACCGGGAACTCGCGGGCGGGGTCCAGTGTCGCGACGCCGGTCAGATCCCGCAGGCTGAATGTATATTCTGCGTTGCTCAGGCGCCGCAGCACGACCGGCCCGGGATCGCCGGCATGCGCCTCGGCCTCCGCTTTGAGATAGCTGCGGATCCATGCGGTGATCACTGCACGCTCATCATCCGTCGGCTGTTCGGATTTTCTCGGCGGCATCTGTCCGCTGCGCAGGATGTGGTCGACCTTGATCCAGGTCTTCGGTTGTTTGCGGACCGAAGCGAAGGTGTCAAACGCGCTCAGGTCAATATCTGCTTCGGACAGATCACTGTCATGGCATTCAAAGCAATACCTGGACAGCAGCGGGAGGATGTCACTTTGATAGGGCCCGGCAAAGGAGTCGAAGGCGTCCTGCTGCGCCAGTGCGGTGCCGCAGAAAACCAGAGCGATAAACAGGGCGGTTTTGAAATACATAGCGGGATTCTTTACGCGTTGCGGATTATTCAGTTGACCATCAGGTTGCGACACAAACCGGCGAATTCAGTCTCCGTGTGACAGTCGAAATGCCTGCCGCCGGCGCACCGTGCACCGGAGAAATCCTCCATGGTCAATATTCCGACCATTCCCGGTGTCGACGGCAAACCGGTCAGGCCATAGGTCACCCTCCGCGGATCGAACCATGGCTTCTCATCATCGTGATCATGACGATCAGACAGGATGCCGGGCGGTGCTCCCCGATTAACGCGCATGCCGGCGGAATCTGTGTCTGTTCTGTTTTTCCAGCCAGCCGGTGAATGCAGAGATGGCCTCCTGATGGTCCCGGTGAAACCGCGGGATTCATTCCAGCGACTGACCATCAGAAGAGGGTGTTGTGAATCCATCTCAAAAAACTCCGGATGCCGTGGTCGAGGTGCCCGATTGGCGGTCAGACCGGGGAACAACAACCGGGAAAATTCTCAGTTTCATGGGATAAAACATCATGCCAGCCTTCTTTCTCAATCAAGGACACGGAGCATGCGATCACAGACGGGTCCTGTTGTCCTCGATATGTTCGCGCAATTCAGCCGTGGCAGCATCCACATTCCCGGCGACCAGCAGATCCACCAGACGAAGGTGATTCTCCACACCGACACTCCTGTCCACTTTGCCTATGGCTTCCCGAAAGCGCTGAAAGAACACCTCCAGCAGATCGCCGAAAGCAAGGATGGGCTGGAGACCGCTTGATTCAATCAGAGTGCGGTGAAAGTCCATGTCATTGGACAGACTGGCTTTGAGGTTTTTCACCGAGTCGAACTTCACGGCAATGCTTCGAAGGCGTGTCTCGATCGACGGATCCTCCGTCATCCGGCGGGCAACATGGGGCAGAACCCCGGTTTCGATCACCACACAAACGACCTCAGGAATTGTGAATTGCTGTGATGGTGTTGTCGGTCAGATTATCTGATAATTCTCACCATGTCCAGAGAATCA
>JAUIAG010000265.1 GCA_030425355.1 Verrucomicrobiia bacterium
GCCATCATACGAACCCCACATCAGCCGCCATTCATGACCGAATTTTTCGGCTGAAAATCCGCCCTGCCCGTCAATCGAGCGCAGCAGCGTCAGCATCTGGTCGCCATAATGGCACAGAGCACCGGGCTTCCTTCCCGCATGATACTTGTTGGATGACGGATCAAGGTATGTTTCAACCCGGCCGTAAGCGGTGCTGATTTTGGATGGATTGTAAATCCAGTGAACAGGCATGGCCAGGGCATCGGCCACGAAGCTCCCATAAACCATGCCACGGATGCGGCTGGACACGGATTGATTCATCGATTCGGACAGGTAAAGTCGGCAGTGTATCAGTCAGCCAGTGAGAATGGTCCGCTGGAGCTGCCGTTTTCAGCCTCGTCCACCGTGTAACTGTAAGTGGCAAAAAACATTTCATCGAAGCTCTGCTCTCCCCATCCGATGGTCGCTGACGGATCCGGATTGGCAGGGTTGAGTATCGAGTTGTCCCACACAGCGTGAACAGTCAGCTTCGATCCGGCCGGTATCTTCGCCGGCTCCTCGAGCACATAGCTGCGCTGCCAGTTGAAATTGTAATGCGGCACTGAGAGAAGGATCCTGGAAGTGCCATTCGGATATTCAACGACGTATTTCATGGCCTTCCCGCGAAGGTGCATGTGCGGGTTCATGTCATAGATCGTGATGTCCTCTTTGATTTTCTTTGTTCTGGACCATTTATAGTTCCCGTCGTGGGGCGGGATGCTGAATTCGTGGTCCATGAGCAGTCCGGTGTGCAGAGCCCTCTGCGGCTTGTGTGGGTGGAGATAGAGTCCGATCAGCGACTCATCGGTTTCCGGAGTCCCGCAGGCGGTGTAATGCAGCTCGTATTCGATGACAGCACCTTTCGGAAGCAGCCTCCCGGAGTTTTCGGGAAACTCGCGCGGTTCATAACCGGGGGCGTATCCGGCAAGGAACCCGGTCCGGACCAGCTTTCCGTCCTTTTCCTCCTTGATGTAGGCGATGATGTGGTGAACGACTTTGGTGTTGCCGGGAATCACGTTGACGCCGCTGACCCAGACGTCGGAGTCAAAAGGTGAAGTCTGGTGGATATACCGGTAGTCGATGATCCCCTGGGCAGGAACCTCCTGGCGGGGGATGGCGAGAATGTGATCCGGTTCACCCATCGCCCACTTGGGCTGCTCCACGACAAGTCCCTCCAGCGGATCTTCCGACCCTTCCTCCATCACGGCTCCATCCCGAATCCAGTGGATCAGTTTTTTCTTCTCCATCGGAGTCAGTGAGAAGTCATTGGAAAATTCACCGTAATGCGGGTCGGCCTGCCATGGCGGCATGCGCTGGTTGAGCACAACCTCCTCAATCATGTCCATCCATCCCCGGACCTTGCGATGACTCGACATGGCAAATGGACCAATCCCGCCCCTGGTGTGGCAACGGACACATTTTTCCATGAGGATCGGAGCGATGTCCGTGGCGTAGGTCAGTCCATTCTTTTCATGCAGTTCCCGGTCAGGAAAGGATATCAGGCATCCAACGGCGGGCACCACCGGCTTCTCGATCTTCTCACCGGCAAGAAAGGCGTCCACCGCATTCCGGAAATAATGCTCGCGTGCTGCGGGCAGTTCCTTCTCGTAATTCAGGCGGTCATCGACCGGCCCGCGGAAGACTATTTTCCATGAGCGGGGATCAATCAGGATCATCTCGGCCGTGCGGGTCAGTCCAAGCATCTCACCAACCAGCTGGTCCGAGTCAATCAGGATTGGAATCCGCACATCAAATTCTCCGGCTTCCTCCACAATCTCGTCCCGCGTATCCTGAAAGCAGGAATTGATCATGGCCATCTTCACCCCCTTCGCCCCGTATTCAGCTGCCAGTTCGTGCAGCTGGGGGAAACGCTTCTGCACCAGCGGACACCCGTTTCCCTGGACAAACAGGGCAATGGCCCGGGTGTCCTCATCCTTTTCGTAGTAATAAAGTCTGTGGAAGTCCCCGCGGTGGTCTATCAGACCAAAGTCCATCACTGACGGGAGGGCACCACTGTCAAGGATCTCATTCGAGGACACTGTATCGGCAGCTGCCAGAAACAGCATTGCCGCCACCAGGGAGAGTGTGAAGCTTTTCATCATGTCGATTATTAAAATGTGAAACCGGGAGCCGGGATAAAAACGGCTTTCTGTCCAGCCATGCCGGAATGACGCAGCCGGGCTGCTCACCACATCAGGTCGGATCAGACCGGATGCGGGCGACCCGCCCCCATGACCCATGACCGCCGGATTCTCAGAAACCGGCACAGTTACCACATCATACGATAATGGTCAGGATCATCCAGATTTTTATACCAGCACAGCATTGTGGGCCTCTCCCGTGTTACCCTGCTATACGTGACACACACAACCCGCTCCCGTTACATCACGCCTGTTCGTCTTAAAATATCATGCTGCAAAACCTCATGAGTAATGTGATAATTGAAATATGCTTAATTCAATGACCATCCGCTCCGCGGGGATCACGGCGGTGTGTATTCACCTGATTTTACTGGGAGTCTCCAATCCGGCATCGGCGGAGCCCGGGAATGGATCCACGTTTCCGGAAGCACCCGGCTACGGCAGTCGGGCAGAGGTGATGGCCCGGATACTGACCGGGCAGCTGAAACTGATCGGTAAACCTGACAGGCTCCCGGCCGACACCCGTCTGGATGCGGGAGTTGTCTACGGCACGGTCGGCGATCGTGAACTTGAGATGGATATTGTCCGGCCCGATCCCGCCGATGCGGACAGAGCGGAAAACACCGGCAGGGACGGCAGGCCGGCACTGCTTTTCATTCACGGAGGGGCGTGGGCAAAGGGTTCACGCGAGGACTACTACGTCTACACCCATCATTTTGCCTCATTAGGGTATGTGTGTGCGACTGCCAGCTACCGGCTTGTTCGCGAAGCACCCTTTCCGGCCGCGGTCAAGGATGTCAAATGTGCCATCCGGTTTCTCCGAAGCCATGCCGGTGACTATGGTATTGATCCTGAAAAAATTGCCGTCGTTGGTGGCTCGGCAGGTGGCCATCTCGCCATGATGGCAGCCTACACCGGTCCGGAGGACGGATTTGATGACTCAGGGGGCCATGCCGGAATCTCAAGTCACGTGTCGGCGGTTGTCGATTTCTATGGACCGGCAGATCTGACCACGGATTTCGCCGTTAACGCCGGAGCAGTGAAAGCATTTCTCGATGGTGTGCCCTACTCCGTGAATCCACAGCTCTACCGCCAGGCTTCGCCCGTCTCCTACCTGGATGCCGGAGACCCGCCCACCCTGATTTTCCACGGCACACTGGATGAGATTGTCCCGGTCAACCAGTCCAACCTCCTCGCTGCCAGACTCCGGGAGCTGGAGATAGACCACTACTACGACCGGCTCGAAGGATGGCCCCACACCATGGATGCCGCTGTGGTGGTCAATAACCGCACACGCGCTGTCATGGAGTGGTTCCTGAGGCAGCATCTCGGCGATCCCACCCATTGATGTGTGCGGTTGTTCAGGGCCGGCTGGACTGAGGTTCTTATATTGAAAAATTGTGCTTCCCTCACAGCCCCAACGATTTTTTAAAAGATCCGGGCTTTTGCACCGCTTTTTTCCGGGAGCAGACCAATCTCAAATCCCTTGTTGGATCCCCAACAATTCCCAGGCCATTCTCCACAGGTCGGTCAGCATCGTATATTTTTCAAATGTTCCGACACCTTCCACCTTCGTCTGAGGCCCACACCACATAGAACCCAAAACACGCATAAAGATGAAGCGACCAGAAACTCAAGGGATCTGAGGCGCACGGGACGCCAGCTTGATAGCTTTCTCCAACTCTTCTTTGGTCGCAAACCATGAATTTGCCGTCCCAAGCATTTCTTCTTCAGTTAGTGCTTTGGGCTTAATGGCTGATGGATTGAGAATAAAGAATCCGGCTCGCTCCCAATCATTCGAATTCATCCACTTTGCGAGAGGGGGAAACGAGGCTTTCTCACCAATGATTTGATTTCGTCGGATCTCGCACCATAAAATGTCAGGCGGCACTATAATCATACTGGAATAACCCGTGTAACTCCGGCGAGCCAAAGACAGCACTCGCACCCCGTTGCCAACATTTTCCAAACGTTTGTAGCAAATGCCGCTAGGCGGATCTCAAATTACCGTGACGGCAGGGTGATGTTGGCATGAGCACATCAAATGAGTTCGAACAGTTAACGGCTATCCAGTAAGTACAAATTATACGGATATATTATAAACCTCTCTTTACCTAACAACCTTTTATCCATTAAATAGTAATTCCCATTTCTGTACAATATAAGATCGTCTTTACCCGTTATTATAAGTCCGTCATTCACTTTATTTCTATATATTTTTTTAATTATCACACCCTCAAAACTCTGCCCATTTTTTAATGTAATTTTGTTTGTGTACACCCCATATTCATCTTCCATACCCCTAAACTCTAAGAATTGCTCTAAATCCCCCCCCGCCACAGACCAATTATTCTTTGCAGCCACCAATTGCCTATAGTGCATCTTAAGGTATCCTCTCGCCTGATTCATAGCATAAAACTCCTTTAAACCAAATAACAATGCAACCCATATTCCTACTTTCAGAAACGGAGCAACCTGAATTTCTCTTTTGTATATTTTCATTGCATCATTTGAGACTTCTCCGCTTGCGTTCAAGCTTTCGATTATAACGATCCTGCTTAACCTGAAGCCACTCTGCATATGAAACCAATTGCGACACATAAGTCCAGCAATTATTCCCAACAAAATCATAATCCGGATGAGGGCACTCCTCAGAGCGTCTTCCAGCTCTATTCCTTACTTTTTTCGTCACTTCCGGATCCAATTCCAAATGCTTTTTCCGTATAAATTCTTCCGCGCCCAAGTTTAAAGGGTTAATAGTACCATCAGCAATTGGAGAACAGCTAACTTCACCGGGTCCAGCAAGTGCCAAACCTCCCTTTGCCGGCCCAAAATCTGACGACCAATAATTTGCCTTCCTGGCGCACTCCGGAGTTATAGCAGCCCATGTGACAGGCCGACCGGCGGGGCACAAGCGTGGGCGGCCGACTTACTCCGGCGAAGCCTGAGAGGTCCTAAATCCTTCTCACTTCAGACAGCCGGTTGGGATCAATACACGAAGACTCGTTGCCCTTGGGGTTCGATTGCGAAATCAACCGGGAGGTATCCTTGCAACGCCAAATCTGCGGCTTTGATTATGAGCGGCCATACAGATCCCCGGTCGGCATCGAGTATGAGTGAAGCCGTTAGAAGCAGTTCGGTCAGGTGTGACTCCACGATGGTGTTGCCGGTGGATTTGAGCTTGGCGCAAACACTCGCCTCCTTCATACGAATTTTCACCAATGCAGTAATCCTGCTTTCGCGTTCACGCAATGGATTGTCAATGTAGAGCGCGGCGAGCCTTCCTTTTTGACGCTTGAGTGCGACCCGACTTTCTCGGAACGCCGTCGTAAGTGTCTTGTCCCAGTTGGAATGGGGCGTGGCATCAAGCTGTGAACCTGCGATAATTTCCAAAGCACGATCCAGCGACTCAACATGCGAAACAGCCGGGTCGTCCGGATGCGGCTCACCGCAGTTCGCGAGAAAATTCGCGACTTCGATTCGAGAGTAGATTTCCTTGCCGATAAAAGCATTGCTTGACACAAAAGCCTCCGCCTTTACTGGCTCGAACATTGGTTCGCGCACTTGAGTGCGAGACCAGTTTCCAATGTTTTGAATCTTCCTCAAAATCGACTTCAGCCACATTTTCTTGAATACGAGAAGTATTACTTGCCTAGCTGCCTGGAATTAACATATTGAGGTTGTTCAAACCCAGAAAGATCAGGCTGGCAAATGATAAAGCACTACATGTATAGGATACAAGAATATACCCGCGACTCTTTATTGAAACCATTGTAATTCCGATCACAATAAAACTAAGAATATAAACATAGAAATAGTAACAATAAAAATCTGCAGGGATCAAAATATTGTCATATACTCTATCTAATATTTTATTATAAATAACCCAACTTCCTGCCGACATAGCATAAACCAAAGCAGAAAGAAGCGATGTCACGATGCCTTGCATTATATTAAAAGTTTTTAAATTCTTTGCCCGCTCTTATCGTAGATTACGTCATAATAAATATTCCCTTTATGAGTATCCTGATAAATCGTTTTTCGACCCGCAAAAACATTTTCTTCTAAGTATTTTTTCATGATTTTGATACTTACTTCCTACTGATCAAGCGCTCTAATTGCAGAAAAGGACTGATCATCCCTCAAAAACACCAAACCAAGATGCCGCCCTGAAAAACTTAAACTCCCATTTGATCCAAGGATCTTAAAATAACCTAATCCCTGCTCAAGTTGCTCAACATAAATTTCAGAGTGTCCATTGCACTTAAGAGCCATTGATTCAATTCCTGTTATTTTCAAGCAATAGGGAATAAACCCTTCATCAGATAAAACTTTCAACTCTCCTTCTTTGAAATATTTCGGTGAATTTAGTTGCAGTTTAACCTCACTGTCTTGATATGCGAACTCGAGTAGCAGAACTGCATCGTGAGCGATCTCACAGAAAACGCCACATGAAACATCCAATTTTGTCCATTTTCCGGAAAATAATATCATAGCAGGACATCATATATATCTAAATCCCACGAATGGTTTGGATCGGGGCACCAGCCATCTGGAATTGGAAGTTGCTTTTTCATTGCGCTACCTTTTTCCCCTCAATGAAGCACAAAATCTCAAAATGGCATTTCTTCTTTGTACCTCCTCCTTTAACGGGGAAAGGGTGATGAGCTACGTGCAGCTTAAGTTGACATTTAATATTGCTACATTTGCTCTTCAGTTTGTCAACCATTTTCTTGAGATGTTTCTTGCACCACGGAAGCTTTTTGCAGGTCTTTGCACCAAGCTTTACTATCCATGGAGCCAGCCCGTGCGGATCGACTACTGAAATCGGATTATTGTCAACATAGGCGTAGAGGTTCATCCCACCCAGTTCCCCCAACGGGTCTCGACTGAGCCATCTACCCAGGGCCGGATGCAGATACCGGTAACGCACCTGATAAAAGTCACTTTCCGAATCCCACCTATAGGCCCCATAGCGCACGTCCCAGTCGTAACTGGACGTCGCCCGGCTCCCAAAGCTCGAAGTCATCACCCGGCTCTCGCCGAAGGCGTCGTAGCCATAGCGCTCAAGC
>JAUIAG010000266.1 GCA_030425355.1 Verrucomicrobiia bacterium
CCGTCCTGACGTGGATCTCGTGGCCGGGATTCCTCCAACGGTAAGCATTGAGCAGAGGAATACGCGTGGTGGCGGTAAGAGCACCGTGGCAACTGTCACGGAAGTTCATCAGTTTTTTCGCCTTCTTTTCGCCCGTCTGGGCACACAGCACTGTCCGGACTGCGGGGATGCGGTTGCACCACAGACGAGAGATCGCGTTGTGCAGTTGATTGCTGAGTCAGCCGGTGACCGGGGGCCCTTGAAGATTCTCGCTCCCGTTATCCGGAACCGGAAGGGTTTCCATTCCGAAGTGGCCATGCAGGCCCGCCGCATGGGGTGTGAGTTCCTCCGGGCGGACGGGCAGATATATGCAGCGGATGACAATTTCCGCCTCGATCGTTTTCGCGAGCATGATGTGGAAATTGTCCTTGGAGAAGTGGGCAGCCAGTCGGGCCGGCGACGGGCGACCCCGACGCCGGAAAGCATACGGGAGATGGTTGAGCGGGGACTGAAGCTCGGCAAAGGCTCGGTTTACACGCTGGCTGACGATGGAACGCTGACCGTTTATTCGACTGAGCGGTCCTGTCCGGGCTGTGGCCGGTCCTTCGAGATCCTCGATCCGAAGATGTTCAGTTATAATTCATCAAGGGGGTGGTGTCCGACATGCCGCGGGTTCGGGGAGGTGTTTGATATACCGGACAGGGACCGCGGGGCCCGGGCTGATGCCATTGAGGAATCATGGTATCAGTGGCTGGAGGAGGAGAGAGAGACGTGCCCGGATTGCTCGGGAGCCCGGTTGAACCGTGATTCTCTTGCCGTTCTTCTTGCGGTTGAAGACATGTGTCGAAAGCCTGTTCCATCGCCGGTCGCCGAACTCCCGGTTCTCGATATGGAAACCCTTGGAGAAATGACAGTGCAGGAATGCGCCCGGTACTTTTCGGATCTCCAGCCTCAGGGGTGGAAAGCGGAGGTGGCCCGCGACATACTGGTGGAAATAAGGGAACGACTGCATTTTCTTGAACGTGTCGGTCTGGGCTACCTGCAGCTCGGGCGATCGGTGACCACGCTTTCCGGAGGCGAGGGACAGCGTATCCGGCTTGCCTCCCAGCTGGGATCCAATCTGAGTGGTGTTCTTTACGTTCTCGATGAACCGACCATCGGCCTGCATGCCCGCGACAACCGCCAGCTGCTTGATGCTCTCAAGCTGCTGCGCGAAAGAGGGAATTCCCTCATCGTGGTGGAGCATGACGAGGACACCATGGCTGAAGCCGACTGCATCATAGACCTCGGACCGGGGGCGGGAATTCATGGTGGAACCGTGGTGGGGAAAGGGACTTTGCGACAGCTCATGAATCAGCCTGATTCACTGACGGGAAAGTGCCTCTCCGAGACAAGAAGCTACCCGTCGCGCGGCACAAGGCGCAAAGTTGTCATGTCACGCAGGGAGGAGTTTCTCTCCCTCCGCGGTGTGTCTCTGCACAACCTCAAGGATGTGGAACTCTCGGTGCCAATGGACCGCTTCACCGTTGTCACCGGCGTCAGCGGGTCCGGAAAAAGCACCCTTGTCAAAGAATGCCTGAAACCGGCAATGGATGCTGCACTCAGCGGAAAGCCATCCCCCGAACGGTGTGGTCAGCTTCACGGGTATGAAACCTTCAAAGCAGTTTACGAAGTGGACCAGTCTCCCATCGGCCGGACACCCCGCTCGACGCCGGCAACCTATGTTGGGTTTTTTGATGAAATAAGAAAAATATTCTCACAATTACCTGAGGCGAGAGCCCGGGGATACACTGTGGGGAAGTTCTCCTTCAACAGCTCCGCCGGCCGGTGTCCCGAGTGTCAGGGGGCCGGTTCGATAAAAATCGAAATGAATTTCCTTCCGACGGCGTATGTGGAGTGCGGTGCCTGCCAGGGAGGTCGCTATTCAGAGGAGGTTCTGGACATAGAATACCAGGGACTGAACATTTCGCAGGTGCTGAATCTGTCCGTTGCGGAGGCGATTGAATATTTTCAGGCATTTCAGAAGATCCGTCGTCCACTGGAGGCACTGGCTTCAACGGGACTGGACTACCTGAAACTCGGGCAGACCAGTCCGACACTGAGCGGCGGTGAAGCCCAGAGGCTCAAGCTTGTTTCCCACCTTCTTGGAGGCATCAGCCCATCCGGGGGCCGGGCCGCCCTTCAGATGTCGACCGGGCCGCAGAGGCGACTTTTCATTCTTGAGGAACCGACCATCGGTCTGCATGCCGAGGATGTTCGCAAGCTTGTCGCCGTCATCCAGCAGCTGGTCGACAATGGCAATACGGTAATTGTCATCGAACACCATCTCGATCTGATTGCCGAGGCGGATTGGGTGATCGATCTCGGGCCGGAAGGCGGGGATGCCGGCGGAAGGATCATTGCCCAGGGGACGCCCGAAAAAATTGCGCGGTCCCGGAAGTCCCACACCGGTGAGTATCTGCGGAAACTGCCGGGGCTCAAGGTGTGATGGTGGTGGAGTATTTCGGCAGCTCTCCGGTTCAACGCGGGGGATCAGCCCGCCACTAACGGAATATCAGCTGGTGTGAGATTCTCTGGGTCTGGAGGTAATCCAGAGGAGGGATTTCCGTGAGGGTCGGTGACTCGACTTCATGGAAAAACTCGTGCGCTGTCATTCTGAAGTCCTTCCATCTCTGGAGCGGCAGGTCCGGGGCGCTGGCAACCTGCCTCAAAGTGCTGCGCCACTCGATGATCATCCGGTCAACGTCGCCGATGCCCAGATTCGGGCCGGTCCAATGGGCGCTGGTCGATTCACCGGCGTGGATGGATCGGACTATCTGACTGGCACCGTCGCCGTAATTCGGCGGCATGCCTCCTTCCAGATACCCCTGCACCGTAGTGTTGCCGTAGGTTTTTCTGCAGGTGATGGCCAGTTTTCCTCCCCACCGGTATCCATCATCACTGGAGAACCGGAAGCCTGCGTCGAGGTTGGCCATGTCGAAGACCAGATCCTGCAGGGGGTAATCGGCATCATCAATGGCGGCGGCGATGGCGAGCCCGCTTCCCTGAGGGAAGAAACTGACGATCTGGCCTCTCAAAGTCGGCTGACCGTCGTCGTCGATCAGTCCCAGTTTTTTCCACATCAGGGCGACCCCGGGGGCTTTGTCAAGGTTCACGCACTTTTCGAACAGCGGGCATCCGGAACATTCTTTCGCTGTGACCTCCCGAGTCAATGGATTCCAGATGGCAACCCCGGTGGTGTCCACGTGACATTTCAACGGCGTGTTCTCCAGCGACACCAGTGCGTAGACCCGGTATCCCTCCTGCTGGATGCGGACCACAGGAGTTTTTTCCACCACCTCCATGCGTTCTTCAATTTTTGGAATGATCTGCTGATACCAGACATCCGGCGGCACCTCCCTCGCGGGTGCGCCCACAAGGCGGCGGATGGATTTTATCATCACGAAACTGCCGGTATGAAGCTGGTCGGCGATTTTTGTTTTTCGTGTGAGTATCCTGTGGCCATTGTCGTCTCTGACTTCTATCCACGGACCGACCGTTGCACTCTGAAGAATATGGGGTGAGCCCAGGGCCGGCGACCATTCGAGCGGTACCTCCGCCTCCGATCCATGTTTTTGAATCATCGCGGTGGCCCGTTGCCTTTCTCCGGTGTGAAACAGCTTTTGAAGTCCATCATCCCTTGATCTGAGGAGGTTGGCTGATTCACGGGAGAGCTTTTTGAGGTAGACGACATCCCGGGCGGGTGCCATCGATTCGGCCGGCAGCAGCTCCCAGACTCCTTTCGAGTTAAGCATCTCGCGGTGGCACTTTTGAGAGAGTCTTGCGCGTTCTGCGTCGGTCTTCAGACCGCAGGGCGCATCCGGATATTGAAGACAGAATTCAACGCCGAGGGGAATCGGTTTTGTGGTGAAGAGCCGGCTCTGGACCCGGACTGCCTGATGAAACGGGTTGCTGCCGGTTCGTGCGGCTCCGTTCATGATACCGAGGAGAGCGCCCCAGTCGACAATACCGGAGCGCTGGAGGTACCCCGCGTGGGCATCCCGGAGCCGGAACCGGCTGGGGGTGACGATGACGTAGCCGGTGTGATCGATGCCGCGGCGTCCCGCTCTTCCGAACATCTGCAGGAGTTCGCTGGGTTCGAGCAGGTGTTCATTGTAATCGCGTTTGTAGGAATTCCCGGCAAGGGCCACTGACCGGAGTGAAAAGTTGATGCCGGCTGCAAGGCCCATGGTGGCCACGACCACACGGAGCTGCCCGTGTTTGGCAAGCGGTTCGATGACGCCGGCCCTTGCCCCGTAGCTCAGGCCGGAGTGATGGTAGGCGATTCGGTTTTCCAGAAGTGATGCCAGCGGATCATCGACCAGTGCCCGCTGTTCAGGGGAGAGTTTGAGAGGGAAGGGCGTGGGCAGCTGCCGCGCGAGTTCCCGTGCCAGCCTTTCAGCATTTTTCCTTTGGGGGGCGAAGATGAGAACAGGTCCAAGGTCATCGGCCAGTGCGCTGGCTATCATTCGTGGCCACTGCCCGTCTATCGACGACGGAAGGTCGCGCATGAAATGAGCCGGGTGGGCCTCCTCCAGAGGAACGGGGCGGGTGTCATGACGAATCAGCACCGCCTGGCGCCCGAGCCTCCGCAGCCATGCGACGACCTCGTCGGGATTGGCAACACTCCCGCTCATCATCAGCAGCTGGGTGTTCGCCGGGCAGAGGGCGAGGGACAGCTCGTAATTCAGGCCGCGGTCCTGGTCTCCAATCATCTGATACTCGTCGATGACGAGGAGTCCCGGACCGAACCCCGTCAGAAGCCGGTTCTTCTGAGTTTCAAGGGTCGCCACGAGAATCCTGGCATCGAGGTTCATGGAGAGGTCACCGGTGGCGATCCCGACATTCCATCCCCGTGCCTGCCATTCCGCCATCTTGTCATTGGCGAGGGCCCTGGTGGGGACTGTGTAGATGGCGGACTTCTTCGGTCGGCCCTGATTGGACCACATTTCAAAGACAAGGGTCTTGCCGGCTCCGGTGGGGGCGTGAATCACGACATCCCTGCCTTCGCGCAGGGCAGCGACCGCCTCCTGCTGCCACAGATCGGGTAAAGTGACCTTGTTCTCCAGGTTCTCCAGATCGAGTTGATCTCCCAGTGTTCTCACGGTAGTCGTTGCAGTGCAGTCAGTTGTGCACTATTTAGGGGAAAATGGTTTATTTAATGGAATTTAACGACTGATTTGTCTAATTTGTGGACAGTTCAGAGGCGGTGCGGACGAGAGATATCCCAGGATCCATGCAGAAGATTTTCATCAGAGTCAGTTTATTCGCGGTGTTGGTTTTGGCAACTGCAGATGGCTTCATCCCGACGGTGTGGTGTCAGGACCCCGCGCCGGTCAGAAGCTCCAGCAATCTGCTGACCGATGACACCCTCAATTCCATTCAGAATCCAAGCAGTGCGGCTGCTGCCGGGTCGCAGGCAGTGATTCCGGCACCTGTCACTGAAGACCAACAGTCATCAGCGGATACTGAGCAGGATTCCAGCAGGCCCGGGCCCGGATTTCTGGTGTTCATGGCGATGCTGTCCCTCCTTGTGGCCATCGCTGTTCTGACCGCGGCGATACTCTCCATTCGTTCGATGAGGCGTTCCCGAAAGGCGGTGACCGAAGCCTTTTCGACCATCGAGTCGGAGCCGATCCTGTCGGGAGAATCAAGGGCATCCGCTGCATCGGCGGCTTCTCGGGCGCCATCAGATCAGGTTTCCGATATTGGCGGTGAACCACCACTGGAGTCTTCTTCCCCTGCCACTGCACAGGCAGCTCCTGAACAGTCATCTGCATGTGGGAAAGCCGATCCTTCCGCCCCGGAAGGTGATGTGGATGAATTCACTGCTGATCCTTCCGCTGAGGAGAATCCTGTGCACGATCCGCCGGTTGTCAGGATAAGGCTGGGCAGGGGACAGGAGCATGAGATTCCGCCGCGTCGTGATGATCCAAAAATGCGGGGACTGCTGCAAAAATTCAATTCACTACGGCGTGAGGGCATGATCGATGAGTGTCGTGGGGTCATCTCGGAAATCGAGAGCTGTTTTCCGGCGTCTCCTCACGCATCCGTTTGCCGCGGGCTGCTGCACGAGCTTGATGGCGAGTGGGAGAGCGCTCTCAGGGAATATCAGATAGCGATCCACATGGACCCGTCCTCCCCGAATGCCTATCTCCGCAAGGCGCGGGTGCTCGAAAGGCAGCAGCACTTCGCTCAGGCCCGTGCCATGTACCGCACCGTTCTCAAAAAAGTCGCGTGAGTTCCGGTTGCCGGGTTTTCTTTCCGAATCAGCTGACCACGGATTTTCTTATCGGAGGAGCTGGTCGAGCTTCTCTATCCGGTTATCTGTTGCCGGATGAGTGCTGAGGAGTTCCGGCGGCGACTTATAACGTGCGGAAACAGCTTTGAGCTGGATGAGAAAGCCCCGAAGTCCGTCCGGGTTGAATTCCGATTGTCTGAGGTATTCCAGTGCTTTCCGGTCCGCTTCGAGTTCCATCTGTCTGGAATATTGAAGCCGCGAGAGATAGATGGATCCGCTGGTGAGTATGCCGGCTATACCGGAGTCTCCTCCCAGCAACAGCTGTATGGCAAGGGCGGGACCGGCGTTGTTGACCATCTGGCGAAGGCTGTGGCGGTTGATCACATGAGCCGCTTCATGCGCGATGACACCTGCCAGCCGGTCGGCATCCTCCCCGACCATATCGAGCAGTCCGGTTGTAATCACGACATGACCGCCCGGGAACGCGAGGGCATTTGGATCATTCGTGCTGATGAAGGTGATTTGAAACTCATATTTATTATGTGGAATGGAGTCGATTAATCGGCTGGCGATGTCGATGGCCCACTTGCCGCGCTCCGGTTCCACCTCCTCGTATTTACTGAGAAAATCATTGAGTGCAGCCTCTCCGAGCCGGGATTCCATCTGAGGCGTGACGAGCCCCATTGCCGCCGAGAGCAGCATCTGGATTCCCAGAATGACCATGACGGCCAGAACTCCCAGAACCGCGCACCATTTCAAAGTGAGCTTCAGCGAGTCAAACCGTCCCGGATGGCCGGGATTGTCTTTGGGCAACTGGATGCGCACATCCCGAATCTGGCGTTTGAGCGCAGTGCGTTCCTGAATGCCCGGTTCCATCAGAATGAGCACATCCTCTGTGACAACGGCAGTTTCCGGAAAATCCGGAT
>JAUIAG010000267.1 GCA_030425355.1 Verrucomicrobiia bacterium
CCCCTTAAGAATCCGCGTGTCCCGACTATCCTCCTGCTGTTCCGCCAACATCCGCTTCACTGCGTCGTCACCAAGGCGCTGATCACTCTCGCGAAGCCGGACGTATGTGTTGCCCAAGGGGTTGCCATTGAGGAAAACCGGCCTTTGTTGCCTCGTTGCTCTTGGGATTTTTACGGAGATCAATACCTTCCCATCCCCGGTCCTGAAGACTTTTCCCGAATCATTATTCAGCAGGTTGATGCTGACCTTGCCGGGATTGTTTGCCGTGTCGTACAGATCCTTCAGCACGCGCTCCGGCTCGGCAATATGAACCGGTATAAAGTTGTCCCCTTTCTGCTGCACTCCCAAAAGCACCACACCGCCGTCAGTGTTTGCCATGGCTGAATAGGTTTCCCAAAAATCAATCGGCACAGCACCCCGCCCGTCCCTGCCTGCCGCTTTCTTACACTCAAGATCGACGCCCTCATGTGCCAGATCCATGTCAATTATTGGGATTTCATTGCTCATCATCCATTGCACTTTTCACAAATTTATCAAGGCCACCAACCGAAAGCTCACCACTCAACAGCTTCGGCAACAAAGTGTCCCGAAGATCGGCCAATGTGCGGGATTGGGCATTAAGTTTCATTACCTCATCAGCAATTGGCTGTATCAAAACGGAATAACTTTCGCATACCAATTTTCTAACAGGAAAAAGCATTGTCTTGCCCCTCAAAGATGTAAATGTAATTTGGGGTTGAGCTGAACCACTGATACAAGCACTGAAATCTTCTCCCAATAAATAGATCCTTAAAAAGTATTCCGAACCGTATTTTGTTTTACAGCCGAAAGAGTTGTTTGAAACCCAGGACGCTGACTCGGTCCATTGAATCAGACCACAGTTTGAACCACGACAGGTAATTAATGAAATAGGCTCATCATAGGCAGATTCTCTTGTATAGCCTAAAACTCCATTTCCTCCCCAGACAGGCACATTATTATCCTCAGAAGGGTAGACTTCCATTTCATTTTTTGCTAAGTACTTTCCCTGTTTTGCTGTCACAAGCTCTTCAAATACTAACACCTCCCACCCTTCCGGGATCAGCCCCAGTTCGCTGTCCTGGAAATTGGCTGGGAAGTGGAAGGCGGTTTGGGCGAGGTTCTGGTGTTGGGCTGTGGTGAGGGAGTCGAGCGCGGCGATGGCGGCGTCGAGGGCTTCGGCGGTGGGGAGTTGGCGGTCGAGGGTGTCGGGCCTTGGTTTGCCGGGGGGAATGCGGAGCTTGCCGGACAGCGCGGCCATGCAGGCGCGTTCCGGATCCCGCCCGTGCCGCACCGCCGCCAGCTTCGCCTTCACAGGATCAAAATCCACAAACCACGACTGAAACAACGCCCGAGCCATCCCCTCCAAAGTCTCATTGAGTTTGCGGTTGAGAGCGATTTTGTCGTCGAGGGATTTCAGGATGTCTGACAGTCTCTCTTGAACTTTGAGAGGTGGCAGACGCAGCTCAAGTTGAGCAATTGCTTTCCCAGTCAGATGCTTTATAGTAGTTCCCGTGAAGAATGGCTCCAGATCACCGCAGCGTCCCGAGTTAAGAAACCAATAGTATAGATAATAGTTATTTAAATCTTTTTTTGGCCGGATACGATGTAGTGCTTTCTGAATCTTCATGCGAGGGAAATTGTCTTCTTCGCACCAAATAGCACAGCGGCCCGGCTCTCCACCTTCGCAAACCACCAAATCTCCGTTCTTTAATCCGTATCTCTCGAATTCGTGATCCTCGAACCGCATTTCCCCAACATTTGCCAGATCGAAATAGCCCCATCTTACGTTTACATTGGCCAGATAAGGCTCGTTTTTCCCTTTATTCTTTTTTTGATCTAACATCTTGCCTAGGCAGCTATAGGTATGGTTGCCCAAAAGCACTAAAGGCCATTCACTCATAACCCCAGCCCCTCCAGATTGGCTTTGATTTTCTTTTCCAGTTCCGTGCTTTCGGAGAACCGGGTATCGGGTTGTTTGCGCTGGCAGGCATAGGTGCCAATCCGGGCGGGGAGCGCATCGAACAGCGGACCTTGCGTTGCGACGAAATCCGCACTTGTCGACGGGATCGACAGGTTGCCGGGACGCGTCGAAAAAGCTCGAAAAAATCGACAGGTCATGAATTCCCTTTCTTCAGGAGATCCAGGAGTGCGGTATTGATGAAGAGGCGTTCGCGGCCGACGGTCTCGCTGGACAGGACCCCAATATCCACGAGCGCCTGCAGATAAGTGGCAGCAGTCTGGCGTCTGGCAATTCCAGCATCAACCACAAAGGCTATTTTGGTATATGGCTGGTGAAAGATTAGTTCAACCAGCTCCTTGGAGTAAACTTTGGGGATTTCCTTCCGGATCCGTGCGATTGTATCGTCCAGCAGGTCGCGAATGTTGCGAAGCATCCGGCAGGTCGCGAGAGCTGTGATTTCAATACCTTCCAGCATGAAAATCAGCCAGCTTTCCCATGCCTGTTTTGAGCTCACCTCCAGAAGAAGTCGGTAATAGGTATTTTTATGATCAATCAGATATTGGCTGAGATAGAGAACTGGAATCTCGAGCAAACCTGTCTGCAGAAGGTATAGAATGTTGAGGATACGACCGGTCCTTCCGTTGCCGTCTGTGAAGGGATGTATCGCTTCGAACTGGTAGTGCCCGACGGCCATCCGAATCAGGGGATCCGGGCCATCACTGGCAAGCAGGTAGGACTCCAGGTTGGCCAGTCTATCGTTGATCAGTTGCCCACCACAAGGCGGTGAGTAGAGGACATTCCGGGTAGTCGGGTTTCCGATAAAGACATTCTGCCCTGCCTGCCGGAAATCCACCGATTCACCCCTGAGGATCGAGCACAGCTCGCGTATCAGAAACATGCTGAGTGGCCGATCCTGCAGCGACTCATAACCATGCTTTAAGGCTCTCCGATAACGCAGGACCTCTTTGGTTTGAGGATCTGTTGGTTGAGATTCATCAATCGCGGCTCGAAACAGAGCGTCCTGTGTGGTGAGGATATTTTCAATTTCAGAACTGGCCTTGGCTTCCTGAAGTGGGATAGCATTGATTATGATCGCCTGGTTGGGAATTAATCCGCCGGCACCTTTGAGTTCCGCCAACGCCCTCGTGGCTTTGACACATTGCCTGAGCACAGGAACCGTTTCGGTTTCAGCCATCGGTTGAAGGTCCGGTAAGTGGTCGTATGGTTTTGCCGGATCGAAGCTCATAACCCCAGCCCCTCCAGATTGGCTTTGATTTTCTTTTCCAGGTCCGCGCTTTCGGCAAACTGGGTATCGAGTTGTCCGCGCAGACGGGTGATTTTGTCGGCGAACGGCTCGCCGTCGTCCTCCTCTTCCGCCGCCCCGACGAATCGGCCGGGGGTCAGGACAAAGTCGGCTTCTTTGATTTTCCCGAGCGAGGCGGAAAAGCAGAAACCGGGTTCGTCGTTGTAGCCATCGCCGGTGCGCCAGTTCCGGAAGGCCTGGATGATTTTGTTGGAGTCATCGGGAGCGAAGTCGCGGAGGACGCGGTCGACCATGTAACCCAGCTTCCGGGCGTCAATGAAGAGTGTGTGACCGGACCGGTCCCGCATTTTCCCCCGGGCTTTTTTATTCCGGGTGAGGAGCCAGATGCAGGCGGGGATCTGTGTGTTGGTGAAGAGCTGCCCGGGCAGGGCGACCATGCATTCCACCAGATCGGCTTCCACCAGCGCCCGCCTGATGTCTCCCTCCCCGTTGGTATTGGAGGACATCGAACCGTTGGCCAGAAGCAGGGCCATGGATCCATTGGGGGCCAGGTGATGGAGCATATGCTGCAGCCACGCAAAATTGGCATTGGAGCGTGGAGGGGTGCCATATTCCCAGCGGGGATCGCCCTCGAGTCGGCCATCCCACCATTCCTTCATGTTGAAAGGCGGATTGGCCATGACGAAGTCGGCCCGCAGATCCGGGTGCTGGTCGCTGAGAAATGTGTCGGCCGGCTGCCGTCCGAAATTAAAATCAATTCCCCGGATGGCCATATTCATGGCGGCGAGTCGCCATGTGGTGGGATTGCTCTCCTGCCCGTAAACCGAAATGTCGCCAATCCGTCCGCCATAGCGCTCGATGAAATTCTCGCTCTGGACAAAGAATCCACCGGACCCCATGGCCGGGTCATAGACTTTGCCCCGGTATGGCTCGAGCATCTCGACAATCAGAGAGACAATCGACTTCGGCGTGTAATACTGTCCGCCCTTTTTGCCTTCGGCGAGCGCGAACTGCCCCAGAAAATACTCGTAGACATGCCCGAGGATATCGCGGGAATTCAAGCTCCTGTGCCGGAATGGAATAGAGGAAATCACCTCGCTGATCAGTCCGATGAGCTTGGAAGCATCGAGCTGGAGCTGGGAATAACGGTTCCTCTCCAGCACGCCATGCAGACGCGGATTTTCCGCCTCCACCGCCTCCAGGGCATCATCCACCAGTCGTCCGACCGACCGGAAGGTGTAGGTCGTGGTCGAACCATTCACCAGCTGAATGGTGGCCCCGGAGGACAGGGCGGCATTGTCCTGGATGGTTTTCCATCGCGCGAGAGGCGGCACCCAGAAGACATTGCGGGCGGTGTAGTAGTCCCGGTCCTCAAGCTCATATTCGATTGCTTCATCCCGCTCCTCCGGATCGTCGTAGTCATCCGGATCGATGAAATAGTCACTTTCCGGATCGGCAAAACTCTCCTTCAGCTCCTCCTGAAGCATATCAAACGAATCCGACACATATTTCAGAAAGATCAGCCCCAGAACCGCGTGCTTGTAGACCGCCGCATCCAGATTCGACCGGAGTCTGTCAGCCGAATTCCAGAGTTTCTTGTCCAGATCATTCAGAAACTGCCGTTCCTCATCAGTGAAAATATTCGCCATTGTTGCCCTTGTGCTCGGGTATTCTATGGCGGGTATGGGCCGTGGATGTCAAGCCATTGAATGCAGATGGACAGATTTTATGCTTGACAAACTCTTTCCACCCGGCTCGGAAGTATCCCACCAGGAATCGCTGGACCTGATTATTTCCACCTTCGACTTCTGACCATTATGGATAAAAAAGAGTTTTGCGAAAAAGTCGGCATCGACGAACAGACTTTCGGGAGGATTTTAGAATTGGACTTCAAAGACATGGCAGGCCTTGTCAGTGAATATTGCGTATATTTATATCCACTCCGAGCATTGGAAAACAGAACTGTCAGCAGCGTTGGAAATTCAAAATAAAGACTAATGAGGCTGTCTTCTGCGCATGTCGGCTGGCAATGGACTTTCTTCACTCCAAACTCACGGAAGATAGCCACTGGCAACGGCCCTGTAAAACACCTGAGATGCATCACTCATGGGCACAAGCGGAACTGTCAGGCCGACAGCACCATCCCACTGAGGGACATCCGTCTTCTCCCAAACCATCAGATCGGATGACCGGAAGAGTTCGAACGGCATGGGCAGTGACTTTTCTGCCGACAGGGACATGCCGGACTCATCCCGGACTATGGAGATCCGAGGCCAGGATGGCATTGGCAGCCAGTCCATGGATTCCCGGCCACAGATTGAACCATTGGTATCACTGGCGATCCGCAGGAGCTGAGCCCCCGCGAGGGTGGCATTGGGTGTTATCGTTCGTTTGACTCCGATCATCACAGCATGCATGACCTCGGACGATTCGACGCTATGGCCAAGGCCCAGGCAGTGACCTAACTCGTGAAGGGCCACGCTTTCGAAATCATGCTGATTGGGTTTAATATCGTCGGGATTTTCGCCAAAAAACCAGTCCTTTTCCGGATTGAACTGAATGGAAAGCTCGCTGACATAGGGCGGATTTGAACTGCCGCAGAAAATGTAACCGGACCTGGCCCGGCCCAGTGTGTTACCGGTGACCTCCTGCCCATCAAACCGGACAGGACAGTTGCCGCCCTCATCACTCACACTCCAGTTGACCCCCAGAGTCCGGACCCACGTTTCAACCGCTCGACGGAAACTCTGCCTGGCTTCCTCCGGGACCGAAGAATCAAAGTGAAATATATGCCCGCCGCTGTCATCGAAGTGGACATGTCTTGGAAATCTCGGGTAATCATAAAATGTCGTCGGGGTCATCAGGTTATACAGGATTCTGATTTCCTTATCGGATTCGATGCTATCTCCCGCAGCAGTTATGATCGAAATTCTTCCGCTGCCAGCGTCCGTCGGCACCTTGACAACGATCTCGCTGTCCGACCATGACTGGATATAACCTTGCCATCCCGTGGTAAAGGTCCAGCGCGAAGACCCCGTGGTGTCGGCATGTGTCCAGCGAATGTTCCCTATTTCATTCCCGAATCCCCGGCCCACGATAGTCAGAGATTCCCAGGATCCAGCCCCAATTCTATCGGGATTCAACTGGAAGATGGCAGCATCTGATAGTTGGGCTGCATCTGACAACAGCCTGATTTGTCCCTGTGCAGGTTTCTTATGAAAAAACTCTACGCGCATAGGTCCAGAGTTTCCGGGGTCTACACCTTCCAACCGAAAGTGGTGGAAACAACTGAAACCACAAATACCACCAGCTTCTGCCTCCTCTTCGACGCCAAAGAGCGTAACAGTCATGAATAGCATCCACGAGAACAAGCAGTAAACAGTAAACTTCATATGCCTCTATGTTTACAATTACTGATCCCAGAGTTCATATAAATCAATCATGGCCGAGATTGCTTTCCCCGCTATCGCAGGCCATTCTGATTGAGGCGAATTAGCTCCACGATCGATTCTTATCCTCGCTGCTGCTGACTTATTAAGATTTACCTCCACATCGAGCCCGGCAAGATGATTCAGCCATCCTTCAACCTCCGGAAGCAACTGCGGTGAAATGTATGCCTTGGCGTTGACGGAGTTAAGATTGATCTCAAAAAGCCATGATATTCGGTCCACTATACCGCAGCTGACACGCACTGGCTGCGTGCCCCCTGCTCCATGGATAGCAAAATTGCTGCCCGGAATGTTTAAACCCGCGTTATGTGCTGCTGTTGCCATCTCTGAAAGCAGCTTTGCAAATTGAACTCTGATTTCAGGATTATGATCTCCATTATCACCTAAGCCTTGATATGGTTCGTTTATATCCGGTGGTGCCGGTGGAAATTGCGATCCGGGTTCCTGATTCGGATCTC
>JAUIAG010000268.1 GCA_030425355.1 Verrucomicrobiia bacterium
ATGGAGTTCAGCTGGTTTAATTGCCGCTACTATTATAATGTCCTGTGTCAGTGTATTTGGTCGGTCAATATTCCGCGCCTTCTTTGCGATTGCAATCATTTGGCTGGTGGTAATGATATGTCAATCTTGTGTGTTTGTGTATTCCATTGGGGGCAGCGAGGATATTCTTATTGGATACATCATATACCCAATAATTGGTGGGCTGATTTATGTATTTTTACATACCATAATAAATTGTATTATTCAGTTTTATCAAGGACTTAAGGGAAATTCAGATTAGCCAATCGAATATACAATAATTTTGGAAAGTTAATAACCGCGACCCTCCCTGTGTCCGCCTTGAAAAAAACAGACAACATAGATAGTGGAGTATTTATTCGCTTTGTAATTGCAATTGAAATGGGGTCCACGTATCACTTCGCGAAACGAGGATGGTTGCGCCGGAAACGAAAACAGATCGAGTTCAAACTCGTGGGATCCACATGGACACCCATCGCGGAGACGTGGTATATCTACGACGGCATGATGGTCATCCGGGAACGATCCAGTTCAAACGTCCCCACCAAGAGCGACACCCTGGGCCTGGACTGTCGGGCAGTCTTGGCGGAGCGTGCGGCATCGGCAGACTCCTGACGCGTTTCTCCGGGAATAATTCCTCCACCGGTGCATGGTCCACCCACGACTATACTCCCGGTGAGTTTTCCTGATCTCCCACGTGTCGACTTGAAAAGGGGGACTTTCTTGGGCAACTCAGGCAATCCCACCACCTCCACATTCTCATCCAGGTATTCTTCAAGCTTATGGTGGCAGTGCATGGTCGCCACCTTATTTCATTTCCCATGGAGCCTGACCTTCTCAGCGCGCCCAAAAGTATAGAGAATCATGCCGTTCAGCTCCTGGCGGGCAGGGCGGCATGAGCCTGAACACCGCCGGGTCTGCGGTCCTTATCGTGCACAAGGACGAGGTGGTTGCAGACCCTGCCCGCGGTAGTATTTCTCCGCCGCCTGGCCGACCCATTAGGAGCATCTGAAGGGCGAACTGCATGAGGCGTTGAATCGGATCGACGCGGACACCGCCTCGTCGGCCGCAGGTTGCTGAGAATCGACATTAGAGCTTCGGAGATCCTGGGGTGCGTGGGGATCGATTTCGGATTTTGACTTGAAAATCCGGAATCGATTCCTGAATTTCAAGGTCAAACGATTCCCCGTCGACTTACCGAAACCCTGGTAAAACGCCTCGGACAGATGCCAGCGGTGGCACTGCTGGGTTCCCGGCAGGTTGGGAAGACGACACTGGCACGCGGGCTGGAGATTGGAAAAGTGGCCCACTGTCTCGATCTGGAGCGTCCATCGGATTTGGCCAAGCTCACCGACCCGGAGCTATACCTTTCCGGATTTTCCGCCCGGCTGACCGGGTGCTGCTGGAGGCACTTTCCGGCCACAGCCTGTGTGTGTTCCATCCGAAGGTGGAAGGAGCCGGAAACTTTGAAAATATACGATTCTGACCGACCTGCTGAAGAAAAGGCCTGCGAATTGTTGGGGATCCAACCCGGCGAGTGAGATTGGGACGTAACCGGCATGCGGCGGATTGAAAGCTCCCGATTTTAACAAAAACACCGGGGCTGCCGGGGGAATCAATTTT
Source organism: Verrucomicrobiia bacterium (assembly GCA_030425355.1). Taxonomy (GTDB): domain Bacteria; phylum Verrucomicrobiota; class Verrucomicrobiia; order Limisphaerales; family JAJOIW01; genus JAJOIW01. Next base: position 1,642 of record JAUIAG010000268.1, read on the forward strand.
CTGTGATGTAAATTTCAATTTTGTTTACTCACCCAGGTCGACCGGGTTGACCGGGCGCAGGGCCTTCAGCCTTTCGGCTTGGACCGGATCAAGTGCCGGAACGGTGATTTCCTTCCATGATTGCACTGCGTTGTATCTCTCGGGTAAAGGTGCGACGTAATCAAGTTCCGGAAGAGAGGGAAGAATTTCTTCCGGGACCCACAGGGGGAGGCTCCGGGCCGCGATGTAGCGGATGGCGGCGTAGCGGTCGGAGAATAGCTCGAGGAGCAGGGCGGGGGCCCATTCCGGTCGGCCTGTTTCCAGAGCGGGAGCCCATCCGAGATGCCATGCAATCAGAGCTCTCTGCTGCGGGCCACCGGCCAGAGCAAGTCGCTGCCCTTCCGGGATGGATTTCATGTCCGCATCCAGTATGGCGGGTTCCTGAGCAAACCATTTTGAGAGGGAATCCGAAACCCACTGCAGGGGTTTATCCAGATGGCAGAGTGAGCAGGCATTCGGTCTGGTGGAGTCAAGTTGACGGTGAACAGAGGGGGAATCGATGGTGTGGGACCTCATCGCCTTGAGCAGCCCGTAGGTGGTGTTGGGCATATGGCAGTTGTAGCACTGCGAACCGGCGGAGTCGGCGGGATGACGGGTGTGCGCCTCAAGGGCTGCTGTGCCGGCCATGGATTCATGGCACTGGGTGCAGGCGCGGTTGCCCGTCATTTCGGGAATCAGCTGATCATCCGGCGGGGTGCCGTGCATGCCGTGGCAGCTGAGGCATGACATGGTGCCGGTCTGATAGCACGGAGTCTCGATCAGGCCATTGAATTCACGTCCCGAGACGCGGACCTGCCCGTCCGGCCAGAACTGCTTTTCCAGTCGATCGGGATTTCTGGCGAGGACCGGATGAAGCCACGGCTGATCCTCGAGGCGTGTGGGTTGGACCACCGGCGTTGAGTCATTCAATTTCATGCCCGGGCGGTATTCAAAGCCCTTCTCCCAGAGCTCCGGGCCGTCGGTGAACCATTTGACACTGTGGCACTGGCCGCAGATTTCAGACGAGCGCCGGTGGTCAATTTTTTCCGGATGAACAATGGAGGCATGGACATGTTCCTGATTTTTTTCCGGGTGCTGGCGGTATCGCCGGAGCGGGCTGGAATAGAACCGTATATGTTCTTCGCCCGGGCCGTGACAGGCTTCGCATCCGATGCCGGTTTCGGCGGTCCGGGTGTGGGCCACTCCGGTATGGACATCGAGTCCCGGCTGGGCGGCGGTGCTGTGACACCGGTAGCAGTTCTGATTCCACAACTGCTGACCGTGGGTGATGGCGGGGTCGCGGAGGAATACGTCGTCGCGGTGGACCCAACGCTCGTCATGGATCAGCCAGGTGAAGGGAAAGAGTTTCTGGAGATTGCCCTGGGTGCCGGTCAGCCAGTAGGCCTGCATGTGGTGTGATCCCGTCAACAGCCCCACACGATAGGTCCCCTCCAGCCGGCTGGGGATCTCAGGGTTCTCCAGATCGGGCTTCACGCCCACCGGAAACGTGTGGACTTCCACGAAATGCCCGTCGTCTTTTTGAAGCAGTCGATAGGCAAAATCATCATCGGTGAGGACCAGTCCGTCAAAGCGGCCGACCACGGAATCCGTCCCGGCCACCTGGGTCATGGTCCGGTGATAGGTCTGATGCCAGCTGTGATATTCATCCGGGTGGCAGGCCCGGCAGCTGTCGGATGAAACGTACCCGCCATCCCGGCCGACTTCCGGAACAGTTTCCAGAAACGCCTGACGGGACGCATTGGATTTGAAAGTCGACTCCATCCACGCATAGCCGGCACTGAGTCCGGCGAGCACCGCCAAAACCCAGACCCAGAGAGGCAGAGTCAGCGCCTTCAAGCTATGGATTCGCCTTGTCATGTCGCCATCACCCTATCACCAGGGCACAGGATGAAAGATACACACGGGCTTGAATCGGTCCGGGTCACTGTGCAGGATCATCTCATAGAATCCACCGTCCCTCAGCAGCTCGGAGCCCGAAGGGGACGGGCACAGCTTCATATTGAATTTCTTCCAGATACGGGCTTTCTCGAGGGCGACCGTGAATCGACGCATCGAATTGCCCATCCAGTGAATTGGCGGCATTCCAGAGAAAACCCCCGCGGCCTTTTCCACCAGCGGCGAGTGCATGTGCCCGACCCATGTCACCGCAATCTGGTCAAGGCGGTCCCGGATTTCCGGAATCTGCGCCAGATACCCCAGTGCGGACGGGTCATGGCAGAAGAGGACAATTTTCTCATCGGGGGCGATGCTGCCGAAGGTATCGCGTATCCACGCTGTATGGGCTTCACGGGCCGATTCCCATGAATGGATTTCATCCGGATGGATTTCCGGGGCGTAGACCGGAAAAGCGGCCAGAGTGCTGCAGATGCCGACCATCCGCCAGTGATGCCAGCTGAAATCCCACTGCACCGGAAACTGCAGATCAGATTTCCATCGTTCGAGGCTGGCGATCCTGGGGCCACCCTGCTTGCCGATAATACTGGTTTTTCCCAGTTCGTGGTCCCCCATCACCCATCGTGCGGGGACATAGAGCTTGTTCTGCACCAGCTTCACCATGGAATCCGCCGACTCCAGTGTGGCCGGATCGGACAGCCCGACAAATGCGGTGTCCATGGCCAGATCGCCCATGCAGATGGCCTCGTCCGCTCCAATGCCGTTCATGCGGACAATCAGGTCCTCAAATTTGCGGGCGTGACCAATCGGATCCGCGAGCCAGATGAAGTTCCGATAGAAATTCACCAGCCCTTTCTGGGTCCAGCTGACGTCCACCTCCGTCTCCGTGAGGCCGCGGGCGGCCTCACTCGGTCCGGCGTAGTGGACATCCCCAAAAATCAGATATCTGCGTCTTTCACTCATCTGTTCACGAAAATTGTTCGAGGATCATTTCAGCGGTCGTAGTCGGGGTCATCCAGGTGCTGTCCCGGGGGGAGATTTTCATAGCCCTCGAAATGCTCGGGCCTCAATTCCGACTCGATGCGGTGTTCCTCCTCCAGCCATTGCCCGAGATCCACCAGCTTGCACCGCCGGCTGCAGAATGGTCCCCACCGGTCCTCAAACCACAGGCCCGACTTTCGACATGTCGGGCACCTGACCTCCGGTGTTTTCTTCTTTTCAGCCATAATCACCTTTCATTCTGACACATTCACCGTGAAGTTGACCAGTCACTCTGATCACTTTTCACGGGAACCTGCGGGTGCGGTCTCGGCGAATCGCTCGATGTCCCGCGTCGCCGCCGTGATCTGTCGGTCGGGGCCGGATGCGCGGCCTGATTGTGTGCGGGAGGAGATTTTCCGAGGCCCGTGTTGTGCGGGGCCGCTGCCGCACTTATGATGCCGGCAATGAGGACTGAAAGGTTGTTGATTCCTGCGGTAATGGCATTGATGGTTTGCTTTCTGCTCCATTCGCCTTCGAGGCTTGGGGCGGACACCCCGGCGGTTATCAATTCGCTGGAGAAGTGGCTGGGAGAGGCGGATAACCCGTCTGACAGCCCGGTCGATGAGGAATGGGCCCGCGAGGGCATCGGCACGGATGAGGCTGCCACCGCTCAATCCCTGATCTGGTCATGGTTTCTCGAAAAGTCCCTTCCGGCGCTCCGCGGGGAGTTTGAATCCCGCAGGGTTTCATTCGGAGACCTTGAAATGAAATACGAATACAGGGTCTTCGGAGACAGGCCGGAAGGCGGTCGCCGTCTGTTCATCTCCATGCATGGAGGCGGCAACGCCCCCTCGAGGGTCAATGACAGACAATGGCAGAACCAGATCGGACTCTATGAGCCGGAAGAGGGGGTTTATGTGGCTCCCAGAGCTCCGACCGATACATGGAACCTCTGGCACCAGGAGCATATTGATCCGATGTTTGCCCGCCTCATCCTCCAGATGGTTGCCTTTGAGGACGTGAATCCAGACCGTGTCTACCTGATGGGATACTCGGCTGGTGGAGACGGAGTCTATCAACTGGCTCCCAGAATGGCTTCGTGGCTTGCCGCTGCCTCCATGATGGCAGGGCACCCCAACGAAACCAGACCCGACGGACTCCGCAACCTTCCCTTTGCACTCTACATGGGCGGCAAAGACGCCGCCTACAACCGCAATCAGGTCGCCGCGGAATGGAAGGACATGCTCGGAGACCTGAACAAAAAGGACGCTGACGGGTATGTGCACAAGGTGGTGATTTTCCCCGATTTCGGTCACTGGATGCAGAAACAGGACGCCGAGGCCCTGCCATGGATGTCCGGGTTTACCAGGAACACCACCCCTGATCGCATTGTGTGGCTTCAGGATGATGTCCTACACGAGGCCTTTTACTGGCTGGGTGTTCCCAAAGGAAAAGCTGTTGCCCGCTCTCTCACCGTGGCCTCCGTTTCCGGCCCGCAGAAAATCTCCATCGCTTCCGAAGACCAGGATGTGTTCCTTCTTTTCCTCTCCGATAACCTCGTGGACCTCGACAAACCTGTCATCGTCGAGATCAACAACTCCAGCGCAGAATACCAGGTCCGGAGAACCGTGGCCGATTTGTTCCGGTCCCTTGAATACAGAAAAGACCGGTCCTACATGGTCCCGGTCATCCTCGAGGTCAGTGCGGATTCAACTCAGCCTGCCGGTGCCGCATCAGACCAGCCGTAGGTCCCGCCTTCCTCCACCCGGGAGTGTTCGGATTTCACAAACAGAGGTTTTTCACAAATTATGGTTGTGAAAAACCACGCTATGCCGCAGTCTTTATGAAGGACGGGATACTGCCGTCCATTCAACCACTTCGACTCGCTTCCGAACACCTTCTGAACGGGCCTAAACGGACGAATGGCCTCAGCATCGCTCCTTTTAATTCTCTTACTTAAGTTAAAATGAAACTGTTCGTAGCCAATATTCCTTACAACTCCTCCGAAGATGAGGTGCGCAATCTCTTTGATTCTTACGGAGAGGTTGTAGACTTCTATATGCCCCGCGACCGGGATACCGGTGACTTCCGTGGTTTTGCCTTCATTACCTATGCAGCCGATGAAATGGCTGATGCCGCTATTGAAAATGTCAATGGCTTCGATCTGAACGGGAGAAAACTCCACGTCGATCGTGCTCACGACAAACGTCCCGCTGGTGGCGGCGGTGGCGGTGGCGGCGGCGGCGGCGGCGGTGGCCGATTCCGTCAGGGCAATGACCGCGATCGCGGCGGCTTTCGCGGCAAAGGTTCCGGTAAAGGGGGCCGTGGCGGGTACTGATCCCCCGTCACCATTGCAGATTACGTATTAACGCAATTCATCAGCGTCGGAGGCCGATTCATCAATTCTCCGACCCGTGCCCGAAGGCACATCCATCGACTCCCGTGCGTGGATCAGAAAGGACAAACCGTTTCATTTTGATTTTCTTCCGAGAGTAAAGTCTGCCCCGTAAACCGGCAGCATACCCATTCCGTATTATTTTTTCAATTCCGGCAGTGGAGACCCGAATCAGGTCATGCCACTGCCGGATTTTTT
>JAUIAG010000269.1 GCA_030425355.1 Verrucomicrobiia bacterium
GATCGGCGGAACGGCCGGGGTCCACGCCGGAAATCATATTGGTGGCCGGCATGGGTGTGGGCTTCGCTCCGGCAGCCTGCCCCTGCTCTCTTTCGGTGACGATGACCGATCCTTCGATGGATTCAATATCCACTTCCCCTTCAGGGGCTGATGAGGCGGACCCGTCCCCCGGATTGTCGCCGCAGCCCCACATCAGCACGCCAGACAACAGAAGCCAAACAGCGTTCCTCAGATAATCTTTCATGGTAATTAAGAAAAATGAGGCAGTTGGCCCCGGAAATCAAGCAATCGGCAAAAGGTTTTCAGCCACGGGGCTGCGGTAAGCCTTGAAGGCGGGAAGAAGTCCGGCGCACAGACTTGCCACAGTCATCAGGAAAGGCGTCCAGAACATCGATATATGCAGGTACCCAAGGGAGAGGACAATACCGGTCTTCTCGCGGAGTATTGCGGCGCCGGTGGCCATAAGCCCGAAGTAGACAGCGAACCCGAGAAGACCGCCAATCAGGCCAATCAGGCCGCATTCCCACAGAATGAGTCCGAATATCGTCGATTTCCTTGCACCGAGGGCGCGCATGATGGCGATGTCCCGCCGTCTTTCATTCATGGAGTTGTAGACGCTGGCAAGCACCGAGGCGGTCGCGACCAGCCCGACGAGCATGGCGATCCCCTGCAGGAGCCGGTCGAGCCACGAGACCTTGTTGAAGAGGTCGGCGACAATGGCAGCAATGGGAAAGGCAAAGGTCAGGCGGTTTCCCTGGCGGTTGTACTGGATATTGAGCATCTGTCCGACTGCGGGTGAATGGAGATTGAGGAGCACGGCGGAGATGCGGTCGCGTTCAGCAGCGGCATGACCTTCCATGTTCTGCACTCCTTCGAGCGGAATCCAGACCGCCCTGTCGGCCGGGCTGTTGGTTGGTTTCAGGATGCCGGTGACCACATACTGCTCCTCGTGCTTTTCATTCTCGTCAAAGCGAAGGCCGTGATAGGGCTGAAAGGTGCTGCCGACGCCCAGACCGCGAACCTGGCTGGCCACGAAGGACCCGAGCACGGCCTCACGGCGGTTTGGCTGAAAGGCGCGGCCCTTCTCCACTTCAAATCCTTTTTCCCCGCCGGGTCCGGCGTTGCGGAAAATGTTGGTGGTCGTGCCGACGATGCGGTAGCCGTAAAGGTTGTCACCGACTGCGATCGGAATGGCCCTTTTAATCCGTGGATCCGCGGAAATGTCCAGATAATCCTGCCAGTCGATATTTCCCGGCGACTGTTCCATGTGGAAGACGCTGTTGAGAACCAGCTGCAGGCTCGATCCGCGGGCTCCGAGGACGGCGTCGAAACCCGAGTTGGATTCAGCAAAGACCTGGCGCGACTGCACCTGCAGGATCCACACGGTCAGCATCAGTCCGGAAGCCAGTGAAAGGGACAGCACGGTAACAACCGTCGACAGGCGGTGCTGCATCAGGCTTTTGAAAACAAGTTTGAAGAAATTCATTGGAATCAGGCTGTCACCGGCGACGGTTTGAAGGCTCTGTTTATGGACTCGAATGGAATGACGGTTTCAAACTGATCGAGGATCCGGGGATCGTGGGAGACGAGGAGCAACTCCGCCTTTTCGGTGGTGCACTGTTCCCGGATGAGTGTCATTGCCTCGCGGGCGAAGTCGGGGTCAAGGTTTCCGGTGGGTTCATCCGCGATTACCAGACGGGGTTTGTTGACGAGGGCTCTGGCGACGGCCACCCGCTGCTGCTGGCCCACACTGAGGGCGCGCGGGTAATAGTGGAGGCGGTTGCCCAGCCCGACCCTTTCGAGCATCTCGCGGCTCCGGGCCACGCTGTTCCCGGATCCGAACCACGCACCAAGGGCGACATTCTCCAGCGCGGTCAGTCCCTGGATCAGATTGAAGGTCTGGAAGATATAACCAATGTTTGCTGCACGGAAACGGTCGCGGCGTGATTCCCTGAGGCTTGTGACCTCCGTGTCATGGAGGAAGACGGACCCGGAATCCGGTTTGACGATACCGGCGATAATGTTGAGGAAGGTGGTTTTTCCGGATCCACTGGCACCCCGGATCGCCACATGATCGTCATCCTCGATTTCCAGAAGCGGGATATCGAGGATCTCCTGCCGGCCGCCATCAGGCGTCCGGTAGGACTTTTTGATGTTTTCGACCTTGAGAATGACCATGATCCAGATCTAACCAGAGCGGGACTTATCGGCAAATTCCCCGCTCGGATTTCCCGATGAATTCAGTGAGGTGCTGCAGTTCAGTGTTGCCGGGGAGGATCCCGGCGATGCGGGCGGTTGCCGCCTCCAGGGTAAGATTCCCACGGAAGAGCACCCGGTAGGCTTCCTTGAGGGCTGCCTGGGTCTCGGCGTCGAGTCCACGCCTTTCGATGCCGACCTTGTTGAGGCCGACAGCGGAGGGAGGGTTGCCATTGACCAAAGTGAATGGACATACGTCCTGATTGATCCGTGAGCATCCGCCAACCATCGACATGCGGCCGATGCGGCAGAACTGATGCACTCCGGTCATGCCGCCGAATACGGCATAATCCTCGATGATGACATGCCCGGCGAGGCCGGTGCTGTTGCTCATGATGATCCCGTTGCCGAGTTCGCAATTGTGGGCCACGTGGCAGTAGGCGAGGATGTTGTTGTTCGAACCGATGCGGGTGACTTCGCCGTCGCCTGTCGCACTGTGCACGGTCACCGACTCGCGGAAGACGTTGTTATCGCCGATGACGGTATAAGTCCGCCCCCCCTTCCACTTGAGATCCTGGGTGCGCAGTCCGATGGTCGTGAAGGGGAAAATCTCGTTGCCCCGGCCCATGGTGGTATGACCGTCGACGACAACGTGGGAGTGGAGACGACAGTTGGCACCCATCCGGACATTGGGCCCCACCACGCAGAAGGCACCGATCTCACATCCCTCTCCAATCTCTGCGCGCGGGTCGACGACTGCCGTGGGATGAATCATGAATTGGAACGCGAATCGAGCATGAATGTCACCTCGCTCTCGGAGACGAGGCCGCCATCGACAAAGCACCTGCCCTGGCCGCGGGCAATCCGGCCCTTGAGGCGGGTCAGTTCAAACTCTATGCGAAGCTGGTCGCCCGGAACCACCGGCTTGCGGAACTTGACCTTGTCAGCAGACATGAAGAAAGCCAGAGCCCCCGGAAGCTCGCAGATCACGGAAGTGAGTATCCCCCCGACCTGTGCCATGGCTTCCAGCTGAAGGACTCCGGGCATCACCGGCGATCCGGGAAAATGCCCGTTGAAGTAGTTTTCGTTGATGGTGACGTTCTTGATGGCGACGATGCGCTGGTCACTGATTTCGACAACCCGGTCCACCATCAGCATGGGATAACGGTGCGGCAGCGAGTCAAGGACTCCGGCTATGTTCATCGGTTCCAGCGGAACCACTGCTCCGTTCTTGGATTCTGTCTCTATCTGCGCCATGTAGGATCGTCGTGAAAATAAGGGTAACAGGTCTGGTTGCAAATCAACTGACCTGTCTGCATACAGCCTGGTGGTTGTCCATCATCGCGGCAATTTTCAGGGCCAGATGGTAGTTCGCCGAATGACCGGGCTTGACTGCAATAAAATGCCCATTCAATGGCCGACCAACAAGCGATAAATCACCTAAAATGTCCAACATTTTATGGCGGACAAACTCGTTGCTGTAGCGCATGGGTTCGGTGGTGAGTATGGCGTCCTCGCGGATGACCACGGCATTCTGCAGGCTGCCGCCCTGGATGAGGCCGTGTTTGAAAAGCTGTTCAAGCTCCTCGTAGAAGCAGAAGGTCCGCGCCCGGGAAAGTTCCGTGACCCATGATTCGGGCGTGACATCGACAGATTCAAACTGCGTGAACCGCCCCATGGCATCCGTGCTGGTGCAGGTGATCTTCAGGCCGTCATACGGCAGCGCGACCATGAGTGACCCGTCGATTGAAAGCTCGATGGTCTCCGGGACCGGGAAAGGCGTCACGGTCAGATCCTGTTCTTCAAGTCCGGCCTCCTCCACCATCTGGCAGTAAACCAGCGCACTTCCATCGGCGATCGGGGGTTCCGCAGCACCGAGCTCAATCAGGAGGTTGTCGACCCCGTAGCCCGACAGGGTCGCGAGAACATGTTCCACGGTATGCACACTCCACTCGCCCCGGGTAATCGTGGTCGACCGGGTTGTCTGGGACACAAAATCAACCAGCGCCGGTATCTCCGGCTGGCCCGCCACATCCATGCGGCGGAAGCGGATACCCGTCCCCGGCGCAGAGGGACGGAATGTCATCTCCACGTCCCTGCCACTGTGAAGGCCGATCCCGCTCAGTGAAATCGCCCTCTTGAGGGTCTTTTGTTTTCGCACACCCGGATGCTATCAGATTTTCCCATGAATGAAACGATGAAGTCGACAGCTTCAGCACCACTCCTCGTCCCTTTTCAGAAATTCACTCAGCACTCTGATTTGCTAAAAAAGATGTTGCCGCCAACCCGGCGAACCGGTAATAATTCCCGTCCCATTCAGGGATGGGCGGATGGCGCAGCGGCTAGCGCAGCTGTCTTACACACAGTAGGTCGGGGGTTCGAATCCCTCTCCGCCCACCATTTCCAATCTCTCCCCTACCCACTTCCCGGGTGAAAAGTATCCATTAGAAATCTTTGCCCTTCCAATCCTGTCGTCTCATCGACCGCCCTGATCAGAAATCAGCTTTTTTATTGGCCGGCTCCCGGATGCATTTCCAAAACGCCGCAGCAAAGCTCGAGGAATCGTTCACTGAACTTGCAGTGTCGTCCCGATTCTCCCGCAGCCGGTCAGGCATCGTGCGGAACCCGTCCTTCCAGGGCGGGAACCAGGCTGTGTTCCTTTTTGAAATAGTTCCAATGATACACGGAGGGAAAAATTTTGGTGACTGTTATGGATTACAGAAGTATCTCCGCGATCGCATCCAGTTTGGCGCTCAATTCAGGAGGTAACTCTTCGGGAAGCATTTGTTCTGCGATCAGAAAATACTCTCCTTTTCCAATATGCAGGCCTGCTTTCTCCAGGATCACTGGCAATAGAGTTTTGCCTGCTGGTTCTGCCCGGAGAAAGCCACTGTTTTCAAGTGGGTTTTGAAAAAAGACCGGCGGCATTTGGTCGATCAAATAATCAATTGCTGGTTTTGCCAGCAATTCGCCGACAAACTGTCCTATAAAGCGCTCCAGCGCACCCGGGTGCAGCAGATAGCTTTCCGCTTCGTAGCGTTCCCAGCGCAGTATCGTGAAGTTTTCACCGGAAAGATCGCGATCGGGCATATTCCGGTTGTCCCCGTCAAGCAATAGAATCCCCTTTAAATTATCGCGGACTGATTTCAGAGCGAAAAAATGGGCCCGTGCTTCCTTTGGATTCCGTCCCTGATTGTTCTGCCAGAAGGGCATCGTGGTGAACCATGCATCCAAAGGATGATTGAGCACTTTCGCCCAGGCTTTGAGGAGGTCGAAATCGGTCGTGCCTTCAAGGTAAAGAACGCCGCATGCGTCTTCGGCAAGGAGTAGATCCAGCGCTGTTACACGCTTCAACGCCTCCCGAATCTGGCTGCGCTCAGGCTCGCTGCTCAATGGGTGAGGTTCGCGGTAGAACGAGAGAATATTCTGTGGACTAGTATTATCGATCAACACCTCGGAATGGGTAGCAACGACGAGTTGGCCATTGCGTTCCCGGCACAGTGACAGGAGCTGATCATACAGCTCTTTCTGCAAGACCACATGCAGGTGGGCATCGGGCTCATCCAGCAGGATCAGGCTTGAGGGACGTGCAAACAGAAAGGCCAGTATGAGCAAAAGCTGATGGAAACCACTGCCGGCAGTGGAAACATCCAGCGGTGGGTAGCCTCCATATCCGCGACCTTCCGGAATGCCTTTCAAATACTGGCATGTTATATATGGGGCTCCAGCATAGACTGGTTTGAGTAGTCGATAACGGAACACACGTTCCACGATACTCTGAAGCCTGAGCCAGGAGTCATCATCACGCTCGGAGACCTCAAGCAAGAGGTTGCGCAGAATATCTCCACCCTTGCCCTGGCCGATCAACATGTCCTGATATGGTCGATCGTAGCGGGTTTCGTTGACGCCGATACCGGAGAAAGGCGGCACATAAATAACACTGACCTCCTGCAGGGCAATCTGAAGGTGATCGATATTTTCTGCCAGCGGCTTCACATGGATCTGTTCCGGACCGGAATAACGGAATTCAAAGCCAAATTTCCAAGGAACACCACGAATGTCCTGTCCTTCCAATGAAATAACCATTGGACGTGGACTGCCTGCCGTTTTGCCTTCCACCTCACCCCTGCGGAGGGAGGTATGGGTATTCGTCCAGAGTTGATCCATCGAAGGTAACGGCAGCGCACTGAATTCCGGCCTCGTTATAGGTGCTCCCTGACGGTCTTTGGCCTTCGAACCACTGTCCGGGCCTTTCTTCGCGCACCATTTTTGCAAGGCGAGGTTCCAAACCATGACTGCCTGCAGCAGCGTCGATTTTCCGCTGTTATTTGGGCCGGCTAACAGAGACACCGGGTTGAGGGTGAAATCCTGACGCGTGAAACTCTTGAAATATTCGGTGTGGATGACGGTGATCATGACTCACTGTGCAGTTTATTCGTTTATGTTCGCTTGAGTCAGGACTCACACACGTGACATAGACAATCAGCATGCTATGGCATCTGCAATCTCATAATTTCGCCTGGATAGAATGATTGTGGGGGACTCTGGATGTTGCAGGCCCGGCCGGACCAATTTCGATACGACTCTCACACATGAACTTCGAGCGCAGGCAAGGCTGGCGGTGAAGGATGAATATGCCTTCGATTTTCTGGCAACTGCCCATCATGCAGAAGATAATCTAGAAACAGTTCTTCTAAATTTAGTCAGAGGAACCGGGGTTCGAGGTTTAAAAGGCATTTTGCCCAAAAAAGGGAGTTTGATTAGACCATTGCTCTTTGCTGAAAGATCTGATATTGAAGCTTGTGCTAAGGCAAACGGTATTGTATGGCGAGAAGATAGTTCAAACAGTAAAACAGATTACAAAAGAAATTTCATTAGGCATAAAATAACTCCTCTTTTACTAGAACTGAATCCCTCATTACATAAAACCTTTCAAGATACTGCAGG
>JAUIAG010000270.1 GCA_030425355.1 Verrucomicrobiia bacterium
CGTGGAAAACCGGAGCCTCTTTTGACGAATTAATTCGTGGTTTTGGCCCGGAAAGGTGATAGAAGCCGAACTCCGTTTCAGACTGGAGGCCGAGAATGGCGGCAGTGGTCCTGGATCAGTTTTTCATCCATCCCTTGCCGGGGATGTATTCACGGCTGCCGCTGTGCTGGCAGCCGGCACCTGCGAGAAGAGAGACAGAAAGGAGAACAAGGCCCAGAAGGAGGAATTTTTTCATGATGGATATTATCTGATCGGGTTTGACGGGAGGGCAAGGCAATTCCCGAGCCCTGGTTTACCGATTGGGACGAAACGGGATATGGCATTTATTCAACACTCAGCGTCGATGCCTTCTCAGTCGGGAGTGGTTGACCGGTTTGTCAGTGGACCGGAATCCCTGAATGCTTTCTTGACGATCCGGGCAAACGAAGTTCTCCTTAGTCGATAGCAGGATACTGGGGCCGGGTTTCCAATATGGACCTGCAGCCGCAGAGGGTTACGGAAAAAATCCGTCCATTGCCCGGGAAATGTGGCAAACTGAATTGAGGCGGGAAATTTCATGGAAGAATTTCGTTCACATAAGGGGCAATACCTTCTGGACAGCGGGAAACTGACCGGGTCCTTTTTTGAAAAGACCGTCATTTTTCTCTGTCAGCATGACGAGAAGGGCGCCTTCGGTTTTGTGGTGAACCGCCCTTCGGGTGCCCGTCTCGGCAATGTGGTGGACATGAGCCTTCCGGGAACACTCTCGGAGATGGAACTCTTTCTCGGCGGTCCGGTGCAGACCGAAATACTCAGCTATCTGCACGCCGACACCAGCCTGATGCAGACGAACATTGTTCCCGGTATCGAGTTCGGAAATTCCGTTGAAGGGCTTATGGAGATTGCCTCTAATTTTTCTCCCAGCCGGAACCTCAAGGTTTTCGGAGGCTATGCCGGATGGGGTCCCGGGCAGCTCGAGGCTGAGCTGGAGCAGGGGGCGTGGTTTCTGCACAGGTCATCCACTGATTATCTCTTTTCCTATCCATCGCGGGACTTGTGGGCGATGATTCTCTGCGAAATGGGGCCGCAGTACCGACTGATTGCCCAGGCTCCCGACAATCCGTCCCTCAACTGAGCGGGGGGGCTTTTCGAGGTATTCGGAGCGGCTGGTCCTTAGCACTTGGGACTGGATATCAAATCTGTCAGACTGGTCTGATGGAGCAAGAATACTTGCCATTTGCAAGCGGTCCCTACTGGTTGATGCTCGGGATACTGGTATTTGCCCGCGGGTGTGATTTCGGGAGCACATGGCTGGCGACACCGAATCTGCGGCTGGAGGCCAATCCCCTGGCGGCGTGGCTTGGATGGAAAAGGGGCATCCTTCTGAATGTGGCGCTTTGCGCGGGTCTGGCGGCATTTCTGGTTCCGGCCGTGATGCTTTCGACCACCAGCATACTGGTGGCTGCCCGCAATCTGGAGAATGCATGGCTGATGCGGTCCATGGGCGAGACCCGCTATCAGGTGTGGATGGCTGCGATGCTGCAGCGTTCCGGCACAGGGCTGATACTCGGGTGCTTCTGGAGTAACGGACTGCTGTTTTTCCTGGTCGGCCTCGCTGTGATCCTCTCCGCCGGGAATATCATTTCCATCTCCATCGGCTTCGGCATTGTCGGGTACGCCTTCGCGGTTGTCTTTTTTACAACGCTTTCAATATGGCGCTCAAAGCGGAGATTTCGTTATGATCCCGAACTCGACTCGTAGTCATGAATATCTGGCCACCAAAAGAAGAGTTTCTCGAGCTCAGCAGGAATTCCAATCTGATCCCGCTCAGTTGCCGGCTTCTCGCGGATTTCGAAACGCCGCTGTCCATCTACCGGAAAATTTCGGGGAAGGGTGACAGTTTTCTTTTTGAATCCGTAGAGGGCGGTGAACACCTCAATCGCTACAGCTTTGTCGGAACCCAGCCCCGGGGCATGGTCCGGCAGACCGGGCAGACTGTTGAATGGTGGCAGAAGGACGAGTTGGCGGAAAGCTGGACGGTGACGCCGGGTCAGTCCAATCCGGCGGCACATGAAGTGCGGGACGGTCTGGAAGTGCTGGAGATGGTGATGCGACGGTTCCGGCCGGCGCGTATTCCGCATCTGCCGCTTTTCACCGGCGGGGCGGTTGGCTTCATTGGCTACGAGTTCATCCACGACGTGGAGCCCACAGTGCCCCGGCCCCCGGGGGATGAACTGAAGACGCCGACCATTTACTTCATCATCGCCGACCGGATGGTGATCTTCGACCGGGTGGCGCAGCAGATCATTGTCGTCAACAACGTCTTCCTCGACGACTACCAGAGTGCGGCCGTGGCCTTCGACCGCGGCGTTGAGCAGCTCAGGGAATGGGTCCAGTGCATTGCCTGCAATGTCGATCATCCGCTGGCTGTCATCCCCGGGAATATTCCCGATCTGGAGTTCCAGTCCAACCAGGAGAAGTCCGTATTCCTGCAGAATGTCGAGAAGGCCAAACACTATATCAACCAGGGGGACATCATCCAGGTTGTCGGGTCCCAGCGCTTTTCCGCCGAAACCACCGTCACGCCGGTGGAACTTTACCGGGCTGCCCGCAGTATCAATCCATCACCCTATATGTTTCTTCTGGAAATCCAGGGGATGGCGCTGGTCGGCGCCTCGCCGGAGATTCACACGCGCTGCGAAAACGGCGTGGTGGAGATCCGCCCGATCGCCGGAACCAGACCAAGGGGCCGCACTGAGGAGGAGGATTTCGAGCACGAAAAGGATCTTCTGGCGGATCCCAAGGAAAGGGCGGAGCACGTCATGCTGGTGGATCTGGCCCGGAATGATATCGGTCGGGTCTGCCGCTATGGCAGTGTTGTGGTCAAGGACCTCATGGTCATCGAAAGATACAGCCACGTGATGCATATCGTCTCGCAGGTCGAGGGCGAACTCCAGAAGGACCAGACGCCTTACGATCTGATCCGGGCGACATTCCCCGCCGGGACCCTTTCCGGAGCCCCGAAAATCCGGGCCATGCAGATCATCACCGAACTGGAACAGACAGCCAGAGGCCCCTACGGCGGGTGTGTGGGCTACTTTTCCTTCAATGGGAACCTGGACTGCTGTATCACCATCCGAACCGCGCTGCTCAAGGACGGCATGGTCTACGTGCAGGCAGGTGGTGGATGGGTGGCCGACTCCGTGCCCGAGGCCGAATACCAGGAGACAGTCAATAAATCCAGAGCGATGATAAAGTCAGTGGCTCTGGCCCACAGCTTTCAGGATCCGCGGGATTAGGCTGAATGTTTCATGGTCTCATTGACGGCGGCAGTGGTGGCGACGGGCTGCTGTCCGGGGCGGTGGAGTCGCCGGAGGATTCCAGCATCTGTTCAATCTGACTTTTCATCCACAGCAGGGACTCCCGCGTTCTTTCCGAACTTACGGCCGGCAGATCCTGATTAAGGGCGTTGGCTGCAATCGCTTCGGCGAGGATGCCATAAGTCGTCACGATGCTTTCCGCCGATGGAACGCCGCCTTCACCCGCCCATGAGGCAGGGGCCTCCTCACCGGTGTCAGTGACCATCCGGCCGGATTCCTCCGTGGCGTCGTCCGTCACTGAGTTGTCGGCGACCACCCTGGAGACAGTGGACTGCAGCTCGGAGGTGATTTCGGCGATCACCGCCTCTTTCAACTGGTCGCTCATGTCGTCCCTGCTTTCGACTGCCTGAATCTGGTTCAGGGCAACTTTCTCAAGCGAGGTCAGCTGCTGCGCGAGGTCCACTCTTGAGACTCCATCCCTCAGCAGAATACCTCCCAGACTGTCGGCGTATTCGCGATAAACCGGGTCGGCATACCGGGCGAACTCCCCGAATCTCTCTGCCGGAAGGGTTCCCTCCACAATTGTGAGAACATCTTCAGTGGTAAGCTGGCCTGTGGTGCCGCTCTGATAGAGCGCCGTGAAGGCGTCGCGGAATTCCTGAGCTGTCCATTGAAATTCCGGGGCCATGGTTTGAAGCGAGGCTGATTGGGGCGAATACCGCAGCTGAAACTCGAGCACCTCACCGTCGGTGAGGACGTCCAGCAGCTGGAAGATTCTTGAGCTGTCGATCGCGGCATTGATGCTTTGCCGGACCCCGGCAGGGGCGGCAAGTGCCAGTTGGGCGACCATGGCGGCGAGTTCCTCGAAGTCAGCCATTTCCATGGCGATGACCTGCAGGCGTTGCTCGTCGAGAAACTGCATCCCGGTGTAGATCGGGGTCACCGATGCCTGCCGCTGGCGCAGGGAGCTGACTCCCGCTTCCCCGAGCAGTGAGAGAACCCACTCATTGCGTTCCGCCTGCAGGTCGGCCAGTTTGTCCTTCAATTCCATCAACTGATTGAAGCTGTCCTGATTCCTTGTCGGGTTTGCCGGATCCCACGGGATGGTGGCGGCGGCGGAAATCACTTCGCGTATTTCAATCCGCCAGGTATCATTCAGGTTCGCGATGATGATATCGTGGATGGTCTTCTCCGGACACCCGAAATCCCGGAGCCGTCTGAGGTAAATCTCGTAGCTGGAGGATTCGAGGTCTGCCCACTTCAACCCATCCGAGGCACCCGCCGGCAGTCCCGGTGAACCTTTCCGCGACGGCAGGGTGTCGCCTTTTCCCCCGATGGCCGGCTCCACCTGATCACCCGCATCGAGAGGCAGTTTCTGCCAAAGCTTTGCCCCGAAGAAAACGGATACCGCCATAATGCCGAGGATGGCTGCGGTCACGGCTAAGGTTCGTATGGACACTTTGAGTGAGATTCGTTTCAAAGACTGTATCGCCTATCCGTCAGGCACGCAATCACGGCCGGTAATCCGGGTTGCCGGTCCCCGGTTTCAAGTCAGGTGCTCAGCTTCAACCCGCCCCGCCTTTCCCGCACCGGTTACCCGGGATATCCTCTTCTGTATGAACGAATTTATTTCCCACCAATGTCCTTTCTGCGGTGAACCCGTTCCGGTGGATCCCGATCCATCACTCGGGGATGAGGATCTGATCATCGATTGTGAGAACTGCTGTCGTCCAATGCGCATTGTCACTCGATGGGTGGACGATGGTGATGAGCCCCATCCGATCGTCGAAATTCAACCGGGCTGATCCGGATTAACTGTCCTGTTCAGTTACCCGGAAGCGGGATCTCAATCAGCTCCTGTCTCCGGCAGAACCGCCCGCAAGTGTCTTCACACACACCTCCCGATGGACACATTTGTCCATTTTCCGGACAGATGAAATCCGATAAGTTCCGCCAGTCAGACTCGAAACCACTGGGAACCAGGGAGTTGCAGGGGAGGGGCAGACTGCCGGTGCGCGGCGCCATTTCGAAGTGCTTTCAGTCATGAATCCGCCAGTCGATCAGTAACGTGTCCATTTAACGGACGCAGGTGACCCGAAACTGGATCAGAACCCGAATTTACAGACAATGATGATGACTGAAACTGCACCAATCCTGAATGAAGAACTGGAAACCGGCACAGAATGGCAGTCTGACGTCATCGACGGGCCGGCTCCGGCAGTGAACAATGCGAATGCCATGGATCCCTTCATTCTGGCACTGGAAATGGTCAAAGCCCCGATTTTTCTCTTCTCGGCTCAGGGCGATATCATTTTCGCCAACATGGCCGGCAGTGATTATGTCTCCGCATTCCAGGCTCACGAACACATGGGTTTCTGTGTGGCAGTGCGCGAGGCCATTGCCCACCTCGGACCGGACCAGACCGGCAGGGCCGCATTCCGACGCGATGAACTGGGGATCCAGTCCCTCGAAATGGGAAACGAGACTTTCTTCTCCGTGCAAATCAGCGGGAATGTGGAATCCGGGTCCGCTGACAGCAGTGAAGACCTCGAGTATCTCGCCTACCACGATGACCTGACCGGTCTCAAGAATTTCCGCGGATACCGCAAGGCCATGGAAAATCTCGCCGCTCCCACTTCGGAAGGGGAGGTTTCACTCATCCTCGTCGATGTCGATAATTTCAAGAAGGTTAATGACACCTGGGGACACCTTTTCGGAAACTGGGTGCTGGAGGAAACCGGCAGATTTCTTCGTGAAAGAATCCGCACCGGCGACGAGGGCTTCCGCATCGGCGGCGATGAATTTGCCATCGTCAGTCACCAGTCGGATGACGAAAAAGCCCGCGAATGGGCCGCCCGCATCCACCGCGATCTGACCCGCCATATCCGGGAAACCACCGGAAATCACAGCCTCTCCATCAGCATGGGCCATGCCCGCCTCAATGTCACCGGCACCAGCCCGGACAATGTTTTCAAAATGGCTGATGAGGCCCTCTACAAAGCCAAGGAAAGCGGAAAGTCCACCATCGTACTCAATTAACTCCGGGGAGTCGGCCAGCAGTCGGCGTAATTCGTAGAATCCTCAAATACGGATCACGGATCAAAGGCTGCGAGGCCATTGTCTCCGAGCTTCAGAAACTCCACCGTGACTGACGCTGATCCGTCGGAACCGGCATGGATCCACGCAGCGGAAATGGGCAGGTCGAACCGGCGTGGTCCGAAACTTCCGGGGTTGAGATACCGCACATGCTTCTTCGTCGTCAGCTCCGGCCGGTGGGAATGGCCGAAAACCACAAACCGGGCATTGGCCGCGAATGGGTCGATAGTGATCTCGTCGATATTGTGGACCAGATGGAAGTTGATGTTTCCGGTAGTAAAAAAATCATCATGGGGCAGGGCGGATGCCCACGCACCCCGATCGACATTGCCGCGGACAGCCCTCAGGGAAATCCCCGAGTTCCTGAAAAACAGATAGTTCTCTTCAGTGCCGAAGTCACCGGCGTGGATGATGAGTTCACAGCCCTGCATCAGCGGGGTGAGTTCGTGCCTCAAAAGTCCGTGGGTGTCTGAGATGACCAGTATTCTCACAATGTTTCTGAATTCCCTGAGCGTTGTGATGCGGAGTCTTTGGCTGCTGAACGAGTGACTGCCTACCGACGGCGGAAGGGGCGTGGATCAGTTTCGGGGACCTTGAGCTGTTCACGCAGGGATTGGAGTTCCCGGGTCAGGTCCGCCTGGATCGCATTATACGCCGTGGTGCCGTAGACGCTCTGCATCTCCTCCGGGTCATCGATCAGATCAAACAGCTCCCATTCATTCAGATTGTAGTA
>JAUIAG010000271.1 GCA_030425355.1 Verrucomicrobiia bacterium
GGTAGTCCTGAAGGTGTATTCATTCATTTGTAATGGATGTAAAAAAACCCGGGACATGGCCCCGGGTCTGCATTAAAATTTACCTTTATATAACGATTCGGGCTGTCAAAATACATCCCGGAATTCAAATGTTCCTTTGTCTGTGTCCTTCAGTATGGATTTGTCGTATTCCTTCCGGGTGAACAACCCTGATTTATCAGTGGTGAACTCCAGAGTATACACATCAAACTTGTCTGATTTGAACTGTATTTTCAAACTGGCTCCTGACGCAGTTGGGGAGTAGGTATAGGAAAAATCCGATATATCAACTCCGTCAAGCTCCAGGCCTTTTATTTCGGTTTCGAATCCGAGAACCTCATGGCTGTTCCCGCTTTTTACGGTCATGGATCTGCCGACCAGTGACTGTGGAATTGTTAGGCCTGAAACAGGATTCGCAGAATGTGTATTCTTGACAGAGTCATCGGCTGAGTCGTCGTTAGAGTCGTCGGCTGAGTCATCGGCTGAGTCATCGGCTGAGTCGTCGGCTGAGTCGTCGTTAGAGTCGTCGGTTGAGTCGTCGGTTGAGTCGTCGGTTGAGTCGTCGGTTGAGTCGTCGGTTGAGTCGTCGGTTGAGTCGTCGGTTGAGTCGTCGGTTGAGTCGTCGGTTGAGTCGTCGGCTGAGTCGTCGGCTGAGTCGTCGGTAGAATCATCATTCCATCCAGGTATGGGTGAGTAATCCGTTGTTTCTCCAAGAAGACTGAAGGAGCCGCTATCCACATCTTTAAGAAAACCGTCCCGTAGTTCCCTCCTGGTGAACCGACCTCCTGAGCCCATAGTGAATTTCAGTTCGTATTCATCCTGTCTGAAGTCACTGAATGAAATAACCAGTGAGGCGTCATTATCCGTGCCTGGAGTGAAAACATAAGAGAATGCCCTTTTCGGGTTATCGTCATCTTCGTGTTCGTGGAATGAATCCTCGTGTTCCACCCCTTGAGACCCTGTGGTAAATTCAAGGAGATCAGGCGAATCGCCCGTGTTGAAAAGGTAGGACAATCCATTCAATGCAGCGGGGACATTGATGGTGGATCCGCTGGTGGTCCCGTCGGGTCCGGCCGTATTGTCAGAGGGTTGATTTGCATGTTCCTCTATACTCATCAGTGTGAAAATTCCACGATCGCGATCCTTGAGTTTTCCTTTTCTAAACTCGTCTCTGGCCCAGATTCCCTTGTCATTTGATGAGAATGTGAGTGTATAAGCATCGTATCTGCCTCCCGGCTCCGATCCGGATTCATTTCGGGTGACAGTAATTGTCATCTGATCATCGTTAATTTTCGTAACCTGGTAGGTGAAGGTATCCCCGGTTTCATCCACTTCATATCCATTAGAGATGTCTGAAAAATACAACGTGTCATGACCTGGTTCATCATCCAGCAGCAAAGCCATGCCTGCCAGATCCCAGGGGGCGCGGCCGGCTTCGGCAGGCTTATCGATCATTAAGCGATACATCGAGTAGTCGAAATCGACCCCTTTTCTTGAAGAAAAATACATGGTGATTTTACGGCCATGACCGTAAACCGGTTCACCTATTCCTACCCATTGATTCAGATCTGAGGATCCCTGAAGCTGATATATTTTTCCTCTTTCGGTCTCGTATTCGACTTCGATTGCCGTATACACATGAAGTGTGTCCTGGTTGCTTTGTCCACCGGCATACCATGGGCATATTCCTGCCAGCAGAATCATCCCGAAGGCTGCTCTGTTATTTCTGCAATTATTCATTTTATTCGCTTTTTTCATTAGATTTTATGTTTTTCATAAACCTGACTCAGCAAGGCTTTAAGCAACAGTGATGCCAAATGGTGGGGGAAATTGATTATTTATCAAAATTGGCATTTTTTGGATCGATTGAGCAGGCGGGAGATTTTTCGGGCCAGCCTGCGGTCGAGTAACTCCATTTGCGGCTGTTCCGATTTCGGAAGAGGTGTTCCGATAAAGAAACGGAATTCAGCCTCTGTGATCCGGCTTTGGATTAACATGAGTTCGGCCTGAACCGGGGGGAAACGGGTATGGCTCTGTTTAACCGTCCAAATGGCACTCATTCTGGCCGGAATAGAAGGTAACTGACCGTCAGAGCGGTCTGGACTGCAGTGTCCACTGGCTGTCCGGTGACAGTTGACAACCAGAATAGAGGTTTCATACTTCTCAAATGTTGCGAAGATTTATTGGCGCGGCAGCTGCCGCAGTGTTTGCCTTGAGCAGTTTCGGCGCGGCACCGGAAGCCGTGGTCCGTGATGGCGGGGTCTGGCTGACTGGGGTCGGGACGGATAACCCCGTCATTTATGATAATGACTGGTGGTTTGATGTCTTTGACAACAACTACCTATGGGCGCAGTCCAGTCTGAAACACTGTAATCTCAAGGGGAATATTGTCTCGAGGGATATGTGGGAATGGCGTAAGGGGTATCTTTACTCAATGGAGCAATGTGTTGAGGATGCCCGGAAGGCACTTCGTCTTGCCCGTGAATCAGGACTGAAGAATATCCCTGATCTGACCATTGGCTCTTCGGAGGCTATTGTTCCGCCGGAAAGCGGAAGGATAGTGGACACCGTTTTCACTGAAACCGACGGCAGCCGACTCATTGTCAAGGAAGCGCGGAAGGCATCCCCTGACAAGCCGTTGCTGGTGATTGCCGGTGGTCCCCTGACTACCGTGGCGACGGCTGTGCTGTCGGATCCTGAGATAGGTCCAAAGATGGTTGTTTTCAGTCTGACCGTGGCTGACGGAGGCTATAATGGCAAAGATTCATGGAGTGCCTACGTTGTGGCCAAAAGAACCCGGCTTGTTGATTGGGCGACTGGGTCGTTCTGGGAGAAAAATTCGGTTTTTCGTCCAGAGCACTTTGATGAGCTGCCATCCAATCCTTTTTGTGATGACATGCGGAGGCTGATTGGATCGGAGCTTGGGCAGGCCAATCAGCTGGGGGACGGGGCCCCGCTCGTGTGGTTATGGAAGCATCAATGCTGGAAAGGATACAGGTATCGACAGGCAATCTGGCGCGGGGACCGCGTGGTTTTTGAGCCAGTCAGTCGGGCCGCGGCAGCTGATCTGATTGACATTCCCCGCGATGAGACGGATATGGATGCCTGCCGGGAGGAGTTTTTCAGGGTTCTTGGCGATGCTGATCTGTTCGGGAAACGCTGAGGACGGTTTTCTGATGATGTCTCATTCCTTTGATATTCTTTTCAGCGTCCTTGTGAAGCAGTTCAAGGACAGTCTGCACAACATGTTTTTCAAAACACAGTGGACGGGTTCCGTCACCCCTGCGGCTTTTCAGCATCTCCGGAGTTACTGCCGGGTGATGATACTTCTCTCAGGGATCATTGCTACGGTGGATGGTTCGCCCGGGACCGGGACTGAAATGGAACTGGCGAAGGCTCCCAGTGTGCAGCCAATGGTCAATAACTACTTCGTGCTCGGCGGTCTTCCAGGGGGCCCTGTCAATATTGAATACAGTTCCGACCTGAAAAGATGGCGAAAGGAATATCATGCCATCAGCTCTGACAGAAATCTTATTCCTGTTCGCGGGGATTTTACAGGCAATCGATACTGGAGAGTTGTTCCGACTGACTATACCAAACCTCAGGGTCGTATTCTCAGGGTGGATAAACGTGAATACCTGGGCTCTGATGACGATTCAGAAGTGCCTCCGCCTCCGGGGATGGAGGAGCTCACATTCGGGGATGTGTCGGCCGCTTTCAAGGCCTGTCGTCACGGGGATACTGTGGTGATTGAAGAGGGCGAGTATTCTGTCGATCCTGTTCTTATGTCTTCCTTTCTTGTGCCGGAGGCGCCCCTGCGACTTCATCATCTCAAGGACGTGACTGTTCGCGGTGTGGGCAAGGTCAGGATTACCGGCTTTGGTCCAGGCACTTCGCTCCATATCCGGGGCTGTGAAAATCTGACTCTGGAAAATCTCTCCTTCATCGGGGACCGTCCGGATGTTCCTGAGAATCCTGTTCGGCTCTTTGCCACTGTTCTTCTCAGCGGCTACAACAACCATTTGATTTTCCGTGGTTGTCGATTTGAGAAATTCGGCAACCACGCCATTTCCCAGCTCCACGATCCGCGGGCCAGCCGCAACGTGCTCATTGAAAACTGTCATTTTGAGGATGGCGGCGACTTCAATGTTCCTGTTCTCCTGCTGGATGGAGCCGCTATCAGCGGAATCGGTTCCGACTGGCACATCCACTCAAACCAGCTCATCAACTGCAATCGGGGAATTGAGATTGAGGGCGCTTTCCCGGGGTTCCCGACGCAGGATGTCCTGATTGAGAACAACAGGATTCATGGCTCAAACAATATCGGTATCATGATCTTCTCAACCATGTCGCCTTCGGACCACTATAACCGCATCACCATCGCCACAAATACCATCACCAACACCGATTCCCTTTTTTCTCATGCCATCGCCTTTGATGGAGGGAAGAATATTCACGTGATTGAAAATACGGTCCGCGGCGTCGGGCTCGGGCTGTGGATACCCGCTTCCAGTGATGTGACTCAGCTTCATGTCATCGGCAACACCATTACGGAATCCGCATCCGGCATGCTTATCAGGTCCTATCCCGGCATGCGCACTGAATACATTCTGTCCGGAAACCGGATTGAGAACAATCTGGATTTCGGGGCAATACTCTTTGGCGGCACAGCCCTTATTGAAAAGAATATCTTTCGCAGCAACGGACAGGTTTACGACAATTCCGGCGATTTGCTGATTTTCCGCGCACCGTTCACCTCCACCGACATAACGGTATACAGGAATAGTTTTTTTGAGAAGTCGGGTTTGTCTGAAGGGTCATATCACATTGTGTATGAAGACAGGGGTGGACTGATCCGTGTGATTGATAACCAGCAACTGTCTGCTGTATCCGAATCTGCGGAAATGGACATACTGACTGCTTCATGGTCGGAATTTCTTGATCGGCGACTTGAGGAGGAAAATGCCGATGATGAGGAGGATCCGGACTCACCTGACGATGGTCCACTGATTGTGGTCCCCTGATTCCATTCTGAGTCGTGCAGCCGCATCCATACCCGCCACGCATGGCGGCAATACGGACTGGTATCTTCGATCATCCGGCCGGAGTCACAATGGCCTTTGCAATCAGGGCCTTTATGCGTGCTGTGTCTGTGGATTCGGTTTTAGCGACAAATCCTCGAACATGGGCAAATCGAATATCCGGTTCCGGGGCGAGCAGGCTGAGGTCGAGCGACGGGTGGTCGCGGAATCGGTTTATCGCACATCCGTCCCCGCGCCTGTCCGGGTAAACCGTGGCGATGAGCTTTTCGGAATTTGTCTGTCCGTCCAACATCAGATAGCGGTCGATTCCAAGAGACGGGTTATCTGCGATATCCTCGTGCCGGGGCACATGGAATACCTCAAATGACCTTCCATCCTCCAGATCAATGGTCCAGAACTCACCGATTAGCCCAAGCAACTCCATTCGTGCCTTCATGGAATCGAGGTAACCCAGCAGGCTGCTGCCGGTGGACCGCATGATCACCCACAGAGGGGACCCCGGGGTGACTTCGCCTGTTCCGGCGAACAGCTGCAGCATTGCCGCATCTATTGGTGAATTCAGTCTGAAAATGGCTTCCACCGGAACTTCCAGCCATCGGGCTGTTTCGATGGGGCCCCGGCTGTCCAGCCACTCAGCAGTCTCCATCCAGTCGCAGTAGTCGAGAGCAGACCGGTATCGGCCAAGATACTGGAGCACAAGGCTGAGGGCGCATACCGGTTCATGGTCTCTCTCAAACTGATGGTGATCGAAAACCAGCTTTGCGGGATCATGATCCCCGCCGACATCCACCACAGCAATTTCCGGGTCCTCCAGATCTCCGGCCTCGGGATCTTTGCGAAAAACCGGAATTTCCGATTCCGCTGCCGCAATCAGCAGGCAGCAGGCCAGAAACTCGTCCTTGTGTGCCCCTCCCGGGTGCGTCACTACCGCTTTTAAATTCATGAGCGGGCAGCATAGCACTTCCCATTCCATGTGCAATTCCAGCCGAGCCTCCGGATTCGACTTCCGATCACCTGGTCACCGGGTGCCAGGTGCCGCGAGCTTTGTGATGACCTGGTGACAGGTACCGTGTCCATGGACCATGGCAACAGCCCGGACAAACCTCCCACGCTGTGGATCGCAGGACATAACAGATGGGGCGAATCATATGCCTCATTAAATTCCGGGAGAAAATTTGAAATGGATTGTAGCTGCCCGGTGTCATGTGGAGCGTGAGAGAATATCGGGGATGGAATCCAACCAGTGAACTGGTATGCGATATTCCGGTGGATCCAATCTTGAGGAAACCGACATGGAAAAGCACTGAGAAAAGCTGGAGCCGTAGGCATATGAAACTGAGATCACCAATAGAGGAAATCATAGGAAACACGGCATTGATTGAGCTGGATTTCCCGGACTGGGAACGACGGGTGTATGCCAAGTGTGAATTTCAGAATCCGAGTGGCAGCATCAAGGACCGGTTTGCGTCGCAAGTGCTTCGGGAGGCGGTTCAAAGCGGCAAAGTGACATCTGAGTCAAGGATACTTGAGTGCAGCAGCGGGAACACCGGCATTGCATTGGCAATGATGGGTGCGGCTATGGGGATTGGTGTCACGATAGTCATCAGCGCCAAAGCAAGCCTTGAGCGCAGAAAACTTCTCAGTCGGCTTGGAGCGGACATCATTCTTCTGCCTGATGATTTAAATTATCAGGACGGGATAGACCTTTGCCGGAGCATGGCTGAAGAGGATGACAGGCTGTTTCTCCCGGAGCAGTTTGAGAACCCGCTGAATACCGAGGATCACCGACTCGGGACAGGAATGGAGATTGTCAACCAGTTGCCTATGCCCATAGACGCATTTGTCTCGGGCTACGGCACCGGTGGCACACTGTCCGGATGCAGCATTGCCATCAAGGCACGCCATGCCGATGCGCGAATTATCGCCATTGAGCCTATGAGGCCATCTCAATCCCCGGA
>JAUIAG010000272.1 GCA_030425355.1 Verrucomicrobiia bacterium
CGGCATCCACTCCTTCCGTCCCCAAACCCGAGCCTGAGCCGGCGTCTGTCTGGGCGCCCGAGGTTGAAAGAATCGTTGCGGAGCGATCTCCCGAGCCGGCTATCGGAGTTTCCCAACCGGACATCGTTCAGGACTACAGTTCTGCTTCGGAAGACAGATATGCCTTCGACGAAAGTGAATTCGCCGAAGAAAATTTCGAGGAACTGCTGAAATCCACCGCCGAGCCCCGTCGACAGATACTCTCCAGTGATTACGAAGGGCCGACCTCTGATTACCGGATTCAGCCTGGCGATATTATTTCCGTCGAGGTGTTCAAGGAACCCGACCTGAGCCGCGAACTCAAAGTTGCGTCCTCGGGAGAAATAACCTTCCCGCTGCTTTCACAGGTCCAGGTGGCCGGTAAGTCAGCGGCTCAGGCTGAGCGGTACATCCGCGACCTGCTCACGGGGGATTATCTGGTCAATCCTCACGTCATCATCACCGTCAAGGAATTCAAGAGCGAACAAATTTCGGTTCAGGGCTACGTCAATGTTCCCAAGCTGATTCCGCTTCCCCCGGATCAGCCTATGACAATCCTCCAGGCAATCAGTGAGGCGGGAGGTATACAGCGCATTGGCAATCCGAACAAAATCGAGCTCATCCGCCAGGGACAACCCAACCGGAGCTTCCGGCTCAAGGACCTGATGGAAGTCTCCGACCCCGGGCAGATTGTTTACCTCAAGCCCAACGACGTTATCTATGTTTATGAAAGGGGACTGTTCTAATTAGGGTATAAAACAGTTCAGGAACACAAAAATTCAGTCCAATGAACCGCGAAAATGAATTTATGGACCGCCGGGAGTCCATGGCAGAGAATGAACAGCAGGAGTCGAGCCTCGACCTGCGTCACTACTGGCACATTGTCCTGGAACGCCGATGGCTGGTGGTCGCCACCTTCCTGGGCGTTTTCGCCCTGTCCATCATCTACCTCGTGCAGGCCCAGCCCATCTACACCGCCACTGCCCGCCTTCAGATTGACCGGGAGGACGAAGGATTTCTCTCCGAGGGCGGTGTCGTGGTCTCCGGAAATCACAATGAATACCTTCAGACCATGTACAAAAACCTGCTCAGCAGGTCACTCATCGAGAAGGTCCGGAATCGTCTTGAGCTCGACGAGGATGAACGCTACAAGCGCGCTCTCGACAAGAATCAGGCCGTTGCCAATGACATCACCATCAAACCGCTGCGCCTGACATACCTCGTCGACATTGAGGTCGACCATCCCGATAACGTCCGTGCCTCCGAAATTGCCAATGAACTTGCCGATAATTTCCAGGAGGAGAACATGGCCCGCATCATCTCGAAGATGCAGCAGGGTATTTCCTCCCTCGATGAGGAGCTGAAAGACCTCAAAGCCAAAAGCAAGGCGGATAACAAGGCTATTTCTGAATTCCTCCACGAGCATGGGGCAGCTCTGGACAAACAGATGGACACCGCCATATCCGCCTATCAGCAGGCCACCATGGATGTATCCAAGGCACAGGCCGAGGCCAAAATCGCCCAGTCCCTTTCCGAGGAGGTTGAGAAACTCCTGCAGGAAGGAAAGGAGCTTTCCACGATCCCCAGTATCGCTGAAGACCCGGCGGTGGTGAAACTGAAGCAGGACCTTGCCGAAAAGGAGTCATTTCTTGCCGGGTTGCTCACACGGTATGGCCCAAAGTATCCGACGGTGATGCAGGCTGCTGAAGAAATTGACTCATTGAAAGAGTCGTTGCTGGAGAAGAGCAAAGAGATCTATCGAAATATCCAGTACCGTTCGACCATGGCACAACGCAAGGTCGAAAGGCTTCAGGAAATTAAACTGGAGCGTGAAGCTGAACAGTTGACCATCAAACAGGCGAGGATCGACTATGAGTTTCTCGTCCGGGAAGCGGAACAGTCCAATGAAGTTTACAAAACAGTTCTTTCCGAGCAGAAAAAGGCCGATGTTGCCATGTCCTACAAGAGCAACAACATCAGCATCGTGGACAGGGCTATCCCACCGGCATCGCCATCCAAGCCACGGAAGTCCCTCATTCTCCTGATGGGCGTTGTAGGCGGTCTGGCGGCCGGCGTCGGACTCGCATTCTTTGTCAATTTCCTCGATGACTCCATCAAGACACAGGATGACATTGAAAATGTCCTCAAGCTGCAGTTCCTCGGTTACATTCCCAATATCAAGACGAACAGTCTGGTGGAAAGGGACCTTCAGGCACATCTGCATCCTCAATCCACCGCCGCGGAGGCGTTCAGGACACTGCGGACAGCTGTATCCCTGATGCCGAAATCCGATCAGTATTCGGTCATTTCGCTCACCAGCACCATCCCGTCCGAAGGCAAATCCCTTGTCGCCTCCAACCTGGCTATCGTGCTGGCCCAGACTGGTCTGAAGACCATTCTGGTGGACGCCGACCTTCGTCGTCCTTCTGTCCACAAGGCTTTCCAGCTCCATTCTCCGATCGGACTGGCGGCCTATCTGAAGCGTGAAGTCGATTCAGTGGAGGAGATTATTCACAAGTCCGAGGTTCCCGATCTGGATGTGGTCTGTTGCGGTGGAATTCCCGGAAGTCCTTCCGAACTGGTTGGATCTGCAAGAATGTCGCAGTTTATCAGCGAACTTCGCGAGCGTTATGACCGCGTCATCATAGACTGCCCTCCAGTTTCAGCTGTTTCCGATCCTCTGGTGATCTCAGCCCGGTCCGACGGGGTGGTCTTCGTCAGCAAGTTCAACCGCATTCGCCGCGAACACGCCCGGCGCACCGTTCAGCGGATCCAGGACTCGGGTGTTCGGATTCTCGGAGCGGTTCTCAACGACATCGACTTCGAAGGCAAGGACTCCTACTACTACAGCTACTACTATTACCAGAACAGGTATTACGCGAGCCATTACAAGACTGAACCCGATGGCCAGTCCGCCTCCAAGAAAAAGGCTTCCTGACATCGCAAAGTTCTCCAGCATTTTCAACCCCCACTGTCCGAGTGATGGTGGGGGTTTTCCCGTCCCGGGATTGAGGAGTTTACTTTACTCTGTTAATTTCAGCCTTAACATTCCCGAATACTTCAGGCAGACCACATGATAAATTCAGACGAGAGTTCCGCTTTGGCCACCAGTAACGACGATATTCAGATCATCAAAAAGCTGCAGGATACGGCAGCTTCCATGAGAAAAGAACTTTCGAAAGTGATTGTCGGTCAGGAGGAAGTCATCGAGAAATTACTCATCTGCATCCTGTCCCGCGGTCACGGTCTGCTGATGGGGGTGCCGGGCCTGGCTAAAACCACGCTCGTCAATGCGGTCGCTGAGGTGATGTCCCTTGATTTCAGCCGCATTCAGTTCACTCCGGACCTCATGCCTTCGGATATCACCGGTACCGATATCCTTCAGGATACGGATGAACCAGGAAAGCGGGCTTTCGTTTTCGTGAAGGGGCCGCTCTTTGCGAACATTATTCTGGCGGACGAGATTAACCGCACTCCTCCCAAGACGCAGTCGGCACTGCTCGAGGCGATGCAGGAGAAACGTGTCACCGCCAACGGAAAAATTTACCGACTGCCTCAGCCTTTCTTTGTTCTGGCAACACAGAATCCTATTGAACAGGAGGGCACTTACGCGCTTCCGGAAGCACAGCTCGACCGGTTCATGTTCCTCATCGAAGTTGAGTATCCATCGAGGGACGAGGAAAGAGAAATTGCCAGACAGACAACCCGCGGCCCGTCCGAGGCAATTCAATCCTGCATTACCGGGGAGGAACTGATTGCTTTTCAGGATGTGGTTGAGAGGCTTCCAGTGCCTGACAGCCTCTACGACTATGCGGTGGATTTGATTCGTGCAACCCGCCCAAGGGAACCGGAAGCATCCGAATGGCTGAAGCGCTGGGTTTCGTGGGGTGCCGGACCGAGAGCAGTCCAGTATCTGATCCGCGGCGCAAAGGCCCGGGCTGTTCTGCAGGGCAGCTATCTGGTCCGCCAGGAGGATATTCAGGCCGTGGCCTACCCCGTGCTGAGCCACCGCCTTGTCACCAACTTCCAGGCACAGAGTGAGGGCATTTCCGTCAAGGATGTCATTACCCGGCTTATTGACGAACTGGTTCCTCAGAGTGTCTGAGCTGTCCCCGGGCATAGGAGTTTGATTCGTGGCAGAAGGCCCAACTACACCATTTTTCGACCCTGAGATTGCCTCACGGCTTTCCGGTTATGCGCTCCAGTCCCGACAGCCGAAGGAGGGCAGCATGTCGGGTATCCATAAAAGTCCGCATCGCGGTGCCAGTGTTGAATTTTCCGAATACCGTGACTACGTGCCCGGAGATGACCTGAGACGCCTGGACTGGCGGGTATTTGCGAAAACCGACCGCTTCTACATGAAGGAATTTGAAGCGGAAACCAATCTCCGGGCCTGGCTGGTTCTCGATGCCAGCGGGTCGATGAGTTACCGCGGGGATCTTAAGGATTCCAAATTTGATCATTCGCGGAGAATTGCCTCGATTCTCGCCTATCTGCTGATCCGGCAGGGCGACGCCGTCGGACTTCACCTGTCCTGTGCCGGGGGGCACGGCGAGCTGCCGTCAATGAGGAAACCAAGCCATCTGCAGCAGGTCTTCCAGACCATGACCTCCTTTGAATCCCGGGGAGATCACACGCTTACCGATTCTCTGCACCAGTTGGCCGAGACATCACGCAAGCGTGCGCTGTTTCTGATTTTCTCTGACTTCTTCTGTGACCTCGACCAGCTCTTTGCCGCCCTCCAGCATCTCCGTCATCAGAAACACGAAGTGGCCCTTTTTGAAGTGCTCCATCCCCGTGAGGTGGATTTTGACTTCCAGAAATCCACCCGTTTCAAGGACCTTGAAGGTCCGCTGGATCTGGTCGTCGAGCCGAATGTTGTTCGAAAGCAGTACCTCAAATTCCTCAATGATCACCTTGAAAGGCTTCAGAAGGGTGCCAGTGAATTTGATCTCGATCTTCGCCGTTCACTCGTCGGTGGAGACTACGAAAAAGTTCTTGTTGATTTCCTTGGTCAGAGAATGAGGCGGGGCCGTTCATGATTGATAGGAAGAATCCGGGACAGGCATGACATTTTTACAGCCGGAAATACTTTATGGACTGCCACTGCTGCTGGTGCCGATTCTCATCCACCTGTTGAATCGTCGCCGCTATCGCGTGGAGGAATGGGGTGCCATGCGGTTTCTTATTCAGGCAACCAGGGCCTCCACCTCCCGGGCCAAGCTGCGGCAGATAATCATTCTGGCCATGCGCACACTGGCTGTGGCCATGCTGGTTTTTTTCCTCGCCCGGCCACTGGCCGGTGGATGGGCCGGACGGATCGGCGGCGGTAAACCCGAGACTGTTTTTCTGGTTCTGGACCGCTCCGCGTCCATGGAATTCCGGGATTCACCGAGTGCCCCCTCTATCAGGGAAATCGCCATGGAAAAACTGGCCGGCGCATGGACCGCCTACAGTGAGGAATCCGAACTGGTTTTTGTCGATTCCGTGAATGGTGAATTGATCCCCGTCGAGTCCATTGAATCCGTTATGGACGAGGGGCGATGGTGGAGCAGAGCCACGGAAACAACCACTTCCTTTCCGCTGCTGTTCACCCAGATTCATGACTGGATTCTGACCAACGGCACCGGTGTTTCCGAAATATGGATTGCCTCGGACCTCCAGTCCTCGAACTGGCAGCTTGAGGACAAGGTCTGGGATGAAATACGCAATCGCTTCGAAACACTTCCCCAGAAAGTTTCAGTCAAGATCCTGGGCATGCGCCATGGCCCGGCTGACAACATCAGCCTCAGTCTGACCCGGGGCATCGATCCAACTTTCGGGAAACGGGAAAGCATCGATCTGCGCATGCAGTTTGTCCGCGATGAACCTGAAACACTGGATTTACCTGTGACGGTCACCATGGCGGATGCTGTCTCCACCACACAGGTTCAGCTCGAAGGCCGGACGACCCTTTCCCAACAGAGTCTCCGGATCGACGGTGAGCCGACTCAGCCATGGGTCCGCCTGTCAATCCCGGATGACAGGAACATCACCGACAATAATTACTATCTGGTCCTCCCCGCTGAGGTCTCGCCCAGAGTCGAAATATATGCGGACAGTGAGCGGACCGGAAAAATTATCGAAGTGGCGCTTCAGGTCGGAGTCCCCGGTGAGTCCGAGATTCTCGTCAGGTCATCCATGGATGAAGCGCCGCTTTCCGGGACAGCCATGGTTGTCTGGCAGAAACCACTGCCCGGTGAGAGCAACAGGCAGTTCCTCACTGATTTTGTGGAAAGGGGTGGGACCATTCTTTTCCTCCCCCACGACAGCGAACCTCAGGGATCGCCGGAGACTTCCCCGTCCATTTTTGAAACATCATGGGGTGCCATTGAGGAACCGGATGATGAAGGCGGTGTTTTCGAGATCGCAAACTGGGACCAGCAGGACGGACCGGCCTCGCGAACCTCTGAGGGATTCAGCCTCCCGCTGGATCGAACATCATTCTACCGACGTCGCCAGCTCACCTCTGCCGGTTCCCCCATGGTGCTTTTCTCGGACAATCAGCCATTTCTCACCGTGACCCGGAGCGGTCAGGGACGGGCCTACTGGATGACATCGCTGCCATCACGTGAGTGGTCCGCGCTCGGCCAGGGCTACGCTTTTGTTCCCATGGTGCAGCGGATGCTGCTTGAAGCCTCCCTCCGTTTTCTTGCCCCGGTTCAGCTGGAGGCCGGCCGCATCCCGCGATCAGAACGTGAAAGGGACTGGAAACCGGTGAATCCGGCAACGCCCGGAAATACCCCTGAATACCATGCCGGCATCTACGAGGCGGAAGGGAAGTACATCGCCGTCAATACTCCGTCCGAGGAACTTGAACGCACTGCCTACACACTGGAAGAAATCTCTGCAGCTCTGGAGAGCCTCGAGGTTGTCACCATGGACGGCCTTGGCGGGCAGACGCTGGCCGAAGCATCGGCAGGCACCGGTGAACTGCAGTCCGAATTGTGGAAAGCCTTT
>JAUIAG010000273.1 GCA_030425355.1 Verrucomicrobiia bacterium
AATGGATCCGCGTCACCGTGGAGCAGATGATGAAAACCTACCCGCTCGACGGACTCCAGTACGGGGCCGAGAGGGTCGGCCCACTCTCCGATGTCCTCTTCCGCGGCGCGGAGCCGTCCTGTTTCTGCCGGCACTGCATCCGACGTAATGAAGCCGCCGGCATCGATACCGACAGCGCCCGCGAGGGATACCGACAACTGCACCGGCTGATGCAGGCCACTGAAACCAACCCCTCAGAAATAAAATCGGCCGACGGCGTCTTTGCCGGCGTGCTGCGCATCCTCATGCGTCATCCGGAAGTCCTCGCCTGGTACAGGCAGTGGTTTGATGCCGATCAGGAAATCCAGACCATGGTCTACCGAACCGCCAAGGCCGTCTCACCCGCCGCCGATGTCGGCCAGCACGTCGACCACCAGCGATCCACATGGGATGTGTTCTACCGCGCCGCCGTCGACTACCGGACGATGGCCGCGGAAAATGATTTCATCAAACCCATCCTCTACCACGACATCCTCGGCCCGAGACTCAGGGAATGGGTCATCGATCGAATGCAGCAGCATGTCCTCGCCGACATGTCGCGCGACCTCGCCCTCGAACTGTTCTACGCACTCTTCGGCCACGACTCCAAATCACAGCCCGGCTACGAAGCCCTCGCCACCAAGGGCCTCACCCCGGAATACGTCGCCCGCGAAACAGAACGATGCGTCCGTGGCGTCGATGGACTGGCCCGCGTCTATGCCGGTATCGGTTTCGATGTCCCCGCTTACGTCCCGGGTGGGATGGAACGATTTCCCAGCCAGCCTGAAACAACACGATCGGCGACACTCGCCGCTCTGCATGCCGGTGCCGACGGGGTCGTGGCATCCAGGGAATATGAGGAGATGTCCGTCCCCAACCTCCGGGCCTTCGGAGACGCCGTCCGATCCTTCAAGCCCGCATGAAAAAAAATCCGCCATGCCTCACGGCATGACGGAAAATTCAAATACCCAGCCGGGCTGCCGGCAACGGGGATTTCCCTGCTTCCAAACTCACAGAAGCCGGAGCGTCAGCGGGTAGCGGTAAACAATCCCCTCCCGCGCCTTTATCGCCCCAATGATCGGAAAAATGATCGCCCCCACAAAAAAGACTATCCCCAACAGCCATGCCAGAGGCACTACGATGATGGCCCCGATGCCAAGCGTCAGCAGCGTCAACAGGAATCCAATCACCACCAGAACGCCGATCACAATCGTCCAGGTGATAAAAAAGTTAACCACCTCCTTCATGTGGTCCGTCAACGACGGTCGCGTCTCCCGCCCCAATAGCCAAACCACCAGCGGGCCCACAAAAAAACCAATGTAGAGCGCTAAAATCCCGCTCAGCGAAGCCAAATGCACGCACATGGCCCAGTTCCGTTCCTCTTCAGTGCCCATCACGGCCTGCCGTTGATCGGAGTAATCGTCCATAACTGCGATATTGAGGGCATCTCTCCAATATGGCCATTACAAAGTGGCAGGGGTTTTCTCACTTTGAATGGAATCCATTCCCCCTCATTTTCACCAGTTCTATAAAGCCGGCCAGCTCTGTCTATCGACCCTGCCGGAGGGGCAGACTGAACAGCAAAAAAATGATTGTTTGCCGGTTCTGCATGCTTCAGCAGGGAGAGGTTTGTCTTTGTCAGTCGGATGATCAATAACACGCCGGTGTATATGTCGCACTGAGAACACATAAAACAATTGTGGGGATCATCCAGGCAATTCAACAAAAGAATGCTCCCAAATCCAGAGTCCAAATGTAGTGCTTTGTCATCTGCCGGTGAAGCGTTTCTTCATCCTGCTGAAGAAGCTCCTGCTTCCCGCTTCAGCCGATGGTTCCTCGCCCTCCGCCTGGCTGCCTGCATGCCGTGAAGCATCATTTTTCTTAATGTCCACCTCAGAAGAAACCTTTGAGAAGACTCTCAGAAATTCGTCAAACAGAGAATCAGCGGAAAGCACGGGATAGGAATAAACCTCGTTCTTCAGACGGATAATTTTCATCGCCCTCCTCATTACGTTTTCCATATCACCAGAGGGGACATGCTCGCGGGTCTTTAACCATGCCTCTGCAATTTGTTGTGCAAGCCTTGGATTCCCACTGATAGATGACCGCTCGAAAATCTGCACCATAGCATCCTCTGACAAATGATCCACCAGCTGCCATCGTCCATGTGAACCCTTGCCACGATCAAGGACAACTCCACGCGTCCAAAGACGCTGAAATGCATTTCTAACTCCGCCAAAGTAGCGGCCCCTTGGATAACCTTCGAATCGCCAACTAACCAGATCTGGGAGGAAAATGAAAGTGAGGCATGCCCACACGTCATCGCGAAGTGCCTCACCTGATTTGAAGGCGGGAGAATCCGCAAGAAATTTTGTTGCCTCCTTGTCAAAATAGGTCTTCACGCCTTTGGCTTTTTCAGCTGGAAAACCAACTCCCATAGCTATGCGCCGCAGATTGTCAGCCACTTCCAACGCTGTCTCCGGTGAGCGGTGACCTCCACTGGGCGCGTATGTGATTCTGTCATCAAAATTCTGCAGTTCATGCAGCGTTCTTACTGGATTCGGCGGGTTCTCCTTAAATTCTTCAAGCAGGTTGCAGGCATGAATAAGCGGCAGCCTCGGCAGTAAAAGAACTGTGTTCATTGATCATCCTCCATTTCAGCAACCGAAAGTATTGAAGAGTGAAAGCAACCAGGATCATTCTTCAGCAAGGATTTGATGGATTCATGGGATTTACCGGGAAAAGCCATTCCAAGCCAATGCACGGCCTGGGCTCCAATTGATCCCTCAGAATATTCTGAAAAATTCTCCCAGAAGAGGTCATCGGCAGCAGCAACTTCCAGAATCTGACTCATCACATCATACACAACCGGCTGCAGAATGAAGGGATCCCCTTCAACAATCCGTTCATGCATCCTTGCCATGTCCCTGTTGACATACAGTCGAGTCGAACCCGCGAAGTCCATATGGTAGTTTCCATGATACCAGTAAAAATACCATGGTGCCCCCTGGTGGGGTTTCCCGGGAAAAGCACTCTTGAAGCTGACAGATTCCATCGGGAATCTCGAATCACCCCCGTCCTCCAGAAGAATATCGATATGGCGTGACCATAGTCGGGATCCGGGTTTCATGGGGCTGAACGGCTGACACGACCCTGGAGCGGATGCAAGAATAATTGCACATTCAAGATTCAGTCTTGCAGAAAGTATTGAACCTTTTAC
Source organism: Verrucomicrobiia bacterium (assembly GCA_030425355.1). Lineage (GTDB taxonomy): Bacteria > Verrucomicrobiota > Verrucomicrobiia > Limisphaerales > JAJOIW01 > JAJOIW01. Next base: position 3,239 of record JAUIAG010000273.1, read on the forward strand.
TTTTCCACGAATTTCGATTTTAGCACTGGCTGAGTTGATATCACGCCGGTCAATTTCAAAGACAGTCTTCGGGAACCTGCCTTTTCCCGTTCCGGCCCGGCCAACGACCTCAAGACGCAATTCGTGCAATGGAATCTGCAGATGGTCCGAAAGATCAGTAATGCGCAGATTCAATCCACAACACACCTCAATATCCCGAGCATAATCCCAGTTTTCAAAAATCGCGTTGGCAGGCTGCAATGGTTCATCTACAGGTCCTATCATCCACGGAGAGAACTCAACCAGTTCATCCGGGATCGTGATAAATGGAAATGCCATATTGTCTCTCATTCATCGCCTCCCTTCACCAGGCGGAGATTCAAGCCCACTGCAGCGTCGGGAGGCATTCTCAAACGTATCTCCAATGTCCCTCCGTCACACTCAACCCTGAGTTCATGTTGATCGGTCCGTCTTGCAGTCCCAGTAAGCTCGATAGAGTGAACACCTGTACTCAGCTCCTGTGGAAGATCCTCGTTTCCGGTTTTGCCGCCATCAAGAACGAGAAAAGGTTCGGCAACAACGCTGTCAGCCTGCCCAGTCGGCAGGTCGGCTTTGAACACACTCACAAGCTCGCCGCTGCCGGATGTTTCCAATCGCTCAAAATATGGCTTGATTGTTTTTCCCGGGCGTCCAACGTTTCCTCCGCCTCCTTGGCCAGCCGGCGTTTTACCGGGCCCCTGTCCTGAAGACTGATTTAAAAAAGTGCCGATTTTACTGGCCGTTGCAGCCAGAGAGGTCCCATCCGCGTTTCCAGCCTTAATTCCTGCGCCGGGATTGGCGAATGAATTCGCAAGCTTTTTCAGCTCTCTGAGCCCCACATTGACAAAAGTTTTCCCATGACCTTTTGGTAGATTGTTTGGACACCAATCATCATGCGCCGGTGGCTCCGATGAGGCAAATGCGCTCTCCACTTCGTCCTCGGATGAACATATGAAAACCCCGGCCCATTCGAATCTGTTGTCAGGAAACGGGTCCCCTTCGAGATACTTCACCACCAGTTCAACCGGACGCATGAGGGCTATGCCGTGAGAATTCCTGGGGATCATTGTCTCCTCTACAGGCCGCACTGCAGGGCCAGTACGCTCAGCGCGCATACCTTTTTGGATGAAAAGTTTTCCCAGATCTTTTTTCGGCATTCTACACTGTATGGTCTCCACCCTTTCATGCCCTTCGCGAATGGCACCCAGTGCTTTTGAATATAGATCAAGCGGGGGGAAATCCTCCGGAGAGGGTATCGGTACATTTTCCCCATCAATCTCAAGTTTTACCTGCAAACGCCTTTCCAACGGAGTTGACTCTGTCATCCTTGGCCAGAAGTTCCAGAGCACAGCCTCAATAAGATCATCTCTGGCTTCAGTGACCGAATCTGAACCGAATTGTGGATCAAGAATAAGAACTGAGGTCCCATGCTCATCTATGTTCCTTGGCAGGATTCCGATTGAGTCCGCTACAGCTGAAGCGTTCTCATCTCTCAATGGTTCAACCCCGTCCCCCGCGTCGAGAACGCCCCACCAGTGCCTGCCTGTATATCTTCTGGAGATACCGCATTCATCACTGACATCAAAGGCTTCTCCAAGGTGACATCCGATAAAACGCCTTTCGCCAGAGTTACTGCGGGCAGTCATGGAATCCACAAGAATGGTGGATGCCGCACTGATGGCATAATAAGAGGTCTTGCCGTATCCATATGTCCCGCCGCCCTGATGAGTATCCCTTTTGGCACCGACATTGCGGATAAAGTTTACAAAATCCGGACTCTCGTCTTTCCCGGGGGACAGATCGGCTCTTGTTGGTCCCCCAAGCCCGGAGGTACCGAAATCGCATATTTCCAGAACCCGCAGAGTTTCCTTCTCAAGGCTTGTTCTCAGATGTTCTGAAGACATTTTCGAAAGCGGTAATTGTGCAAACAGCGTTTTCTGCAAAAATTTCCTCTGACTGACAGTGAGCTCTCTGTATCGAATTCTTATGAGCAGCTGTTTTCCTGTCGATGCGGCGTCAACACTGTTTTGAATCGACTCACGGATCACGGTTTGAAGCAGATTGAGGGAGGGCCTTCCCAGCAGGTTCCGGAATCCTTCACCGGCTATATTGCCTGTCGCGGCAAATGGTTCGCTGTAGAGGGATATTGAATTCATGTAATCATCCGTTTCAGGTATTTTGTGAAATCATCCGATGTTATTGAGAATTCTTCAGCATGGGTAGTATCAATAACATAGGAAAGCCTGGAGACTCCCGGGGGTATTATCCCACCCGGAAATTCTTTATGCGTCAGTCTGGGGAACCCATCGACGACGCGCCATGCAGACATTGACTGAAGTTCAAACCGGTTGCGGTTCCATTCGTCGGCGTACGGATCCAAACACCCCAGTTCTGCCAGGCCCGCTCTCAGCCTCAGTGGCTTCACGCCGGCATTGATAAGTTCACCGAACAATCCTCCGACTGTCACTCTTCCGTTTGATACCGGTTCCATACGGACCAGAACCAGGACCAGTTCACCGGCAGCAGGAGGTAGCAACTGGTCGTGACCGGCGATTTTTACCGATACGGAATCTGACCTTGAGGTCGTTTTTACCTCCAATGCAAGGTTTCCAGCCCTGAAATCATGGCGCTGCTCCCATGGGCCCTGCCAGCAATCCGCTGGATTTACACCAAAACGCGACATCTCGCGCAGGACAGCCCACTCGCCTAATAATCCCAGGACAACCGAGAAAGAAACGGATGCCGGGGGATCAGCCTTTAAGAGGATTTTGAAATCCGAAATAGTCCCCGAAACGGCCTCAGCAGGAGCTTTGCCGTCGGATAATCTTCTAAGTATTTCATCAGCCAGTTCACTGAAGACCGCATTCAGGGCCTCCTCGCGGCATGTTATGTCAATAAAAAGCGATTTATTGCCGTTACATGAATACTTTACCACTTCGACTGTCAGTCGGGAGCTTGAATCGAATTCACAAAAAAGAGTGTCCTCACCACATGGAACCAGCACTCTGAGCTCGCTATCAAGACCCAATGCCAGTCTGACCGGGCCATATCCCGTCTGGACGCCAGTACTGATGCTGGGGACCTCAAGCAGACTGTCATTAAGACCTGCATTGCTCAGGTCAGACCACAGACTTTTCAGGGCTACATCCGGTTTGTTGCCTGATTTATGCATCTTCAGAACCAAGCAGTTTGTCCTCCTGATCCATTTCTTCCGGTGTTGGAGCCTCCAAATTCACCTCAAAATAGTTGCCGGCCCGGTCAATCTCGCCAGGAAATACAATGCCTATCCCCAGCAGGTCACCAACAGCATTCAAGGGTTCACGGGAACCTTCAGTTGCAGGCTTTGAGTTGGCATCGATAGGATACAAAACCATAAGAGGAATTGGAGGTCTTGCGGCTTTCAAGTCCTCCCAGCCCAGCCTGCCGGAATCTGCAGGAGGTGTTTCCACATCAATCAGAACATCCTTTTTTGACATCAATGCTTTGATGTCCGCGTAGATTCCACCGGAATGTTTCAGTTTGGAACGCTGCAATGTCACGACATGGCCCAGTCCCCCCAAGTTACGTGTGGAATTCCTTCCAACTTTAGAGGAAGCCACAGCCACATTCCACAGGGGCAAATGCACTGATGACTTGTCCAAGTACCCAAGGAGAAGGTCCTTTCTCAAATCCATATGGGCATTTGAAATATCGTAGTCGGAGAGGAACTGTCGAATCTTCTCAACTTGAACTCCTTTGGCCAGTCGGGC
>JAUIAG010000274.1 GCA_030425355.1 Verrucomicrobiia bacterium
TGGGAACGTCGGTGAAATCCCAGAAATTCGGCCCCCCGGCCTGTCCGATGAAGCCCGGAGCAGGCACCGGCAGACTGCCGTTGCTGTAGGCTCTGTAATACAGCCCCTCATCAAGGAACATGTCCTCCGATGTAATCACAACCTGCCCCTGCGTCCGGAAGGCGGCACCGGAAAGCATGGCCATCACAACCGTCAGTAAAATCGCTCCTTTTTTCATGTCATCCCTCGTTGATTTGGTGAACACATCCACCTGACTGCCAGAGAGGCGGTGTCATTCATGTAATTGCAATGTACATACACCGCGATGCCGGAAAAGTCAAATGAGGCAATGGTGCAAGTCCCCTGACCAGAAGGCACCGGAGACGGTCCCGCAGCCCCGGTTTTCCGGGCCGGATCCGCGGTGGCTGGGAGAACACCCCGGAGCCTTCTGCCCCGCTTGAGTCCAGCTGCACAGTGCCGCCACGGGGAACCACGACATCAGGGCAGATGCGACAGAAGCGGGCATCAATATTTTTTCGTGGGATCACGCGGCCATCTATGGCAGATATGAACGGCAAAATGAGTCATCCGTGGAATAGATTGGAAATTGAGCCGGAGCTGGACATGGGATTCATGCCGGCCATTCACTGCTGGAAACAATGGCAGGCATGGTGCGGGGCGGCGGGCAATGCCGCCTCACTGGAGATTGGACTGGAACGGAGTGCGGACTCGGTGACCCGGTTTTCCGTGCCCATGCTCCCATCCGGCCATGATCACGCAGCTTTGAACACCCGCGTGGCGGAGCGGATTCTGAAATTTCTTCTCTGGTCCCGGGGCGGGCACAAGGTGACTCTTGCCGGCCCGGGCGATGTGACAGCAGCTCTGATCAATCACTTTTCCGATGATCCGTGCGGTCAGTTCGACCGGGGAATGATGGGGGACAAAATCTACCTTTCGGAGTTTTCGATAGCCGGGGGACAGGTTCCCGCGGAAGAGCGGGAGAAGTCTCAACCCCTTGGCCGGAACCTCGATGGCTGCCGGATCGGCTTCGATCTGGGTGCCAGCGACCGCAAAGTGGCCGCTGTGGTCGACGGCGAGGCCATCTTCAGCGAGGAAACAGTCTGGGACCCGCTGCCCCAGTCCGACCCGGACTGGCATTTCCACCAGATCATGGATTCACTGAACCGCGCGGCCTCACATCTGCCCAGGGTGGATGCAATCGGCGGATCCTCAGCCGGAGTCTACGTCGATAATGAAGTCCGCGTGGCGTCCCTTTTCCGCGGCATCAGTCCCGGGGACTTCAAAACCCATATCCGTCCGCTCTTCAAGCGACTGAAGGAAGCATGGAAGGGCATACCTTTTGAGGTGGTCAATGACGGGGAGGTCACCGCACTGGCGGGGTCGATGGCGCTGAACCGCAACGGCGTGCTCGGCATTGCCATGGGATCCAGCCTCGCTGTGGGATATGTCAACCAACAGGGGCAGATCCAGCCGTGGCTCAACGAACTGGCCTTCAGCCCGATCGACTGGCAGCCGCATGCACACCGGGACGAGTGGTCCGGCGATCTCGGCTGCGGGGTGCAGTATTTTTCACAGCAGGCGGTGGGCCGTCTCCTCAAACCGGCGGGCATCGACCTTCCCGATTCACTCAATCTCCCCGGGAAGCTGGTCGAGGTGCAGAATCTCATGAAGAACGGCGATCCGAGAGCCGCCGCCATTTACCGCACGATCGGCACCTATCTCGGGTATTCCATCCCCTACTACCGGGAATTCTACGATTTCAACTACCTTCTGGTTCTCGGACGGGTGCTCAGTGGAGACGGCGGCGAACTCATCCTCCAGACCGCGCGGTCGATCATGGACCGGCTCTTCCCCGAGACTTCTGAAGCGGTGAAATTCCATATCCCCGGTGAAAAGGAAAAACGGCATGGCCAGGCCATCGCCGCCGCCAGTCTGCCCCGAATCTCCTGATCTCTTTGTTCAGCCATGAATCCCTACCATAAACTTGTCCAGGATATCGAAGAACTGATCCGCAGCGGGAAGGGCTTCCAGCTTGGAGGCTTCCCGATTCCAGAACACCCGCCGGTCCCGGATGACGCACCGGTGGTCATGATCTTCTCACCCCACCCCGATGATGAATGCATTATCGGTGGCATCGCCCTGCGTCTGCTGCGGGAAAATGGCTTCCGTGCCATCAATGTCGCTGTCACCCAGGGGTCGCACCCCCACCGGCAGATCCCCAGACTCGAGGAACTCATCCCCGCCTGCCGGTATCTGAATTTCGACCTGCTGCAGACCACTCCCACCGGACTGGCCCGCATCAAACCCGATGTCCGCGATTCCGACCCGGAATACTGGAACAACGCCGTCCGAATCATCCAGTCCATGCTCACCACCCACCGCCCGAAACTGATTATCTTCCCCCATGAATTGGATCAGAACAGCGGCCACGTCGGCGTGAACATGCTGCTGCACGACGCCCTCGAAGCCTGCGGGCCGGATTTCTCAACACTGACCTGTGAATCCGAATTCTGGAGCCCGATGCGCGATCCGAACCTGATGCTGGAAATCAGCTCCCGGGACCTGGGAGACATGCTCACCGCCCTGTCCTTCCACGTCGGTGAGGTATCCCGGAACCCCTACCACATCCGAACCCCGATGTGGATGATCGACAATGTCCGCCGCGGCGGTGAAATCGTCGGGAAACAGGGCGGAACACCCCCGGATTTCCTCTACGCCACCAACTACCGCATAGGCGTCTGGAAGGGCGGAGCCAAATCCAGTCCGTTCACGGAAGGGCAGTTCATCGGCTGCCATGACGACATCACCTCCATCCTCCCGCTGGGCTGAAGAGCTTTTGGCGGGTGCCAGGGCACGCCTGACGACGCCAGACGGGCCAGGCACGTCCGTGCCTGGCACCTTCAGACGTCCGGAGCGCCGGCAAAACCGTCTGCACCGGTACAGATAAAACCCCGCCACCCGGCGGGGTTTCTGGTTAGGTCAGGTCCAGGTCTTTTGGTTTTTCTGGTTTGAGTCAGGTCACTTCCTGCTGCCGGCTTCGGGAATCAGTGCCGTCACCGGATAGCTCAGATGTGACTACTTACATGGGGGAATACCATCACCGGAGTGGAACCTTTCAAATTTTTTAAACTTTTTCACGAGCCCATATTTCCGGCCGGGAACGGCTGGGAATTGGAGCGCACGGAACCGGAAAACGGGCGTAAACACCGCGGAATCAGGAGTTTTCCGAATGATTTACCAATAATTTCCTAATTTTAGCGTATGTAGGGTATAGGTTATTGTTGGATTGGATCAGGCAGGAGCAATGTCACATACACCTTTTTATTTCATTGAAAGAACACAATCAGCATGACACGCCCGACTGGCGGAAGGTCATAGATTTCATTTCCGGGGAACAGCCCGGCGTCTGGAAGAATGAAGAATGGCCTGATCTTTTCCGCGGTCTGCTGGAAATGACCGTGGACGACCTGATGAATTCCATCAGGAGCAACGCGCCGCGGGGAGTGATGGTGCGGCCCTCGTCCGAAGCCGGGGACCCTGCCGTCGCCGGGCAAAGCCCGGACTCCTCACCCACTGTCCGCAAGGTCCTGCACATGCCGTCGTCCCCCGTTGCCATTGCCCGGCTCCATTCCCTCAAGGAATCGGGCAAAATCCTCGCCTCAGAGAGATTTTCCGATTCGATCGGTCTGCCCGCCGATTTCGGCAGGGCGCTTTATTTTCTGTGCCTGCGGCGGGCGGAGGAACTGGGAATCCCCGATTTTTCCACACTCGGTGAGAAGGACCGCAAAAGAGGATACCTCTTCGTCCGTGAGCAGTCGTGGATACCGGCGGAATTAAAACCCGGCAACTGAAGCGCGTGCTGCCTGCTGTCTTTTTCCCTTACGGGCGGTGCCGGGCTCCTTCGTGCCCGGCACCGCCAGAAAGGTAACGGAAAAAAGGCCACGCAGTGACGAGGGTATCACTCCGCAGCCGGACTGCGGGCCGCTGCGATTGTCAGCCAGTCGTTGAGCTGTGCTGCGGGGATGTGAGAGGCGGGCGGAGCCATGGCACTGGCGGCAAGGCGGGTTTTTCTGAGGACGCGTTCGAAGAAATCGATGAGAACCGTCATGTCCTCCAGAATCGCGGCATGCCAGAAATCCACGGGTTTCCAGCCTGGAGCGGCGTCGGTGGAATCATTCGACTCAGCGGCCAGCCCCGCCTCGATGAACTGCGTCAGCCCGAGGTTCCAGCGATGGTCGATGGACGCCACAAGGGCACAGGAGTGACCGGTCAGAAAGGATATGGCCTCAGGTAGTGACGCAGGATCGTGGTCTGCCGGCAGGGACAGGCACCACAGGCGCTGTCCGGGGCCGGTGCCATCCATGTCGCGGCGTCCGAATCGGGGGTAGACCCCGCGGGGACCGCCTTCCCCGAGCTGGGCATGAACCAGCCGCCTGAATGTCTGCAGCATCCTGGCCAGCACCCGCCGGCTCTTGAAGGCCCCCAGTGTGAGAACGGCCCCGTTCTCCGACGGCCGGTCGACGATGCGCAGCACGAGATCCGCCCCACAGCACATCCCCGGCACCGCGGAAAGAACCTCCACCTGCAGATAGCAATAGCCCTCGGGATACACATTCTGACGATTGAATGGCGGCTTCAGCTCACCGATAAGACGGTTCTCCAGAAGCCGCGCCTCCAGCGGATTCTCACACACGGTGTAGCGGATGGAGGCCACTCTGGAAACCAGACGCACCAGTCTGCGGGAATGAGTTTCGGGGTGAATGTAGCGGTAGGAACGGAGACGGTCGCGGAGGCAGGCACTCTGCCCCACGTACAGCACGGAATCATCAGCTGCCCGGAACTGGTAGACACCCGGCTGGGCCGGCAGCCCCGCAAAGAACTCCGCTCCCATCGATGCATTCAACGGATTGGTCCATTCGAAAAGAAACAGCTGGTTCTTTTTCCCCATGACTTAGTCTTGTCTACGGCGGCCGATGAGTGAATTCTGATGCCATGCAGGACTCCGCAGGCAACTGGAACAGTCGCGAACTCACCGATGGATGGCAGATCGGCGTCAAAGCATTTTACTGGGGGCTGGGATTGAAGGAAGAAGATTTCCGCAAGCCGCAGGTCGGAATCGGTGTCCCGCTGCTCGAGGGCAATATCTGCAACGCCCACGCCTACCAGCTCGCCACGGAAATTGAATCCGGATGCCGCGGGGCCGGGCTCCTCGGATTCAAATTCGGAGTCCCCGGAATCAGCGACAACATAACCCAGGGCCATGAGGGAGGGAACGCCTCGCTTATTTCAAGAAATGTGATCGCCAGCAGCTCCGAGATGGTGGTCAGCGGACATCGGTACGATGCGCTCATCGGTCTCCACCACTGCGACAAGAACGGCCCGGGTTTCGCCATGGCCCTCGCCAGACTCAATTATCCCGGACTGATTCTGAGCGGCGGCAGCATTGCCCCCGGATGCCATAACGGCAGGCCGATCACCATTCTGGATCCGTATGAGGCCCAGGCAAAGCTGGCGGTGGGTGAAATCACCGAGGACGAAGCCCAGGCCATAGTCCGCAAGGCCTGTCCGGGACCGGGCGGCTGCGGCATCGCCGCCAGTTTCAATACCTGGGGCATTGCCATGGAGGCAATCGGCCTGATGCCGCCCTACAGTTCGTCCATTCCGGCCGAGGACCCGCGCAAGGCCGAAGAGGTCCGCCAGGCCGGAGCCCTCGTCAAGGGCATGCTGGAATCCAATCTCAGGCCGAGGGACATCCTGACGCCGGCCGCTTTCCGCAATGCGGTGGTGTCCATTGCGGCTGCCGGCGGGTCAACCAACGGCATTCTTCACCTGCTGGCACTGGCCCGCGAGGCCGGAGTCGATTTCAACCTCCGGCAGATTGGCGCGATACTCCGGACGACGCCGGTGCTGTGTCAGTTCGCACCCCGGGGCAAGGGAACCATGGTGGATCTCCATCACCTCGGGGGCACTCCGATGCTGCTGCGCCACCTTCTTCGCAGCGGACTCCTCGATCCCGACTGCATGACCGTGACCGGCCGCACACTCGGTGAAAACCTCGCCACGGCTCCGGATCTGCCATCGGACCAGGACCTCATCACCACCGCCGACAAACCATTCCGCGAGTATGCGGACATGCAGATCTGTTTCGGAAATATCGCTCCCGAGGGAATCGTCTTCAAAGCCTCAAGCCTCAAGGACGCGGTGTTCCGCGGAAAAGCCCGCTGCTTCACCGATCCGCGACAGATCGTCGAGGCAGTCAGAAACAGGCAGATCACCCCGGGAACAGTCGTCGTCCTGCGCGGACTCGGGCCGGTCGCCAGCGGGATGCCGGAAGTCCTGGTCGCCACCTCCGCACTCGGAGTCCCGGAGCTCTACGGCAAAGTGGCTCTGATCTCCGATACCCGTGTCTCAGGAGTTTCACACGGCGCCATCGGCGTCCACTGCTCACCCGAGGCAGCCGTCGGCGGACCGATCGGACTGATTCAGGACGGCGATGAAATCGAATTCAACCTGCTCGAAGGATCCATCCACTGCCATGTGGACGACGGGGAATGGAAAACCAGGGAAGCGAATCATGTCATCCCGCCCCTGCAGCATGGCCGGGGATATCTGGCGGAGTTCGCCGCAACGGTGACCCAGGCCCATCACGGCTGCGTGCCCTCGTGGGTCCTCGAACAGCACCAGTCCGGGAAATGAAAATCGGGCAGGTGGATGCCCCTCTTCTACTTCCCTACTTCCCCGTAAATTCTTTTTTCGGCTGTTTTGGATTACAGCTTCCTTGCGCATGGCTCTGATCCAGTTTCGAGGCCCCGACGAACTGATGGGGCGGCCTCAAAAACCGGAGCACACCAAACACCCGGCGCCCCAACGGGGCGATTGGAGCCTCCTTATCGCAGGGGCTGGCGTATAATGAAAAAGGCCCCGCACCGGAATGTGCGGGGCCTTTGCGGGAAAACCTGCTGATTTACTTTGCTATCGGAGCCTGAGGGTGGCTGTCACG
>JAUIAG010000275.1 GCA_030425355.1 Verrucomicrobiia bacterium
ATCGATACACTGGTGCTTTTACTTCGCAAACTGGAGGCATCAGGATGCTGAGCCCGATGCGGGGCACCCGCATTTTTGTGTGTGCCCAGCCCTGTGACATGCGTCTGGGCTTCAACGGTCTGGTGACTCTGGCTTCCAACCTCCTCAATGCCGACCCATATTCCGGCGCCCTGTTCCTTTTCACCAACAAAAGAAGAAACCGGCTCAAAATTTTATATTTTGACGGACAGGGTTTGTGGGTTCTGGCAAGAAGGCTCGAGAAGGGTACCTTCAGATGGCCGGAAATCACAAGCGATGAGCCACCTCGGATTGAACTGTCTCATCAGCATTTTCATATATTGATGGGCGGTGTCGATTTCAAAGATACCAGGAAACGCGGGTGGCACGAACACCCACTTCAAGAGGCGTGATTTTTCTATTTAATACAAAATTTTCCTGGCATATTTTATGTGCTTATTTATATTTATTTTCAGCGAGCGACGGAACAACAGAACAGGTAGAAGTTCTCCTCCGGAAGGTGGAACTGCTGACCCGTCAGCTCAAGCTGGTTGAGGAGGCTCTTGAAATAGAAAGAGAGCATTCGAAGAATGTTGAGGAAAAATACAAACAACTCGCTGAGCAGTTCCGTCAATTGAGGCAGGCCTATTTCGCCCGCCGCAGCGAGAAGCTCAATGACCCCAACCAGCTTTGGCTCTGGGGCGAGGAACAGCCTGAAGAAATCAAACCGGCAGAAGAAACGCCCGAAGAAGAGGAAGAAGAAAAACCGGGGAATAAAAATAAAAAGGGGCGGTATTCAAGAGGAATCAGAAAAACCAGAGAACTGCCGGTCATCGTCAATTTGCTGATCCCTGATGTCGTGAAGCAGAATCCTGAGGATTATGAGAAATATGATGAGACTGTCTCCGACAAGCTTGAGTACAAAAAGGCCGAAATGCGGATCATCAGGACCGTGCGTCCAAATTACAGGCTTTGTGCCGACCGCAATGCCGCGCCTGTTCAGCATCCGGCCCCGAAGTGTCTGCTGGAAGGTGGATATATCGGGGACCGCATCGTGCTGGAAACCCTGATCGGGAAATACATCGACCACCTGCCACTTTACAGACTTTCAAAAAACTGGGCCATCCGGCATGGCGTGCACATTCCCCGCAATACACTCTGCCACGCGGCTGAAAAGGCCTCCGAGCTCCTGAAGATAATTTATGACGACATTCACAGGCACATTTTTGCCAGTGGATATGCTCAGATTGACGAGACCAAGGTCAGGTATCTTTTCAATTTAATAAAAGGGAGCAAGACAGGCCACCTCTGGGCGGTTCACAGTCCGGGGCGGGGAACATATTACAGATGGGGACCTGGCCGGAATTATGAGGTACTTGAGGATCTGGTACCTCCCTGGTTTAAAGGGTTTATTCAGAGCGATGGCTATAGTGCCTACGAAAAGCTAATCAGGGAAAGAAGTGGTGTCCGGCTGGTTAACTGCATGGCACACATTCGTCGCAAGTTCGTGCAGTCTGATAAAAGCTGCCCGCGTGAAAGCCTGTGGTATGTGAGACGTATGGGGAAGCTCTATCTAATCGAGCGTGAACTCCGTGAGGAGGGAGCGTCCGTGGAAAAGCGGGCAGAGGTCAGGGCGTCAATGAGTCTTCCCATATACGATGAAATAAAAGAAAAGCTGGTTGAGGACCTGAAGATATGCCGGGCGAAATACTCTCCTGGACACGGGTTTCGGGCTGCCTGCAACTACGCGGACAAGCGGTGGGCGTTGATGCGCCAGTATATTGAGAATGGGGAGTTGGAGATAGACAATAACCTGGTGGAGAACAAGATCCGTCCTCTGGCCGTGGGCCGGAAGAACTGGCTGTTTTTTGGATCAGAAATAGCTGGGGACCGATCGGCGATCATATACACGATCATAGAAACCTGCCGGGACCTTGGGATCCCGCCTGATGAATATCTGGCGACACTTCTGGAAGAGCTGCCAAATCGGACGAACCAGAACTACCACGACCTACTCCCATGGGAGTGGAAAAAGCAGATGAACGAAGCCCCTCAGCTCGAACCAGCCGAGTAATCACCCAAAAAACCCCAAAGTTCAAGCCCATCCCTCAGGGCCACTGATCAGACGCTTACCCTCGAACAGTCACCACTCAATACCGCCAACCCCAGCCCGCATATCCATGACATTTACCATCGGCTCAAGCCTGCACTCGATCAGATGATCGAGGTCACAAAAATTGCCGATCCGGTTCAGATCGGCAAAAGGAATTCGTGGATCGACAGGCCCTGATTCAGTGATACAGGAGCAGACGGCGGATCCTCATTGAGGAATCAAAGAATCAAATACAGCACAAATCAGTTGGCAGCCGGAGCAGGGCACAGCGACGCCAGCTTCTCCTCCATCTCGACAATTTCTTTTATCTGGTCAAGAAACCATGGATCAATCCCGGTGAGATCATGAATCTTCTCCGTGCTGTACCCGGCCCGATACGCATGCCGGAGGAAGAAAATCCTTTCAGCATTACCCCTCGTTAACTTGGCCTTCAAAACGTCGTCGGGAATCTCATCCGGAGCACTCCGATCAGAATAAACCTGGGTTCCAAGTCGCCATGGCCGTCCGTCTCCGCCAAGCCCGCTTCGCTGTATCTCCAGTGATCGGAGGCATTTCTGCAGGCTCTCCTTGAAATTTCGACCAATTGCCATCGCTTCGCCCACAGACTTCATCTGCGTTGTCAGCGTCGGGTCTGCCTGTGGAAATTTCTCAAAGGCGAACCGTGGAATCTTGGTAACCACATAGTCGATGGTGGGCTCAAAGCTCGCAACCGTCTCGCGGGTAATGTCATTCCGAATCTCGTCCAGCAGATAGCCTACCGCCAGCTTGGCCGCTATCTTCGCGATCGGAAAGCCCGTCGCCTTTGAGGCCAATGCCGAAGACCGGCTCACCCGGGGGTTCATCTCGATGACTATCATCCGGCCTGTTTCAGGGTTCACTGCAAACTGAATATTCGATCCGCCGGTCTCAACCCCGATCTCGCGGATTATCGCCTGTGACGCATCCCGCATGATCTGATACTCCTTGTCAGTCAGGGTCTGTATCGGCGCCACTGTTATTGAGTCGCCAGTGTGAACTCCCATCGGGTCGAAATTCTCAATGGAACAGATGATCACGACGTTGTCATTCTTGTCGCGCATCACTTCCATTTCATACTCCTTCCAGCCAAGAAGGGATTCCTCAATCAGAATCTCCGACACCGGTGAAAGATCCAGCCCCCGCTTGGCCATCTCCTCAAATTCCTCGCGGTTATACGCTATGCCCCCCCCGGTGCCTCCCAGGGTGTAGGCCGGACGGATGACCACCGGAAATCTCCCGATCGTCGAGGTGATTTCCCGGGCCTCATCCAGGTTGTTCGCCACACCACTGATGGGAACATCCAGGCCGATCTTCACCATGGCCTCCTTGAATTTCAGTCGGTCCTCACCCCTTTCAATCGCATCCGCATTCGCTCCAATCATCTCAACCCCCAGCCGGTCCAATACCCCGCTGCGGAAAAGATCCATCGCCGTGTTCAACGCCGTCTGCCCCCCCAGCGTCGGAAGCAGCACCAGCTTATCCCCGCCACCTCTCGCCTTCAGTCGCTCCTGCTCCAAAACAATGATCTTCTCCACCGCCTCAGGAGTGATAGGCTCAATATACGTCCGGTCCGCAAATTCCGGATCCGTCATGATCGTCGCCGGATTCGAATTCACCAGTATCACCTGATACCCCTCCTCCTTCAATGCCTTGCAGGCCTGTGTCCCCGAATAGTCAAATTCACACGCCTGACCAATCACAATTGGCCCGGCCCCGATGATCAGTATCGCATCAATATCCGTTCTCTTCGGCATCGCACGCGAAACCTAATCCCTCCCCCCAACAAACTCCAGCAAATTTTATTAAGGGACAGACCCTTAATACTTGACGTGGGGGCGGGAGGTGGGGTAATTGGGGGGGTATGAGAATTGCGCGGTGTTATTTGAAGGATTCCGGGCGGGAGCAGGTTTTTCATGTGATGAGCCGGGTAGTGGACCGGCGCCATGTGTTTGGTGAGGCGGAGAAGGGGATGTTGAAGCGGATTATGCGTCAGAGTGAGGGATTCTGCGGTGTTGAGGTGATGACATACTGTCTGATGGGGAACCACTTTCATATTCTGTTAAGGGTTCCGGCGAGGCCTGCGGTGATTGAGTCGTCCGAGGTTTTTCTACGTCTTGGTCAGGCATATCCACGGGATCGGGTCGAGGCCATCAGGGGGCGGTATGATGAGCTGGCAGCGGGCGGGAGAGTTGAGGAAGCCGAGCGGCATCTGGATGTTTTCCGGAGGCGGATGTATGACCTTTCAGAGTTCATGAAGATGGTGAAGCAGCGTTTCACCCAGTGGTATAACCGCGAATATGAGCGGAGCGGAACCCTTTGGGAGGCGAGGTATAAATGTTACGTGGTCGAGCGGGAGCAGGGGAGTCTCCGGCAGGTTGCAGCCTATATTGATCTTAATCCGGTTGCTGCCGGGATGGTTTCCGACCCTGGCGAATACGAATGGAGTGGTTTCGGCGAGGCTGTGAGGGGCGTTGCTGTGGCGAGGTGGGGCATTTATCGCGCTGCGGGATATGATTTCCGGGGGCGGGGGTCACGGTCATCGGCTCTCAGGGAGTATGGTGCCTATCTGCGGGAGCGGTGCGGAAGGAAAAAAGGGGAGGAAAACCGGATGTCCCAGGAGTTATCCCAGTTTCGAGAGTCGGTCAGGGCTCTGGGCAACAGCCTTGCTGCTGGAAGCCGGGAGTTCATTGAAATGTTTTCCATGGAACGGAATCGATCGGGTTTTCCTATGGCGGATCCAGAGCGATTCCAGTGTGTGGGGGCGGAAAGGATCTTTTATCTGAGGCGTCGTCGTCGATCCGGGGCTTCTCTCACTTCCGGAGGAGGTTTGGCCCGGTGAGTCAGTGACCGTATGGAGGGCGTCTCAGGGGCTACAGATTCGTGACTGGTTGGGGATAAGCAGGTATAGAGGAGCCAGATTGAATCCTGGAGGATTGCACAGGCGGAGACAGTGTCAGGCGGGATCGCCGGGTTATACTTTGTGGGTGTTCAGAGAGGAGAGCTGTGATAGAAAGACACTTGAAATGAATGGGCGAGATGAAGGACGGATAGCGGCGGATCCGTGGACATCATGGAAAAGGTTCTCCGGACTTCTGTGGTGTGAGTGGTATTCGCACAGTCGTCTTATTCTCGTTTTTCTGATGGCGTGGCTGGCTGGTATCTGGGTTTTGTCAGCGATGCTGAATCCGGTGTGGATCATACTCCTTGGAGTGATTTACAGCTATTTTGCGGGGGTGCTTTTCGGTGGCAGCGACGTTATTCAGGGAGTGGAAGAGTTTTCGATGAGTCTTCCACCGAACCGTCAGCAGCGGTATCTGGCGAGAATCGTGGTTGGGGGCGGTTCGATGCTTCTGATCAACACCATGAGTCTTGCGGCCCTTGGCACCGATATTCCCCAGTTTCTGGCAAACATGTCAGTTCGTGTCGGGCTCTCCAACACGAACCCCCGATTCAATCTCCTGCCATTTTACGGATTATTGTATGGCGTGCCCCTTCTTTCATTTTCCATCTGTTTTGTGCTCTCCCTTCTGGGCCGGTCGAGGGTCTTTGTCATGGTTTCGTGGGTGTGGGCGGCCCTGATGACCATTTTCCTTCTTCAATTCGGCATCTTTTATGAAGAGCGGTTTATCGGTGAATTTACCGGCCGGGTTTCCATTCCGTTACTGTTTCTATTTGCCTTCGGCATCCTGGTGGTCGGATATCAGTTCTTCATTCGAAAAGAGCCCGGTGAATCCGGGCCGCCCATCGCCATGCCGGCCAAGTGGTGGCTATGGCTGGTGCTACTCGGTGTGGGCATTCTGAGTGGAACCTTTGCCGCTTCACATGTGATGGAGAAGTATCGCGAGTGGTTTACCGGTCAGTAGAGTAGGAATCTGGACAAATACCCTGCCGGCACATTGCATATCGGGGTGTCACTAATTGCTTCGGTCCCGTTCAGCCTTCAGATGTTCTCGAGTTTTTCCGCTTCTTTTTCCCAGTTTTCCTGCAGCATTGGCAGATACGATTCAGCCTGCCTGAGTTCCAGCTGCAGTTCGCGTGATTTATCCTGATCCTCGAATGTTGCCGGATCCTCCATCATGGAATAGATCTCGGCTATGCGGGATTCGAGCGTGGTGATTTCTGCTTCGATCCTGTCGACCTTTTCCTTCTGGGCTTTACGGACACCGGATTTTTTCTGTCGTTCGATCGCTTCGAGTCTTTTCTGTTCTTTTCGTGAAGCAGCGCTTCCCGCATTGGGGCGCCGGTTCACGTTTTCGGAGTCCGCTTTCTGTTTTCCGGTCTGGGGGAGTGAATCCTGGGCTGATCCGGCACCGGTCTTGTCGAGGTAGTAATCGTAGTTTCCGGCGTATCGGGTGACTTTGCCGCCTTCCACGTGCCAAACCTGGCTGGCGATGGCTTTGATGAAGTAGACATCATGGCTGATGAAGACGAGAGATCCCTGGAACTGTTTGAGGGCATTGACCAGCGCATCGATACTGGCCATATCGAGGTGTGTGGTCGGCTCGTCCATGAGGAGGAAATTGGGCGGTTCGACCAGCAGTTTGACCAGTCTCAACCGGGTTTTCTCACCTCCGGAAAGAATGGAGACCTTTTTAAAGACATCATCGCCCCGGAAGAGGAAGCACCCGAGGACGGTGCGGGCAAACTGTTCGGTTATTCTGGATTTGGTGTCGAGTATCGCCTCGAGTACGGTCTGTGAGGGATCAAAGCCTTCCATGCGATACTGGGCGAAGTAACCGGGATGGACTTCGTGTCCAAGGTCACGGGTTCCTTTCTGAATGTCGATGACCCCGGCCATGAGTTTCATGAGCGTTGATTTCCCGGCGCCGTTGGGGCCGACAAGAACGATTCTCGATCCCCG
>JAUIAG010000276.1 GCA_030425355.1 Verrucomicrobiia bacterium
GGGTGGATTCACTCTGATTGAGCTTCTCGTCGTTATCGCCATCATCGCGATTCTGGCTTCGATGCTGCTGCCGGCACTGTCCAAGGCGAAGGCCAAGGCCGTCCGCATCAAGTGCGTCAACAACCTCAAGCAGATCTCCCTGGCATACAAGCTGTGGGCCACTGACAACGAAGACCGTTTCCCGTTCTACGTTTCCACCATCAACGGTGGATCATCCGAGGTGATCGAGCGCCGCAACGCCGCCCAGACCTGGTACCACTTCCTGGTTCTGTCCAACGAGCTGAACGTACCCAAAGTATGCCTCTGCCCGGCTGACAACAGCCGTCAGGAATCCACTGACTTCGGCCTGCTGCAGGACGGTCAGGACGGAATAGCCTTCGTGGCCAATGACAACGTTTCTTTCTTCGTTGGTGTTGAAGGCGACGAAACCAAGCCTGGTATGCTCCTTTCCGGTGACCGCAACCTGGAAGGCACTCCGACCTTCAATGGCAACGTTGCCGGATCCATCCGCCGCAACTTCGTCTTCGGTCAGTCCATCTTCGGCGACCTCGGAAACTCCTTCCGCCGTATCTCTGTTCCAGCCGGACAGAATGACAACGAAATGAGCTGGACCCAGAACGACATTCACCAGGCGGCAGGAAACGTCGCTCTCGCCGATGGTTCCGTGCAGCAGGTCACCACTTCCCGTCTGCGTGAGGCGATCCTGAACTCCGGAGATGACTACAACCGCGTTTCCATGCCCGGCAACGAAACCGGTAACCAGCGTCCCCGCGACTTCAGACCATAAGATTCCTGTGCTTTAAGGCCGTCCGTTCACGCGACGGCCGTCGAGTGCATTTTGTTGTTCATGAACCCCTGGGTGCTTCCGGCGCTCAGGGGTTTTCGTTTTTTGTCCATCAGGTGCCAGCCCTCCCGGAAGCGCCGGCGTCCCCGCCGGCCAGTTGACCAGCCGATTGTCGGTGCCACCTTTGACGGTACAGCTCGAAGCAGTCACTGTGCGGGTTTGGCAGGCAGGCTGGTCGAATGGTCAGCTGGTTCCTTGCAATGGCCTGCTGCCCCGGGCATATTTTTTCCATGATCCGACAAGCGCTGATAGCATTGACTCTTGCTGCCGGCCTGATTCAGAGCGGTATCCTGAGCGGCCAGGAAAGTGTCCTGTTTTCCCGGGACGTTCTTCCGGTGCTGTCCGACAACTGCTTTCAATGCCATGGTCCGGATGCACGGGAGGGCCGCAAGGGCGACCTGCGCCTGGACATCGAGTCGGATGTCAAACGGGAGCGTGACGGCTATCATGTCGTCAGTGGGGGATCGCCGGAAAAAAGCGAACTGATCCGCCGGATCTTCAGCGATGATCCGGACGACCGGATGCCCCCGCCCGAGCTGGGGCGGTCTCTCAGTGACCGTGAACGCCGGGTGCTGGTCAAATGGGTGGAGCAGGGCGCACCATGGGGACGTCACTGGGCTTTTGAACAGATTGTCCGCCCTTCACTGCCCCCGGAATACCGGAACCGCCATCCAATCGATGCCCTGGTGACGGCTCGACTCGATTCCATGGGGATCGCTCCCAATGACCGGGCTTCGCGGCATACCCAGGCCCGGAGGCTTTTTCTGGACCTCAACGGTGTGCCGCCATCTCCCTCTGAAATGCAGCGGTTCCTCGACGACAGGACGCCCGGGGCGTGGTCGCGTCTGGTGGACCGGGTTCTGGCCTCTGAAGCTTTCGGCGAGCGTGTGGCCTGGGACTGGCTCGATGCGGCCCGGTACGCCGACACCAATGGCTACCAGGGGGACCGGGAACGCACCATGTGGCCATGGCGTGACTGGGTTATCCGGGCATTCAATCAGAACCTTCCTTTTGATGACTTCACCCTCTGGCAGGTTGCCGGCGATCTGCTGCCAGATCCGTCAGCCGACCAGATACTCGCCACCGGTTTCAATCGAAATCACATGATCAACGGGGAGGGGGGACGCATCCCCGAGGAAAACCGGGTGGATTACGTCATGGACATGACTGAGACTTTCGGGACTGTCTGGCTTGGTCTGACCCTCAACTGCTGTCGCTGTCACGATCACAAGTTCGACCCACTTCGGCAGGAGGAGTATTACCAGTTGACCGCATTCTTCAACCAGACGCCTGTCGATGGTGGCGGAGGCAGCGGGCAGACGCCGCCTGTCCTCTCCGTCCCGAGTGACCGCCAGGACTTCCGGATACGCCAGCTGAATCGGGAGCTTCGTCAGACTGAGTTCCTGCGTGACAACCGGCGGAATGAGCTGGCTGCCGCGCAGGCTGAGTGGGAGGCTCGTCAGCTCGCCGGGCCGGTGACATCACCGTGGGTCCTTCTCAAGCCTTTGGCAGCCTCCGCCAGGTCACAGGTTCTGGCCATTCAGGACGACTCCGCCATCCTGGCTTCCGGCTCCAATCCTCCGACCGATGAATACGTGGTGGATCTGCAGATCCCGGAGAAGATGACGATAACCGGGATTCGCCTCGATGCCCTGCGCCATCCGTCCATGACCGGGGGCGGTCTCGCCCGGTCCGACAGCGGGAACTTCGTGCTGACCGACCTGGTCATCGAACACCGCTCTCCGCTTTCCGGGAAAAGCCGGCCTCTCGACATCCAGTCTGCCGAAGCCACCTTCGAGCAGGGCAGCCACCGCATTGGCGGTGCATTTGATGAGGACCCTGTTTCCGGATGGGCGGTCTGGAACGGAAAGTCAATCGACCGGGATCATTCGGCCGTCTTCCGGCTGGACAATCCTTCCACAGTTGAAACAGGCGACAATATCAGAGTGACACTTCGGTTCAATTCGCCACATCGCAGCCATAATCTCGGTTATTTCCGCCTTCTTGCCGGCAGCGGGGAAAACCCCCGCCTCGATGACTCCTCCCATCGTCTTGCGGCCGACCTTGCAGTTCCGCCTCCGCAGAGATCCCGGGAGCAGACGGATCGCATCCGGCAGGCCTACTTTGCCATGGATTCGCGGCTTCAGTCCCTTGAGGGGAAAATCCGGCAGCTCAGGGATGCCGTTCGGGAAGCTGAGGAATCGGTTCCAAAAGTCATGGTCATGAAGGACCGTCCGGAACGGCGCAGCACCTTCATTCTCGATCGCGGTCTCTATAATGAACCGAAGGATGAAGTGTTTGCGGACGTTCCCGAGGCGCTGCCGCCTCTCCGCCCCCGGGATTCCTCACGCCCCGACCGGCTGGATCTGGCACGATGGCTGTTGCGTCGGGATCATCCATTGACGGCTAGGGTCACGGTCAACCGATTCTGGCAGATGCTTTTCGGCAGCCCTCTGGTCAAGACACCGGAGGATTTCGGTGTTCAGAGTGAGTATCCCGAATACCGTGAAGTCCTCGACTGGCTTTCAGCGGAATTCATCGAAAGCGGATGGAATCTCAAACACCTGCTTCGCACCATTGTGCTCAGCGAAACATACCGGCGAAGCTCCGATGACCCCGGCTCCCGGCTGTATCAGATCGACCCGGAGAACCGCCTGCTGGCCCGTGGCGCCCGCTACCGGATGCCCTCATGGATGATTCGCGACCAGGCCCTGGCTCTTGCAGGAATCCTCGACCAGTCAGTCTGCGGCAGTCCTGTTTTCCCATATCAGCCGGAAGGAGTCTGGGCGGAGGCCACTTTCGGGCGCACGGTTTACTCAGTCGATCAGCCGGCGAACCTCCACCGGCGCAGTCTCTACACCTTCTGGCGTCGCATTGTCGGACCGACACTCTTTTTTGATTCCGCCAAACGCCAGGTCTGCGAAGTCAAAAAGCTCCGCACCAATACACCCATGCATGCGCTCGCCGTCATGAATGACGTCACATTCGTGGAAGCCGCCCGCGGAATGGCCTCGATCGCCCTCTCTGCAGAATCCGACACCCCGGATCGCCTCGACAGCCTCTTTTTCCGATCACTCGGCAGGAAACCATCCATTGCCGAGAAAGCCATACTCGAAGGAACACTCGCCGCCGCGATCGAACACTTCGCCTCCCACCCGGAGGAAGCCGGTGCCCTTGTTTCCAACGGAGTCACGCCCGTCCCCGGGGAGGCCGACATCGTCTCTCTGGCAGCATGGACCGCCGTCTGCCTCAACATCCTCAACATGGATGAAACACTGACCCGCGAATAGCCAAAGCCAATCACTTTGCTCATGTCCGAAACCGCCTGGAATATCCTCAATCTGAAGAGCCCGTCTCCGGTCCGGGACCATCAGCTCGCCATGAACCGCAGACTTTTCCTCGGGCGGAGCGCCAATGCCGTCGGCCTCGCCGGTCTCGCGTCCCTGCTTTCCCGCGACGGATTTGCCGCCGGTTCTTCACCCTCCGCCATCCCCGCGGCTTTCCAGCATGTCGCACCCCGGGCCAAACGCGTCATCTACCTCTTTCAGAACGGAGCCCCCACCCATGTGGATCTTTTCGACTACAAGCCGGAACTCGCCCGCATGCACGGCCGCCCCGTGCCTGAGGAGTATTTGGGGGGCAAAAGATTCAGCACCATGACGGGCAATCCATCCGGAAAGCTGATGCTGGCTCCCGTGGAACCATTTTCACAGCGTGGTCAGTCCGGCGCATGGGTCAGTGACTTCCTGCCACATACCGCCGGCATCGCCGATGAACTCTGCTTCGTCAAAAGTCTCCACACGGACGCCGTCAATCATGCTCCGGCCATTTCCTTTCTCCTCAGCGGCGCGCAGATCCCCGGCCGCCCCACCATGGGTGCATGGCTCAACTACGGGCTTGGATCGGAGGCAGAGGACCTCCCCGGATACGTGGTCATGACCTCAGTCAGCAAGGGAACCAGCTGCGGCCAGATCTTCTATGACTTCTACTGGGGATCCGGATTCCTTCCCAGCCGCTATCAGGGGTCAAAGTTCCGGGGCAGCCGCGAACCGGTCCTCTATCTGAACAATCCCGAAGGCATTTCCTCCGGCCTCCGCCGGCATCTGCTGGATGACCTTGAAAAACTCAACCAGCTCCGCTTCGAACAGGCCGGTGATCCGGAAATCCTCACCCGGATCTCCCAGTACGAAATGGCCTACAGAATGCAGACCTCCGTGCCGGAACTCACCGATTTCTCCGCCGAACCACAAAGTGTCCTCGATCTCTACGGACCACAGGTCCGCGAGCCCGGAACATTTGCCTACAACTGCCTCATGGCCCGCCGCCTCGCTGAACGCGGCGTCCGGTTCATACAGGTCATGCACGCCGGATGGGACCAGCACAACTCCCTCACCACCGAACTGTACACCCAGTGCCGCGACACCGATCAGCCCAGTGCAGGCCTCATCAGGGATCTCAAACTGCGCGGACTCCTCGACGATACTCTTGTCATCTGGGGCGGTGAATTCGGCAGAACCCCCTTCATCCAGGGGGATATCAACAACCGTCCCAGATGGGGCAGGGACCATCACCCCTACGCCTTCACTCTCTGGATGGCCGGTGGGGGCGTCCGCCCGGGAATCTCCCACGGCGCTTCCGATGATCTCGGGTTCAATGCGGTTTCCAACCCCGTCCATGTCCACGACCTCCAGGCCACCATCCTCCACCTCCTCGGCATCGACCATCAACAGCTCACCTTCCGATTCCAGGGCCGGTATTTCAGACTCACCGATGTCCACGGCCACGTCGTCCACCCCATCATCGCCTGAATCATCCCCGGCCACCCCGCCGCAGGGCCGCCCCCGCCACCCGCTCTGATCTTCTCCCCACCGCGCACCAAGCAGAAAGTGCCTGGCACCCGGCGTTCCGCCCCCGTTTTTCCAGAATGCGTCAATTACACGCAAATGCGCGTTTTTAGAACGCGTTTGTAATTGTAAAATTCCATAATCACTGAAATACCGGGCAATAATCAAAAAATGACAATAATTATAGCATGGCATTAGAAATGCATAAAGACTCAGGAACTCCATTTACGGAAAAACTCAATCAACTGAGATCCAACATTCATGAAAACAAGACTCAAGCACAAGAAACTGGGTGGATTTACCCTGATCGAACTTCTGGTGGTGATTGCGATTATCGCGATTCTGGCTTCGATGCTGCTGCCGGCACTGTCCAAGGCCAAAGCGAAGGCTGTGCGCATCAAGTGCGTGAACAACCTCAAGCAGATTTCCCTGGCGTACAAGCTGTGGGCGACAGACAACGAGGACCGCTTTCCATTCTATGTGGCGACCATCAACGGTGGCAGCTCGGAGGTCATCGAGCGCCGCAATGCCCGCGACACCTGGTATCACTTCCTGGTTCTGTCGAACGAACTGAACGTGCCCAAGGTATGCCTCTGCCCGGCTGACAACAGCCGTCAGGAGTCCACTGACTTCGGCCTGCTGCAGGACGGTCAGGACGGGATCGCCTTCGTGGCCAATGACAACGTTTCCTTCTTCGTCGGTGTTGAAGGTGACGAGACCAAGCCCGGCATGCTTCTGTCCGGTGACCGCAACCTGGAAGGCACTCCGACCTTCAACGGCAATGTTGCCGGATCGATCCGCCGTAACTTTGTCTTCGGTCAGTCCATCTTCGGCGACCTTGGCAATGCCTTCCGCCGCATCAGCGTTCCTGCCGGCCAGAATGACAACGAAATCAGCTGGACCGACAACGACATTCACCAGGCTGCAGGAAATGTTGCCCTCGCTGACGGTTCCGTGCAGCAGGTCACCACTTCCCGTCTGCGTGAAGCGATCCTGAACTCCGGCGACGACTACAACCGCGTTTCCATGCCCGGCAACGAAACCGGTAACCAGCGTCCCCGCAACTACCGTCCCTGATCGGGGCCAGCTGCCGCCCCGGGTGACAGCCTGACATTCCTTTGTTATTCAGTTTGAGCCCTGCCGGAATTTTTCCGGCGGGGTTCTTCATTTTCCGCAGCGACAGGTGCCCTCCGCCCCGCTCAGCTGCCGGTGCCGGCGCAAATTCCCCCCACCGTCGGTTGCGCTGGAGTTTTCAATTTCCGATGCTTATTGTCTCTGGCGATCCGCAGCCTCCTCCGG
>JAUIAG010000277.1 GCA_030425355.1 Verrucomicrobiia bacterium
TCCCCGACCACCTTCAGGTAATTTGAGAGCGGCCGGATTCCTCCTGTTGTGCCTGCGGAAAAGTCTTGTGGAAATTCCCAGAAAGCCCCGTGCATGGTCATCAGAAATTTCCGGCCCTCAAGGCCGGCATCCCGGATTCTCGGCCACTCGGTGTTCCATCCATGGGCACCATCATAGGAATGACTGGATTTCGGAAGGCGGAAGGAATGCCACTCGCCGTCATCCAGCAGCATGAGAATAAGTGACCGGTGATCCCATCCGATCGACCAGACGGGATCGCTGTCCGGAGCCGGATTCCCGTAAATGCCTCCCGGTCCGGTCACTTCGGTAAACTGGTTGCGGCGGATCACTTTCCATGAATCGGATCGACCGTCCCATTCCGCAAGGCATCCGGATGGAATGTCCGGACGTGTCCGGGCAAGACTGCCGTGTTCACCATTGTTGGCATAAATGAGTCTACCCTGTCCGGTGTAAAGGCCCTTCCCATGGTAGCCGGGAAGGTCAGCGCGGCGGCCGCCTTCCAGCTGTTCATCCCGGAACAGTTCATTCACCTCAAGCGTCGCGACATCCACACTGTAGAAGCCCTCCTCCATGGTGGCATAGTAAACTTTGGATTCCGGATGAAACAGATGTCTGGCAGTGCCGGTCGGACGCCCGAACATGGCAGAATAGGGAATAGTCCGCACATCTCCATCCCGGCTGATCGCATACGGACCAATGAAGAGCTGACCGGATTCACGGTGAATCATCCTGTTGGCCGGAGTGCCGCCGATGCTTTCCCCGCGCACCACCAGCTTGAGGTCCTCGGTGATCTGGTAGAGCTTGTCCGTCGAGCCCCGCGGACTGTGCGGCGAGTAGGTCACCGCCCACAGGCTTCCCGCCCATGGAACAACCGCTCCCGTGCCACATTCATTCTCCTGGTTGAAGAACGCCAGATGCGGATAAATGCCGGACCACTGCGGCTTTGATTCCGATAAATCAATGCTCTCCTGCGCATGCACCAGAGCCCGGGGAACTGACATGAGAACAGTCACGGAAAATGAAAGTATCAAACTGGCACATAGTGCACCACGGGTTCCGGAAACACGCCGACTCCGGCTGCGGCGGTCATGGTATTGAATTGCTGGATCAGTCATGAGCAGGAAGTTATCCTACCGAAACCCCTTACGAATGGAAAGTGGATGTCACGTGTGACTTCGAATGGCAGCTATCGGGATTGCCGTCTGCACATCCGCAGCTGTCCTGTCGGGTGGCGTGGCAGAATCGACCTTGTCTGACGGGTGTTGTTCCCTCACAAATAGTGGAGTTCCGATGTGGCTGCCCGACGGCATGCGGATTTAAAAAAGATGAAAGACATGAAGAAAACCTTTCCGGATTACGAGAGGCGCATGGGGTTCAACTGGCTGGCTGTTCTGATGCTGGCAGGATTGATGTTCAGTGCATTCCCTGTCATCGCTCAACAGGGCGGGACCGGTGACGGCGTGGACGAAGATGGATACTCAGTTTACGGGATTTACCGCAGGGACGCACCCCGGGCTGAAAGAGTCGCTCCGGCAACAACTGTCCTGCCTCTGGAATTCAGAAAAGGCCAGCGCATAGGATTTGTCGGGAATACACTTCTGGAGAGAGAGCAGCTTTTCGGATACATCGAAACCATCCTTCACCAGTTGAATCCGGAGGCGAACCTCGTCATTCGGAACTTTGCATGGTCCGCGGATACTCCGGACCTGCAGCCCCGTCCGGACAACTTCGCCGACCTGGACCAGCATCTCACTTATGAAAAGATCGACATCATCCTCGCCGCTTTCGGCTTCAATGAGTCATTTGCCGGACCGGAGGGAGTCGAGGCCTTCATCCAGTCTTTGACGGTTTTTGTCGATGGATTGAAGCGCAGTGCCTTCAACGGACGCAGCGGGCCACAAATCGTGCTGATTTCGCCAACAGCGAACGAGAATACCGGGGCCGTGGCAGCCGCGGACATGAATAATCCGAATATCCGTCTGTATACGGATGCCATGAGGAAGGTCGCACTGGAACAACAGGTGGGCTTCATTGATGTTTTTGATGCAACAGCACGGGCCATGGAATCGCCTGCCACCGACCTCACTTTCAATGGCGTCCACATGGTGGATGCCGGCTACGCACTTTTCGGCAGGCTGGTGGGCCGAGCCCTGACCGGCCGCAGTCCAGCCACGATCGACGAGAGGATCCGCACCGCGGTCATCGACAAGAACCGCCAGTATTTCAGGCGCTACCGTCCCCTGAACACCTACTATTACACGGGCGCCCGCAACAAGTCATACGGCTATCTCGATTTCCTTCCGGCCATGCGTAATTTCGAGATCATGACCCGGAATCGTGACCGAAGGATCTGGGAGCTTGCCAGCGGCATGGATCTGCCTCCGGTGCCACTGGAGGAAATACTGCCGGAGATGCCCGAAACTGATCAGAGCAGGGGAGCCAACGAATGGCTTTCTCCTGATGATGAACGGGCGGCCTTCAAGGTTGATCCCCGGTTTGAAGTGGAACTTTTTGCCTCAGAGGTTGAGTTTCCTGAAATCGCCTGCCCGATCCAGATGCGATGGGACACGCGTGGCAGGATGTGGGTCAGCTGCTCCACCACCTACCCGCATGTTTATCCCGGCAACGAGCCGAATGACAGGATAGTCATCCTCGAAGACACGGACCTGGATGGCAAGGCCGACAAGTCCACCATTTTTGCCGACAATCTGCAGATACCGCTGTCCTTTGAGCTGGGCGACGGCGGTGTCTACGTCTCTGAAGAACCGCACCTTGTTTTCCTCAAGGATACTGACGGAGATGACCGTGCCGATTTCCGGCGCATTCTCTTCACCGGCTTTGGCTGCGAGGATTCGCACCACGCCCTGCACGATTTTGTGTGGATGCCCGACGGGGACCTGCTGTTCCGCGAGTCCATTTTCCACAACAGTCAGGTTGAGACACCCTATGGACCGGTGCGGGCCAAAAACAGCGCATGGTTTGTGCTGCAGCCGGAAAGCCACCGTCTCACATCCTTCGGCAGCTATCCGAACACCAATCCATGGGGAGTGACTTTCGACAACTGGGGATATCACGTTGCCAGTCATCCCATTTTCGCCGCCGCGTTTCATGCCACCAATCCGCCATACCCGTCCCAGTACCCCCGGGCGCGCGGCATTCCCGCCTACTCGGGTGTCTGTGGTCATGAGTTCGTCGACTTCGATTTCTGGCCTGAAGAAATGCAGCGGGGATTCGTCAAGGTCCGCTACAAACCCACCAATCGGGTTGAGTTCCATAAGTGGATTGAACAGGATGACCATTTCAAGGAGGACTACCAGGGCGATATCCTCTTCTCCACGAATTTAAGTTTCATCCCGGTGGATCTGAAATACGGCCCCCGGGGAGCCATGTATGTGGTCGACTGGTACAACCCGGTCAAAGGCCACATGCAGTACTCGCTCAGGGACAGGAGAAGGGACCGCAGTTCCGGGAGAATCTGGCGTATTGTACCGTCCGGCGTCGAATTGCCGGCCCCGGTTCTACCTGCCGGAAAGCAGGTTTCAGAACTTTTAAACATGCTGGAGCTCGACCAGTATCGGCTGCGGTACCTCACCCGAAAAGAACTGAGAGAGCGCCCCGCTCAGGAAGTCCTGTCGGCCATTCCGTCATGGCTGAAGTCATTGAATCCAGCAGCCCCTCATTACCAACGCCACCAGCTGGAAGCTCTGTGGCTTACGCGGAGCATGGGCGGATTCAACAAAAGCCTCTGGAATGACCTTCTCAAGGCCTCCGGTCAGCACGCCCGGGCAGCCGCCGTCCGCATGCTCAGGCACTGGCATTCAAAGCTGACTCCATCGGAAACGACATCCATCCTCGGGAAGGCCGCCAACGATCCCTCCCAGTTTGTCCGCATGGAAGCTGCCATAGCCGCCAGCTATATCGGAACGGAGGATTCACTCAAAACAGTCCTCAGCATCCTCGACCAGCCGATGGGGAATCATCTGAAGTATGCCATGACGACAGCTCTCGGCTCGGAAGCCCTCAGACGCCACTGGCTGGGGAACCGGAATTATGCCATTGTCCCGAATTTTATGGCGGATTCAAACGAACGCGATGAGTTTGCACCGCCCACTCCCAATGCCTCAGAAGCCGCCTTTGACAGCAGAAAGGATCTGGCTGAAATCAACATCTCATGTGTTCCGGAACGAATGCGTTTCACCCGTGACCGGTTCACCGTCAAGGCCGGCCAGCCGGTGAAAATTGTCTTCACCAACCCGGACGCCACGGATCATAACATCGTGATAGCCAGCCCCGGGTCAATGGAAGCCGTCGGCACCGCCGCCAATGAAATGGCCCGCGATCCGGAAAACATGAAGTCGGACTTCATTCCCGCCTCTATGAAGTCAAGCATCATCGCCCATTCACGTATGATCGGGCCGATGCGAAAAAGCAGGGTGGATGTAATTCGGTTTACCGCCCCCACGGAGCCGGGTGAATACCCGTACCTGTGCACTTTTCCGGGCCACTGGGTGATTATGAATGGCGTCATGGTCGTTGAATAATCCGCAGTTCAAGGCGGACATCGAGACCTCACCTGAACCACTTCAATGAGGTGCCTCACCGAAGTCCGGTGTCCACTGATCGCCGGAATATCAAAAGATTAACATTAATATTCAATTCCGGATTTCCAAATTGTATCAACAATTTGCACAGGCGTGCATTTATACTTCTGAAACTTCAAAAATAATTCCAAATCTGCAATCCACATATCGTGGACCCATGTAGTCTCTGGCCCAATATGGCCATGAGAAACTGGAAAGCCCGGAAGGACAATGCAAGCGTGTGGCTGTTCCGGATGGTGGATGGTGCATCGCTTGCGGTTTTCAGAATTTTCTACGGGCTGATTCTTTTCCTGGAGAGTGTCACTCTCTTTTTCCCGTCGAACAGCGCTGCCGGACGCGTTCCACTGGATGTTTATTATCGGGGTGTGTCGGGCGGTTTTCATTTTCCGTATCCTGGATTTGAGTGGCTGCCCCTGTTTCCTTCTGAAGTCATGTCCGGGCTTGCGGTGATGATGGGGATATGCGGACTGGCGATCGCCGCTGGCTTGCTTTATCGGGCCAGTGCGATCACCGGATTCCTTATCTGGATGTATTTCTATCTGGTGGAATCAACCCGGACATACTGGATGAGCCACTATTACCTGATGGATATTATCGGACTGGTGATGTGCTTTCTTCCGGCTGCCCGGCGGTGGAGCGTTGACGGGCTGATTTTCTCCGGCAATAAATCAAGGCATGTGCCAATGTGGAGTATTGCTGTGCTGAGGTTCCAGTTGGTTGTGACCTATTTTTATGCCGGGCTGGCCAAGGTGAACGCCGACTGGCTTCTGGATTTCCAACCGGTGGGATATTTTTTATCGCAGCCACATGTCGACGAACTTCCCGGATTTATTGCCAATGCCCTTTCAACCAGGATGGCGGCGGCTGTAATCAGCTGGTCCGGCGCTCTCTTCGATCTGCTGATCGGCTTTGTGATGCTGGTGCCGGCATGGCGGATAACCGGGATAGTGTTCATGGTCCTGTTTCATGCCATGAATCACTTTCTGCTTTTCCGGGACATCGGATGGTTTCCACTACTCGGGATTCTCACGGCCTTCATTTTCTTCGCGCCTTCATGGCCGGTGCGCTTCTTCAACTGGTTCGGGGCCCGTCTGAAACCGGCATCGGATACTCAGGAAACGGAGCAGGGGGCAGGTGCCAGGCGGAAATCCAACGCGCCACTTGTTATCGGAGCCGTTGGTCTCTGGGCGGTCATCCAGATTGCAGTGCCACTTCGACATCTCCTGATACCGGGTGATGCCCGGTTCACCTTTGAAGGCCTTGCATTCAGCTGGCGGTTGAAGGCTGAGGTCTATCGAAGCATGCCGGCGAGACTGAATCTGCTGGACAAAAGTCTGGTCGAGGATCCGGGGTCGGGACAAATTGAGCTTCATTGGGATCGGTGGGAGGGCCGGCCGGTCATTTGTCGGGAATTCGACCCGGCTGCAACGAAATGGTCTGACCTGCCGGCCCTCATGATAGTGGATGAACCGGTGATCGGTCAGCGGATCATCTTCAATCCGCTTTCTTCCGATCATGACGATGCACCCCTGTCCCTTCGGAAGTCGCTCGAATCGGTGTTCTCCTTCTGGGACACACAGTACGGAAGAAAGCCTGACGACTTTCAGCTGAGTATTTCCACGGACAAGCTGATTGAAAGCTGGCGCAACGCCTTGCGGATCAAGGGGCTGACTGCCAGCGAAAGTGACAGTCAGATTCTCCGCCGGATTATCGGACAGCATGCCTCGATTGGAGACGGGAAAATGCTGCCACTTGTCCGGCGGCTTCATCCGTTTGAAATCGAAGGCATGGAGCAGCCGTCGAGTCCACTGCTGATCATCACCGACAACAGAATCTGTGGAGAGGATTCAAACTCCCGACTCGTGGTCCACACCGACAAATGGAAAACAGGATCACTGACAGGACCGGACCGGTATCTTCATCACTGTGCTCAGCCTTCGGTTATATACCTGGCGGAAATCCCGGCCCTCGATCATCAGCTGGCTGGCCGCAATATTCCTGAATACCCTTTAATGGACAGACTTTCCACCCCTTCGGCTTCTCCCATGATCCGCTGGCCATACCTCAGGGAGCTGAATACGTCGAAGGCCATGCACATGAGCACCCAGCCATTCCTGCTGCGTGAATATGCCGGACATGTCGCTGATCTATGGGAACAGCGCACCGGATCCCGACCCGCAGTGTTTGCCGAAACACTTGTCTCGCTCAATGGCCGGCCTGTTCAGCGCATGGTGGATCCGGAATCTGACCTTGCCGGAACCACGCTCAGGATCATGCAGCATCACGAATGGATTCGCGATCTTGAACT
>JAUIAG010000278.1 GCA_030425355.1 Verrucomicrobiia bacterium
CCTCCAGCAGCTGAAGAATGAGGCCATCGCGCTCGGAAGGGAAATCCGGCAGTGATCCGAGTGTTTCCGGAAACCATTCCCACTGATCAACGGCCTGAGTGAGGAGGGTGTTCAGAGAGTCGGAAAGCGCATGATCTTCAAGGCTGAAACGGGTGACTGCGGAACGTGCCAGTTCGACAGTGGTTTCTGCAACCCTTTTGTGGAGTCTCGGCGGCAATGGCAGTCCTGAGCGGATCAGGGCGCGCAGGTAATGAATATTCCGCGGCGCGGAAGCCCTGGTGATGATGCCTGATGCGATACGCGAGGCAAGAGTTTCGTCCATTGACCCGGTGAGTGCCAGAAATCGTGCCAGTTCGTTATTGAGGGGGGTGGAGGATGTGGGATAGAGGCGTCGTGCCTTGTCGCTTACGGTGTCACGCAGAGTCGCGGCCCACCCGTCGGGAGCCGGGCTCCTGAGGTGAAAGTGTTCCTCTGAAAGCGGATTGAGCTGATAAGCCAGGGCCAGGCATTCGAGGATGGCATGAGGATCGATGGTTGAATCGATAATTTCCTGCAGTGCCCCGTTGGTGCACCATTCACGGACGGGCCCTTTCTCATTGGAAAAATCATAGGCAAGCAGGTCGACTTTCCGCGTGGAGGGCAGGTTCGGGTATTGCTTGAAAAACCTTTCGACACGTGAGTGCGGGAGCCTGAAGAAGCAGGCTCTCGCAATTTTCCTGATGCGATGGTCCTTTGACTCGCACAGCTTCCAGATGTGATCCGGCAACTGTGACCCGGCCAGTTTCTCCGGCGGGATCCCGGTGAGTTTTTCGAGAATCAGTCTGGTGGCAAAAGGAGTTGAGGATTGCTTGAGGACTTTTCCGGCCCAGAGAAGGCTCCACTCAGGCATGTCGGCAGCGTCCAGATTTGGAGAGTAGCGGAAGTAATAGGCCATGAATTCCGGCGAAGTGAGTGTGGAGAGTTCATCCACCATGTCGGCGCTGAGGGCTGTGCCGGTTTCCATGAGTGCGTCCAGCGCGGCCAGTTTCTCCATGGCCGTCGGGGTATCGCGGATCAGACATTCGATAAACATGTCGGATTCAATGGCTTCGGCCAGCGGAATCCATGAAGGGATGGACCATTCGGCAAATGGCTGTGGAGTCCGAATGACTGCATCCATTTCCCGCGTGATGGGGGGAGTGGCCGCCTGGCCCGCCGAAGAGAACTCGTAGATCATCCCCTGACTGCCGGTTTCGGCATGGATGACCAGCAGGGAACCACCGGGTGTCACTTCAATACACCTGGGGGCCCATCCAAAGTTGCGGGTGCTCTCGGCGACCAGATACGGTGAGGCCGAGTAGGATGATCCATCCGGTTCGAGGCGGTAGAACAGAAGTCTTCCACTTGCCCAGTCGACACCGAAGAGGCCCCCGTAAAAAAATTGCCCCGGCAGATGGAAATGCCTGTAGTGGGCGAGGTCGTTGATTCGGGTGTTGCCGGTCCAAAGGACGGTCTGAATGGAGTCCTCGAAGTAGCCAAGGGATTCATGCCAGTGGCCGGGCTCCCGGCGGTAGCCGTGTGATGATCCCGGAGACACATGAAGAATCCTGCCGCCGACATTTTCCGGGAGGGATCGTCCGTCCTGAACGCCGTGATCATAACTGATAAGGTCGCGGAAGATATTCGGACTCAGGGCCATGGGGTTGTTGAACCCGCGGGCGAACAATTCTGTGGTGTGCTTCCTGAGGTCGTGCTTGAGAATCAGTCCACCTGCTGCGACTTCCGGGCCTGCCGACCCGATGTTGGGGGCCGGATTCACCGGCAGCGAATCCCATTTTCCCCCGACAAAAAGTTCACTGGAGCCTCTTCTGGCAAGACTGAGGGACGCGCCGGCGCCGGCTGATGCGCTCCACGCGGCGATCCTGTCCGGGACCCCGTCGCTGAGAAAGTTGCCGTCGGCGTCGGTGAAACGCCACAGGCCATTGTCCGTGGCGGCGTAAAGGTGTTCGCCGGCCCAGGCTATTGAGTGGAAATCCCGGTCCAGAATGGTGAATGGAGTGGTGGATTCAAAGAGTCCGTCCCCGTTGTTGTCGACAAGACGGTGGATGAAACCCCTGCCGCAGATGTAGTGGTTGCCGTGGCGGTCAGTGCTGAGGTCGCGGGCGAGCGATAATTCAGGGGTGCGGACAGGGTGAGTGTGAACCTTCATGCCCTCAACCACCTTTAATTTTGTTTCCAGATCCACCAGCATCTGACTGGATTTGGGCATCCACGGGGTGAGATCGACACCCTCCAGTGTGGAGTGGTGAAGGGCCATGGCCACGAAAAAGGCCGCTGGAACTTTCATTAGTGGCTTGAAACTCATGTCGTCGGGGCGGGGACAGGCGGATTCTGGCGATAATACCCCGCATTGGCGACGTATTTCTCGGCCCATGATCGAAGATCCGCCCTTTCTTCCGGTTTGAGGGGCCGCACAATCTTCGCCGGTGATCCCAGGACCAGTGACCCGTCCGGAATTTCCATGCCTCCGGTCACCAGGGCTTTGGCACCGATAAGGCACTGACTGCCGACACGTGCCCCATCCAGCACAATGGCTCCCATACCAATGAGGCATTCATCACCGATCCGGCAGGCGTGCACAACTGCCGAGTGCCCCACTGTGACATAATCACCCAGGTGGCAGGGATAATCGTCAGCGAGGTGGATCACGGCATTGTCCTGAATATTGGTGCCTTCCCCGATCCGGATTTCATTGATGTCTCCCCGCACCGTGGCGTTGTACCAGACACTGGAATATTTCCCCATCGTGACGTCACCAATGACAACAGCCCCGGGGGCGATGAAAACATCCTCACCGATAACCGGCGTTTTCCGAAGAAAACGGTCAAGCCTTTGAACAACCTTGTGGTCCATGAAGGGCAATTTACCACTTCCTGTCCCGAATGGGAACCGGCAGCCAGCCCGGGCTTTGCGGCCGGGCCACAGGCGGAAAAAAATTCCACCGGCGGCGGATGCAGTCCATCCAATTGTGGATAACAGGGTTGAATTTGCCGGTCGCAGCAGCTTTCTGGTGGAAAAAACCGGTAAATTGTTGATGGAAGGGAGTTTGGCAGAAAAAGTGCTTTTCAGTCGCTGTTGTGAGCACCGACGAGAGGACAGTGACTGGAATCTCCGAACAACCTGACTCCGGAAATGGAGTCGGGGGGAATTCCATGGTGACCGGCGCTCTGATTGTGGCGCGCATGGATTCACGGCGCTTTCACGGCAAGGTCCTTGCCAGGCTGCTGGATGAACCTGTTCTCGGATGGGTGGTGGACCGGCTGGGGCAGAGTCATCAGCTGGCCGGGCGCGTTGCGGTTGCAACGACCGACAGATCCGTGGATGACCCGATTGCCGAATTCTGCCGTTCCAGAGCTATTCCTGTGTGGCGGAGTGGAAGGGTCAATGATGTGGCCGGGCGTCTGGCTGAAGCATGCCGCGGGCTGGGCTGGGACGGGTTTTTGAGAGTGAATGCTGACAGCCCCCTGGTGGATGCCGGCCTTGTTGAGATGGCACTGGATCGTCTTGAGAAAACCGGGGCGGATATGGTCACCAATCTTCTTCCGAGGACATGGCCATATGGAATCAGCGCGGAAGGATTACGGCTTTCGTCCTTTGTTCGCGCCTATGAGCGATACTTCAGTCCCGGGGATAGGGAGCATGTCACCTCGTGGTTTTATGAGAATCCCGAACATTTCCACATGGAGAGCCTCAGATCCGGCGATTTATATAACCCGGCGGTCCGCATGACGGTGGACACTGAAGAGGACCTCATGGCTCTGGAGTCAGTCCTCTCCGAAGTCGGCGACGGCGGAATCCGTGTCCACTTCAGTCGTGTTTACCACAAGCTTTCTCAGTCCGCCAAGTCGCAGAACCAGATTTCCGCGGAAAAATATTTATCCTCATCAATCCAGAAACAGGCTTCATGACCAATCTTTTTGTAATTCGGCCGAAGGGTATGAACATCGGCAATGATGTGATCAACATCGCCCTTCGGAATTATATAGATCAGGCATTTGGCAAGAGTGTGAATCTGATCGCGCTTCCGGCCACATCCCGATATGACTCTGAGGCTCATGCCGGATTGACCGCCAAGTCGATATATGAAATCAACCAGTATGGGCACGGTGTTATTGTCGGCGGCGGGAACCTGTATGAGAATGGTGAGCTGGATGTGGATGTGGAGGCGTTATCCAAGCTGGAAGTTCCGCTGATGCTTTTCAGTCTGTCCCGCGGGCGGATATACAGTCGTCGTGGACGGCTGGTTCCGCGCACTGACACCATGCCGGACTCAGTTATTTCCGCGCTGGAGAGCAAGGCTTCGGTATCGCTGCCGCGTGACGAGGCCACCGCGCAGTATTTGAGGAACCTCGGGTTTCCGGAAGCTGAAGTCGGTGGATGTCCCACACTGTTTCTGAATAGGGTTGCCTCGCAGCTTCCGCCGAAGCTGGATGAATACGGCAACACCGTGTTCATCTCTGTAAGAAATCCTGCGTTGATGAATATCCCGCTGGCGCTTCAGGCCCGTGTCCATGATGAAATCAGAGCCACGATTGCCATGCTCTGGCGCCGGGGTGAGCGGGACATCCGGCTTCTGTGCCACGACAGGCGTGATCTCGCCTTTGCCGCGTCCTTCCGGGACATGCCCTATCTGTTTCCCGAAGATGGCAGGACTTTCCTGAATGTATTGCGGTCCTGCAGACTCAATATCACATACAGGCTGCACAGCTTTCTGCCCTGCCTTTCCTTCGGGGTCCCCGCGGTGAAGCTCAGCTATGATGAAAGGGGACTCAGCCTCATCGATACCGTCGGCTTTGGAAAATGGAACATCGACATCGTCACCAGCCCGGATCCGGTCAGAGAAGTCAGCGACAGGATTGATGACCTCGCCCAGCTCCAGAAAATCAGGAGGCAGACCACATCCATCTGGAAGCAGCTGGATAACTCCATGTCCCAGGGATTCCGGCGTTTCAGAGAGGAAGTGGACGACTGGAAACGAATCACCCACAGCGATACAAGACCATCGAATTTAATGGAACTTCCTGCGCAGCCCCACGGGACCCCGGCAATTCCCGGCGAAGTCCCGGAAAGAGTGGCACTCTGAATTGAACAACGAGTATCGAACATGAAGGAACCATCCAAAGTACACATAATTGCTGAAGCCGGAACAAACCACGGTGGAGATCCCGGCATGGCCCGGCATCTGGTGGATATTGCTGTTCAGTCTGGAGCCGATTCAGTCAAGTTCCAGATCATCTACCCCGACGGACTATATCTCCCGGAAATATTCGAGAACGGCAGTTATTCAAAGAATGAGGTTTTTGAGGCCCGCTCAAGGATGATGCTATCCGACACCGAGTGGCTGGAGCTGAGTCGATACTGTGAAGGCAGAGGGATTCCGGCCAGTGCCTCGGTATTTGATATCCGTGGTTTGCTGCTGCTCGACAGCTGGAATCCGCCATACATTAAAATTGCCTCATGCGATCTTAATTTCAGCGAGTTGCTCAAGGAAGCGGCTTCACATGGCCGCCGGATCATCCTCTCGACCGGCATGGCCACCGAGGCTGAGATTGAAAATGCGGTTGGAGTCCTTGAAAAGACCGGGCACCGGGACATTGTTCTGATGCACTGTGTATCCGCCTATCCCTGTCCGCTCCAGGACATGAATCTGAGGTTTCTGGAATTTCTCGGCCAGTTCGGCTATCCGACCGGATTGAGCGACCATACAGAGTCCAGTCTTGCTGCTGCCGTGGCAGTCGGGATGGGGGTTCAATATATTGAAAAGCATTTCACATACGACAGGAGCGCTCAGGGGTTTGATCATGCCTACGCGATGGATCCTCAGTCTCTGACACAGTATGTCAACGATATTCGTGATGTGGAGAGTTCTCTTCAGCCGCGGCCCGGCAAATTATCAGAGACGGAGAAAACAGTCGCGCAGAGGGCCCGGCGGTCATTGTATGCGGCGCGGGATCTTAAGCCTGGTGAAGTGATTCAGGCGGATGATGTACTGACGGTGCGGCCACAGCACAGACTGAGACCGGATGATATAAGCCGAGTGCTCGGGGCTGCCACCCATCGCCCGATAAGACGGTATGAACCCATCCCCGAAGACCTGATTTCCTGATCAGCTTTCGAACTGCGGGGCAACTGATCATGGCCATGAAGAATATCCTTTTCATAGGCGGTTCCGATTTGTCAACCGGACTGGGGCATGTCATCCGCTGCTGTCTGACAGCGGACGGTCTCGAGTCCATGGGCTTCAGAACCAGTATCCTTATCGAGGGAGACCGGCCTCAGGGATGGGTGCCCCCGTCATCGCGGAACTCATTAAGCCTTGAATTCCTGGATGACCGTGCTGTTGCCCATCGAATTGCCGGCGGTTTGAAGCCGGAAGCTGTTGTGATCGATTCGATGAAATCCAGCCCGGTTGTCCGGGAGGCAATAAAACACATTGGTGCAGGCTGTATTGGACTGTCACCTGTCTCGGATGCCGGGGATATTCTCGATTATTACATTGGACGTGTGCCGCCGCGGTTTCCAACCGGCGAAAGGACTGCTGTCGATGTCGGCGTGGAAAACGCTGTCTTTCATAAATCCGCTTCGAGGCTGATGCGGGATCAGTATTCAAGGAATGTCGGACAACACGTTCCGCAGGTGGCTGTGTTTCCGGGCGGAGGCAGGTCCCTTGATGAATATCTGACAATACTTGAATACCTGAAGCCCTTTTCTTCCCGTATACGATTGAGGATTGTCCTTGGC
>JAUIAG010000279.1 GCA_030425355.1 Verrucomicrobiia bacterium
CTCACCGCCACCCTGATGGTATTCGGCCGTCTCAGCAGTGACCAGGAACTCACGGCAATCCGTGCCAGCGGCATCTCCCTCACCAGCATCGTCTACCCCGTGGTGCTTATGAGCATCCTCTTCTGCTTTCTCTGTGCCTGGGTCAATCTCGATCTCGGACCGCGCGGTCGGGTCGCCTTCAAGAAACTCCTTTTCGATGCCGGTCAGCGCGATCTCAAGGGCCTTCTGCCCGAAGGGAGGTTCATCACCGATTTTCCCGGATACGTGCTCTATATCAGCCGCATTGATGGCAACACCCTCCACAATGTCCTGTTCTATTCCGTTGAAAATGGCCGCAAGATGACTGATCTCCGCGCCGACACGGCCCAGCTGGTGGACGATCCCGGGAGTGATGAAATCCAGATTCAGTTTTTCAACCCGACCATATTCACGCGACAGGACAGCTCCGGGCTCTGGCAGCCCAGTTACGGCGGCAGTCTGGAAATCAGTTTTCCCCGCCCGGGCACAGAACTCTTCCGGCAGGTGAAGCTTTCCGAAATGACCCTGACTCAACTCCTCGAGGAAGCGGAGAAACTGAAGTCCTCCGGCATGACCGGTGCGGATATCCTGCCGGTGAAAATGCATCTGCATGAGAAGATATCGTTCTCGTTCGCATCGCTGGGATTCACTCTGCTGGGGATTCCTCTGGGGATACAGGCGCATCGGCGGGACACTTCATCCGGCGTTGCCATCGCACTGGCCCTTATGCTGCTTTACTACGGTCTGGTGATTGCGGCCAAGTCCCTTGAATCAAGACCATCGATCCATCCGCACCTGCTGCTCTGGGTGCCGAACATACTTTTTCAGGCACTGGGTATCTGGATGATTCTGAGAAAAAACCGTCATTGAGAAGCTCGTCCTGACGGGCGGCCGGGGCGGCTCAATCCTCGTCGCCGAAATTCTCGCCGGGGGCGGCGGTGCCGTTGTCGCGGTATTCGTTGAGCTTGTTGCGAAGAGTCCGGATGCTGATACCCAGAATCTCCGCGGCCCGTGTTTTGTTGTTCTCGGTGAACTGCAGGGCTTTATAGATCTGTTTTCTTTCGAGGTCGGCGAGGGGTATTGGTTTGCCGTCGGGATCACTGGTGGGGTCGGGGACCGGTGTGCTGCCGTTGTGTGCAGATTCCTGAGTGCCTGACCCTGAAGGGTTTTCTGAAGACTCGCTGCCATGGCCATGGCGAAGGTTGAGGGCACTGGAATCCAGCGGGATAAATCCGCTGTGATCCAGAAAGATGTGTTCCGGTTCAAGGACTTTTCCTTCGCCGCAGAGAATGACACCGCGTTCGATGGAATTCTGCAGTTCCCGGACATTGCCGGGCCAGTTGTGCTTGAGCAGTGCTTCCTGGCAGCGCTGGGAAAGCCCCGCGATCTTGATGCCGTTCTTCCGGCTGAAGCGTTTCAGAAAGTGGTCGGCGAGGTAGGTGATGTCATCGAGTCTCTCGCGGAGGGGCGGCACCTGGATGGGTATCACGTTGAGGCGGAAAAACAGGTCTTCGCGGAATTCGTTATTCCTGACACTCTGTTTGAGGTCGCGGTTGGTGGTGGCGATGACGCGGACATCGACGCGGATGGTGCGGTTGCCGCCGACTCTCTCGAACTCCCGCTCCTGAAGCACACGCAGCAGCTTGGTCTGGATGGGAAGGGAGATTTCGCTGATCTCGTCGAGAAGGATGGTTCCGGTGTCGGCCAGTTCAAACCGTCCGAGCCGTTTGGAAATCGCTCCCGTGAAGGACCCCTTCTCGTGACCGAAAAATTCACTTTCGATCAGAGATTCGGAAATGGCGGCGCAATTGACCTTGATGTAGGGCTTTTCGCGGCGGGGGCTTTCCCGGAAGAGCGCGCGGGCGACCAGCTCCTTTCCGGTGCCGTTCTCCCCCTGGATGAGAACGGTGGCCTGGGTGCGGGCGACGGTGCGGATCAGCTTGCGCACCTGCTTCATCTGTTCGGTGCGGCCCAGAAGTTCCGAGCCCTCATCCTCGTCACTGGTGTTGTGGTAATTGTTGACCTGAACCAGCTGGTTGAAAAGTTCTGCCTTCTTGAGGGTGATCTCGAGCTGCTGCGGGGACGTCGGTTTGATGAGGTAGTCAAAGGCCCCGGCCTTGATGCATTCGACGGCGGAGTCCACGGTGCCGAAGCCGGTGCTCATGATGACCATGGGCCTTTGCCGCTGGTTCTGCAGCTCCTTGAGGATATCCGGGCCCTGGCCGTCGGGAAGGTCGACGTCGAGGATGATGACGTCAAAGGAATCGGAATCCAGGTGTCTCCGTGCGTCATTGAGGGATGCCGCCTGCTTGACCTCGTAATTCCACTTCCGCAGCTGCTGGTCGAGGTTTTTTCTGGCGATCAGGTCGTCCTCGACAATAAGTATTTTTTCGATCTGCATGGGTTGGTGAACGCCTCCACTCGGCTCAGGACGCACCGGGGGCTGAGGCACCGGCGTTCTTCTCATAAAGGCCGGCCACGTAGCCGGGCTGTTGTCGTCTCGCCGACGGGATGTGCTGCACCGGAATGGCTCCGCGCTTGAGAAGGCAGTTTTCGTTGTCGCGGTCCAGTGTCATTATCTTCATGACAATATTCTGTCCCTGGGTCAGCAGCGTCCGGATTCTCTCACAGCGCTGGCGCTTCTCAGACGGGATCTTCTCCCACACAGTCCGGTGCATGCGGATCCTGGCAAGAGACTTGTCGAGAATCGGCAGCAGTTTCTTTCTCGCCTCATTGGTATGACTGAACTCGTCCCCGGGGTCCGCTGCATGCAGGGCCCGCGCCTCTCTTTCGATGATGTGATAGATGGCCCGGCATACTTCGATGTGTTCGATCAGGTCCGCTTCCATGGCCCTGAGGAACCCTTCAAGTTTGACTGCATTTTCTGATTTCACAGTGACCGCTTCCCTTTGATTGATTCAGCTCGTTTTTACCGGGTGATGGTGTGCGGGATCCCCCGTTTCCAGACCATCAGGAGCTTCATTATGAATAATTTCCAACAATTGAAAAGTCCCCATTCACGGGGTTTGTGGTGTGGCCTATTCCGGTGGAATTTCAGCCAGCTGTTTCGGGAGTCCGAGGGAAGCCGCGACGGCCGCGGCGAGAGACTTCTCATCGGGGCCCAGAGAGCTGATCCGTCGCAGGATCGATCCCTGACGCGCGACGCCCATGGTGGAAATGATGGCCGTCGTATCGGTGGCCTCCATTTTGGAAAGAATTTTCGCGGCGGTGGTGTCGTCCATGCGGCTGTAGACACTGCCCAGCCACTTGAGATTGCGCTCGTCATCGATCGGCTGGGTGCGGGCAGGCGGTGCCGACGGGTCCAGCAGTGACCGCCCCTTGTCGCGCGCCTCACTCAGCCAGTTCAGCTGATCCAGCCGGAACTCCGCCATATCCAGCAGGGTCCGGATTTGAAGATTACGCTTTTTTTCCCCTTCATCGAGATTGTGGCCGATGGCCATGATCTGCATGTAGGCATCCGTGGCATCGTCAATCATGTCGAGCCTCTCCGAACACAGCGCATATTGATAGGTCGCCGGAATGACCCATCTCGGACCGGGGTCCATCCGGATCAGCGTCCCGTAAATTGACCGGGCGGCCATGTAATCCCCTTTCTCAAACAGGGCGTTGGCCAGAAGGTTTCCCGCCTTGTGCTGCCATGGCAGCAACTGCTCGGGCTGAACCGGATAGTCCTGCGGTCGCGATTTAAGCAGATTGAGAACCGTCTCCATCATCTCGCCTTCATGACCCAGCTCGAGTTCCTTGCTGGCCTGGATGAATGTGACTTCCGGGGCGTATTCAGATTTTCCGTGGTCCTTGAGAAAATTTCTGGCGGCTGCAAGAATTTTCGAGGATGTGGACTCGGGGAGCATCGCTCTGAGGAGATTGAACCGGATCTTCTTCCGGTCCAGATCGGGCTGATTGTCCTTGAGGATCCGCTGGTAAGTGTCGATGGCTTCCTGAAATTTCCCGCCAAGGTAGTGAGTCTGGGCGATTTCAGTCTGAGCGAGGAGTGCGATCCGTCGGTACCGCTCCGCTCCATCCGCCCCGAAGTTGATGGTGCTGGACATCGACGAATAGAACTTGCCGATGGCGAGGTCATTGGATCCGAGTTCACGGAGGATGCGGCCCTGCCTCAGGTAGGCCTCGGCGATATTATCGGCCTTGTTGTAGTAAAGGATATATTGTGAGAGGACCTGATTGGCGGCGGGGAGGTCCCCCTGTTCCTCAAGCACGTAGGAAAGTTCCAGAAGGGCCAGTCTGTTGATTTCATCCGGTGTGGCCATTTCGAGAAGCTGCACGCAGTAGACCCTGGCTTGGTCGAGCATGCCCTCAGTCCTGAGTTTCTGAGCGGTGGACAGGTCCTCCCAGAACCGCGCCATCTCGAGAATGGTCTGGTTGCCACGCACCGGCACCGTGACATACTCATTGGTCAGGGACTTGTCGGATATCGGCGTCGGCATGTCGATACGGCCAATGCGGATGTCACGGGTGTCGAATGGTTGATCTGCACCCTGGCTGGCCTGCCGGGAACCCACCCCCGCAGCCGGTGAATGATCGTCACCGTGAGTTTCCTCCTCCTGATGAGTTTCGTGGCTGACAGGATGCGGCTGTGAAACGGTCCCGCCGGATTCGGTGTGATCCGTGGCGCTGTGGTGGTCCGCGGTGCCGGAAGGCGGTGTGTGTGACTCGTCCGCATGAGTCTCCATGGAGTGCAGGTCAAGCTCCAGGCCGTCGTCGCCACGGACCTCGGGCATCCCCGGCCAGCAGCAAAGTCCGCCGGCAATGACGAGGCCGGCAAGTCCGGGGTGGATCCGCTTATTTCTCATTGCCATTGGTGTAGCTGACGCTGCTGTTGGAATAGGTGACGGATTCATTGGCAGGGATCCAGACCGGGCCGGGCGGCAGGAATCCGAAAGGATAGGGGTTGCGGCGCAGTGACTCCTGAACCGAATGGGAATCGCCTTCAGGTCCCGGGTAATCGGTCGACAGTCTGCGCATTTCCTCGAGTATGGAATCCCCCATGGACTCCCAGAGCGGGTCGGGTGTCGACTCCGGTCGGGACTGGCCGAAATACGAGCCGCGTGTCAGGTCCAGATGCGGGCGTCGCGTGATCAGGATCGGTTCGACAGGTTTTGATTCCTGTCCTCCAAGCTGTGGGGGAGGTTCGGGCATGTCCGCCATGCTGGCGATGCCCGCATTCCGATACCGGACCCAGTTCTGCTGCAGCGGATCAACAATAATCCCGATCGGGACCGGGTTTTCCGCCACAAGTGGTTCGACGTTCTCATCCTCCAGCAGGAGCGCAGTCTGATCGGCTTCAGGATCCGTCGCGGACGGACCTTCCGCGTGGCGGTTCACTTCATCCTCCGATGCATCGGATTTCTCTGCGCCTTCCTCTTTCCCGCTGTCGCTGTTCTCATCGCCCGGGGACTGTGCTCCAGCCGGATCCTTGTCTTCCCCGTCGGAGTTTTCGCGATCGGCTTCGTCTTCGGCTTCTGATTCAGACGCGGGGACTGGAGGTGCCGGGTCGCGGCGGAAATACAGCGGCACCGGACCTGCCGACAGGTATGTCATTCTCGGGGCCGATACCTTTGGACGTTTTTCCGCCAGGGCTTCATGGGTGGCGAGGGTTAACACCGCCATCGCCGCCATCAGCATCCGCATTACATGGCAGCCGGCTCCACCGTCGATCCGGTGAGTGCCTGGTGCCCTACATAAATTCTTGCCTCTCATAGTCTTTCTCCTGCCGGTGGAAGCGCCTGTTTCCGCCGGGCAGTCCATGGCGGCCATGTGCCCGCCAGCTCAGTTGTAGA
Source organism: Verrucomicrobiia bacterium (assembly GCA_030425355.1). GTDB lineage: Bacteria > Verrucomicrobiota > Verrucomicrobiia > Limisphaerales > JAJOIW01 > JAJOIW01. Next base: position 5,835 of record JAUIAG010000279.1, read on the forward strand.
TGAACGGCCTCTGCAGCATCTCGGGGATGAGTTGCGACTGCAGTTCCTCGTTCAGCAGTACCCATCCTTCGAGATCCAGCTCATCAACCGGTTCCTGTGTATTGCAGGGAATGAACCCTTCCAGGGCTTCCGCCATCGGCGTTATCGGACAGGCCATCTGCAACAACGGGTCCAGTTCGGCCGACATCGACAGCGCCGCCGATTCCCCAATGGGCAGGTTGTATGCCAGAGACTCATGTATCACAAAATACGGTGAGGCCGGTTGGTGCTGGCCCGGAAAACTGCCGCCTTTCTGCTTGAATTGTGTCCACACATAGGCCAGCCACTGTCCGATTTTCTTCTGCTGATTGTAGTTCATCCGGAAAAGCGTTTGATGACGGATTTCTGCAAGGGCCCGGCATGGAAGAACCTGTGTCTTCGCAGTGCTGTCGGACTGTTCGGGCATCTGTCGCCCGGCAGAGGGATTCCGTCACTCCTCTATGCGGCTCAACCCCATCAGTGCTTTACTGGCGGGCTGTTGCCGGTCTGGAAACTTTTGCCCGGCAGAGTTTGCCTCAACTGCCGGTATGCGCTCTGATCCGATTCTGAATTCCGACCACTGCGCATCGATTTCTGAAAATTTTCAATTGGTCCGGTCCTTGGGCCGGAACCTGCTTCAGGATCGGCGCGGCCGGGGCCCCGTTCCCGATACCGTGTAATCATCGCATTGACATCGAGTTCATGGCCATGGCCCTGACACTGACGACCTACACCCGAGACCAGATTGAAAGGCGGCTTGACGAGTCGGCCCGCCTTCCATCGCTGAGCACCATCAACCTGGCGCTCCAGGAACTGTTGAGTTCGGAAACCAGCGATATCGACGAAATCGGAGACGTGATCCAGCGCGATCCATCCATGACCGCCAGAATCCTCCGCCTGGTCAATTCAGTCTCCTTCGGCAT
>JAUIAG010000280.1 GCA_030425355.1 Verrucomicrobiia bacterium
CTGCTGCCGTAACCCAGTCATTGCTGTAGCCCAGATGATATTTGACGTCGCCGCGACCCTCGTAACGCTCGGGGTCCGCGTCGGCAAATTCGCGGAAAATCTGACTGGGGCTCTTGCCCATGATGTTTGCCAGAACATTCAGTCGGCCGCGGTGGGCCATTCCCATCACAACTTCGTTTATCCCCTGGCTGCCGGCCTTCTCGATGGCCATATCCAGCAGTGGAATGAGACTCTCGCTGCCCTCCAGTGAAAAACTCTTCGCTCCTATGAACTTCTTGTGGATGAATTCTTCGAACACCACCGCGTCGGTCAGCCTTGTCAGAATGCGCAGCTGCTGGTCACGCTTCAGTGAAACCCGGTTTTCACTGGTTTCCATCCGCTCCTGCAACCAGCGTCGAACCGCCTTGTTGCTGATGTGCATGTATTCGACACCGATGGAGCGGCAGTAGGTATTCTGAAGCTTCTCTATGATGCGGCCCAGAGACATCGGCGCACCATTCTCAGAAAATTCGTAGGAAAAGCGCTGTGAAAGATGTGATTCGGTGAAACCGTAGGATTCCGGATTCAATTCCGGAGGACGGGGCGGCTTCTGACCGAGCGGATCGATGGCAGCCGCTTCATGTCCACGGGTCCGATAGGCCCGCAGCAACTGATCGACCCTGTCCTGCAACTCGGCGATATTCGCTGCACCGTCCGATACCGAACCGGAGCCGTTGCGATACCGGCTGCCATGAAAGATGCTCAACGATTTCCAGGATGGCGGCTCATACGAATGCGCACCATTCCCGCTCAAGCCTGAAAAGTATTTTCGCCACTCCTCGGAGACCGATGCAGGATTCTCCAGATAATCCCGATATAGTTCCTCTGTAAATGCCAGATTTGATGGGTTTATCCTGCCTTCGGGTTCCTGTCCGGATTTCATTTTGTGTGTCCTGTCCGCCTTTCCTCACCAACTGTAAAAAATCATTTCAAAGAGTCAAAAGACATCTCTGCTTTTTTCCATAATTCTTTTCAATTTCACGGACGATTTCATTCAGAGTTAACCATGGAAAATTCTCAGCATGGGCCAACGGATGTCCCACCCCTCCCTGTAAGGTGCCCGGGTATGAAATCAAAAGTGCTTGAGAATCTGTTCCCGACCCGCGGCACGCTGGTCGCTGTCTTCGGTCAGTCGCGACTGGTCCGCACCGGATGGAATCGATACGAGATCCACGGCGGCTCCGTGGAGGATCGCGAGGAAGCCGGCGAGTGGATGTCGTTATTCCTGCATGGAAGAACAGTCTATCCCACTCAGGAGGAACTCGAATCGATGAATGGAAGTCCGGAACAGTCGACCCCCGCTGTCAGGCGGTGAACATTGGATCGACGTCAACCGACAGCCGGTAGCCGGCTGGAAGCCGGTAACCCGACAGCCACTCCGAGAGATACTGGCTCAGTCGGCTCATGTTCCGGGTGCGGAGCATCAGCTGGTACCTGAATTCATCCTCCGCCCTGAGCAGGGGTGCCGGGCCGGGGCCCGCAATGGTCAGGGATGGAAAGCCGTCCAGCAGCTTTTCCAGGTTCTGCCTGACATCCATGGCAATTCCTGAAACTTTCTCCTCGTCCGGACCGCGAAAGAGCAGCATGGCCATCCTTCCAAATGGAGGATAATTCAGCTGCTGCCTGAATTCGGCTTCCTGTTCGTAAAATCCCTCGTAGTCGTGACGACGGGCAAACTGAATCGCCGGATGAAAGGGCGTAAAGGACTGAACGTAGACCTCCCCTTCAATATCACCGCGGCCGGCCCGGCCCGACACCTGCGTGATCAGCTGGAAGGTCCGCTCGCCGGCTCTGAAATCAGGCATGTGAAGGCTTAAATCCGCGTAGATGATTCCCACCAGAGTCACATTGGGGAAATGCAGCCCCTTGGTGATCATCTGGGTGCCTATCAGTATGTCCGTTCTCCCAATTCTGAACTCGCTGAGAATGCGCTTGAAATCCTCCTTCTTCTTGAGGGCATCCGAGTCCATACGGGCAATGGCCGCTCCAGGAAAGAGTTCGTGCAGTGACTCCTCCACCATCTCCGTGCCCAGGCCGAGAAATTCAATCTCCTTTGAGCCGCATTCCCTGCACCGCCCCGGAGACTTTTCGCGGTAGCCGCACAAATGACAGCACAGCACCCCGAGTGATTTGTGAAATGTCAGGGTGATGCTGCATCTCGGGCACCCCGCCACATGACCGCACTCATGGCACATCAGGTTGTTGGAATATCCCCGGCGGTTGAGAAAAAGCATGGTCTGCTCCCTGCGCTCCAGACGCTGCAGAATGGCTTCCTTCAACGGCAGTGTGAATGGTGAAAAACGGCTTTTAACGGACTGGCCCTTTCTGGCCCTCTTCTCCATCCGCAGATCAACCACGCGAATCACAGGGAGCGTCGCGTCATCCGCCCGCTGATTCAGTCGCAAAAGGGTGTATTTCCCCTCGAGCGCATTCCGGTAACTCTCCATCGATGGAGTTGCAGAGCCCAGCAGGACAGTGGCCTTTTCAAGATGGCCACGCATCACCGCCACGTCCCTTGCATGGTATTTGGGCGATTCCTCCTGTTTGTATGAATGTTCGTGCTCCTCGTCGACTACAATCAGGCCAAGGTCGCGGACAGGGGCAAACACCGCGCTCCGGGCTCCGATGACAATTCGAGCCCGGCCGTTGCGGATGCGATGCCATTCATCATGGCGTTCGCCGCTGCTGAGATGACTGTGCAGCACCGCCACGCCGGTCGACTGCGGCCCGCTGGAAAAACGGGCTCGGAACCGCTCCACAGTCTGCGGCGTCAGACTGATCTCCGGCACCAGGACAATCGCGCCCTGCCCTTTCTTCAGTGCCACTTCGATAGCCTGCAGGTAGACTTCAGTTTTCCCGCTGCCGGTGACCCCGAAGAGCAGATGTACGGCACCATTCCCACTGTCCATGGATTCGCGAACCTTATGAAGCGCCTCCGCCTGCTCGGGGTTCAATGCCAGTGCGTGGGTCGGAACAATCGAATCCCCGGCACCCGGGTCCCTTTCGGATACCTCTTCACGGATTTGAACCAGTTCCTTTTGTTCCAGTTTCCTGACAACCTGTGCGGTGCATCCTGCAGTCTTGAGAAGATCCTGCATGGGCATTTCGCGCCACTCGGATATTATCTCGAGAACCTCCTTCTGCCTTGGAGTCAGGTCGCTCCGGCCGGGCGCCTCATCTCCGTCAGCCGGCGGCATGACCCGAACCATGAGCCGCTTTCGAAAACGCGCCTCCTCACGACGGACAGCGACCGGAAGCACACTTTTGAGAGCCGTTTCCAATGAACAGCAGTAGTAGGTGGAAAGCCATCTCGAGAGCCGAAGGATCTCCTCGGTCAGCAACGGGCTTTGATGCACAAGTTCCTGAATCGGCTTGAGGCGGTTGAGGGCAAACTCGGCTTCACCGGTCAGGGCGGTGACATAGCCGAGGATCCGCTGCCGTCCGAACGGCACACGAACTCTGCAGCCGACCTTCAATACCCCGATGAGGGCATCCGGCACGAGATACTCAAACTCCTTGCCGATCGCAAGGTCCACCGCAACCCGCGCTATGACAGGACCGCTCACGGGATCAACCGGCTTTTCCGCAAGAGGAAGTGCTGAAACGCAGCCACCACCAGCGAATGTCTGAAAGCTCCAGCCAGCAGCCTGCCCTCCAGTTCACTCAAAGGGAGTTTCACCACCTCAATCTCCTCCCCCGGATCAAAATACTGGTCGGTGACCCGCTCACAGCCACCGACAAATACAGTGTAGCAGGTGTTGTTCTGTATCGCCGGATTGGCATAAACCTGGCCGATCAGCTCGACGCGCTGCCCATGATAACCGGTTTCCTCTGCCAGTTCCCTCACACCCGCTGCCACCGCATCGGGGTCCCCCGGGTCGATCACGCCTCCCGGGATCTCGAGCTCGACGGTGTCTGTTCCCGCACGCCATTGACGGACACACACCACTTCCAGACGAGAAGTCAATGCCACAACGTTCACCCAGTCCGGTGCCTGGATGGAAATGAAATTCTGCTGGTAATCGCGGTTGGGTGATCCCCAGGTGTCTTCCCGGAGCTGAAAGATTCGAAAATCCCGGGCAGGGTTTTTAGTAAGCTGAGTCCATCTAGCGGCTTTCATCATTCCTGATCGAGATTACCTTCGGCGTGAATCCCCGCAAACCTAAAGCCTGTTCACCAGGCGGCATTGTCCATGCCTGTGATTTGAGCTCCCGGTGCCAGGTACGCTGGCGGCATGCCCCATCGAACGGAACCGGAACCGGGAGAGCCGGGAGCCGGGAGGAATAAAAAAAAATCAGGAGCCCTGATCGGCGCCTGATTTAACGATGGAAAGTAAATGTGCCAGTGCTTCCTGATAGGACCGTCCCTTCTGCTCACAAAGCTGGCGGGCCCTCTTGTCCAGTTGGGTGGCCATGAAATCCACCTTGTCCGGTGGACATCCATGCGAGCGTAAAACGGAGGAAATAATCGGAATGATTTCCCCGGCGTCCGGAAGTTCCTCTGAGGAGTCTATGCGTTCTCCCATTCGGATCGGGGCACAATCTTGACGCTCTCGAGATTGACTCGATTCACGGGTTTGCTGCGTTCCCCGCTTGGCGACTGCTCAATGGGAGTCTGCTCCAGTTTGGCAAGCGTGTCCTCGCCGTCCACCATTCTGCCGAAGCAGGTATATTCCCCGTCGAGGAATGAAGCGTCCGCAAAGCAGATGAAAAACTGGCTGCCCGCGGAATTTGGATCACTGGAACGGGCCATGGAGATCACGCCGCGCTGATGGCGGTTGTCATTGAATTCGGCATTCACATTGTGCCCCGGTCCACCGGTGCCCCAGTAACGCTGCTTTGAATCATCACGGGTCAGCGGGTCGCCCCCCTGAATCATGAAACCGGGAATAAGTCGATGGAAACAGGTTCCATCATAAAAGCCATCACTGGCCAGTTTCTTGAAATTCTCTACGGTTTTCGGGGCAACATCTTCCCAAAATTCCAGAACGATGGGGCCCTGGTCTGTCTGCAGTACGGCTACTTCACTCATAATCTTTTTAACAATCCAACTCCCTCAGCTGAGAAAGAAGTTCTCTATAATTCGTCGACAATAACACTACGGAAGGCCGGTGTTAAACTCAAATTTCGAGGAGTCACAGCATTGCGTGTGCAGGTGGTCAAAGTCCACGCCAGAGGAGAGGAGGAGTCCGACGGGATGTTCACTGAGTCAGTCGGATGAACTGGACGAATCGGGAAAGGATGTGAATGCGGGTCCGACCACAACTGCCGCGCCTTCCATACCTTCTGAATTTCTCCACAGCAGCTCCGTGCCTGGTTCCCAGAGTGGCTTTCGAACTGTGGCCAGGCCGCCGACCCGGCCACTTCCATCAATCAGCCGGCACAGAGAAGTAATCTTCCCGCGTTCACGGCCATCCACTAACAGAGGAATTCCCTGAGGATCCTCGATGGGATCGTCGACTCTCATGCCGGATATTTCGACACGGACGACTTTTTTAGTGACCGATCCCATCGCTCTGAGTCGGTTGAGAACCTCCTGTCCGATATAACAGCCCTTCCGATAGCTGATACCCGCCGCATCAAGGCCTCCCTCCGGCGGAAGATTGTCCTCTGTCATATCCACCCCGAACTTGGGCACCCCGCAGTGGATACGCCAGGACGCTCGTGCCGCCTCCTCCAGCCATGCCGCCGGAAATCCCGCTGTCCCGCTTTCAATATAGTCGTCGATCAGTCCCTTCAATGGATTCTGCATCTCTGCCGGGATGAAAAGATGCCATTCAGGACCCAGACCGTGATCCACCCGTGAAAGGTAGCATTCGCCCAAATGGGCATGATCGAATTTCAGAATCGCTCCAGGTCTGTCCGGTGCCGGTGCGCCATCATCAAGCAGGCCGATGCCGCTGAAGAATGCCGGTCCCCCGGGACCGAAAATTTCCAGAACTCCGTAAAAAGGGGAAGCGTCGACGACCTCTACGTCGTCGGCAACTATGTAATTTTCAAGTCTCTGGCAAATGAAATCACCGGTTCCCTCCGACAGGTCAAGCAGCACTTCCTCCGGCATCACGTGAACCCAGCCCTCTGACTGCAGCTTCCCTTTGTTCGTCACAAATGTGGTATACACTCCCTGCCAGTTATCCAAACCTTCCATCTGCTGCGTCGCCTGGCCCTGCAGAAACCCGATCCGGTCCTGTCCCAGCAGAACCAGCCTGCCGCGATCACCCGCCTCACGGACTGCCACCCCCTCGGATATCAAATGGTGTATGTCATGCATCGGAACTGAAGGTGCCTCAGTTGACTGCCGGTTTCAAACCTGTTGATTCAGGCCCTTTGCTGATGGCGCAATGCCAAATCTGTCCCGGCCACTCTCAAATCAGCCCGGCTTCGGATCCACCCGGCGACAGGAATACAAGCTCCCGGCACTGCCATCGGCAATGCCGGTTTCATGGGCGTAGTGGCGCCGTCGCGGACCAAAATGATCCCTGTGCGTTTCAAAAAAATTCCTCAGAAAATCACGGCTTCCCACCGCAAGACCCTCAGTGAAGCTCCTCACCCGCCGCATCAGCACACCCCGGCGCCCCCCGTCCTCCTTTCGGGCATCAGGAGCAACACCCTTAACACTGGATTCACTTGCTGAATCCACGATTTGTCCCATCAGGTAACCGCGGTAGGGCGCGGCCACCGCCTGCCAATTCACCCGTCGA
>JAUIAG010000281.1 GCA_030425355.1 Verrucomicrobiia bacterium
GATCGAGTCCGAAGAGATGCAGGAGAGTTGCCTGAAAGTCATTGGCATGGACCGGATCCTGAACGATGTTCCAGCCGATATCATCTGTCTCGCCGTATGTGACGCCTCCCCTGACACCACCACCTGCCATGAAGATTGAAAAGGCGAATGGATGGTGGTCCCTGCCGGTGTTGCTCTTCCTGCCCGGACGGTTTTCACCGAGTGGCGTCCTGCCGAATTCACTGCCCCAGACGACGAGCGTTTCATCGAGGAGGCCCCGTTGTTTGAGGTCCGTGATGAGTGCGGCAATCGGCTGATCAGCCATGGTGGCATTGTAGGTCAGCTCGTCATCGAGATTACTGTGGTGATCCCAGCTGGCGTGAATGAGGTTGACAAAGCGGACACCGCGTTCGACCAGTCGGCGGGACATGAGGCAGTTGCGGGCAAAAAGCTGAAACTGCCCTTTCGGTCCACCGCGTGTCCCCTGGCCGGTGGTGATGTCCTCACGGTCCAGTCCGTAGAGTTCGCGCGTTCGGGCCGATTCGCCACTGAGATCGGTCAGTTCCGGAGCGGCCATCTGCATCCGGTAGGCCAGTTCGTAATTGGAAATGCGGCTGGCAATTTCCGGATCGCGCACCATATCAAGCTGTCGGCGGTTCAGGTCATTGATGGTGTCGAGGCTGCGGCGCTGAAGATGAGGGGGCAGTCCGTCTGGAGTCTGAAGATTGAGAATCGGCTCTCCCTGATTGCGGAGCCGGACACCGGCATAAATCGAGGGCAGGAACCCACTTTGCCACAGAGTGGCACCTCCGCTGGAGCCGCGGCCGGCGGTGAGAACGACATAACCCGGCAGGTCCTGGTTGACCGAACCAAGGCCGTAGTTGACCCATGAACCCGTGGCGGGAAGGCCGAATTCAGAGCGTCCGCACTGCATCACCAGTTGCCCCGGGTGGTGGTTGAACTGGTCAGTGTGCATGGACCGGATCATGGCGATATCGTCGGCGCAACCCGCTATGTGCGGCAGCAGATCACTGAACCACATCCCACTCTGTCCATAACGCCTGAACTTCCTGTGCGATGCCATCAAAGTGGCACTTTCTTTCTGAATGAAGGCAAACCGGACCTTTTCCAGCAGCGAGTCCGGCATCTTCTGTCCGTCAAAACGCTGAAGGGTCGGCTTGTAATCAAAGAGGTCGATCTGGCTGGGGGCACCCGCCATGAAGATGAAGATGCAGTTTTTGGCGCGCGGGGCAAAGTGGGTGAGTTTCGGTGCGAAGGCACCACCCGGGTCCATTCCGGAAGCGGAAGTCATGGCGCCGTCCTTCATCAGCATTGAGGCCAATGCCAGTCCGCCCAGACCGGAGGCTCCGGAACACAGGAACTCCCGGCGGTTCACTTCCATTATGGCGGCTCCGGACCGGTTCTGCTGAGTGTTTTGACTCATGATAGGATTATCAGTTGCGGGTTATGAATTCATCCAGGTTGAGGATCGAGCGCGCGACGACGGTCCATGCTGCGGCCTGATCAGCACTGGCCGGGTCGTCAACACCGGAAAACACCCGCGCGGCATCCGGATTTCCGTCGAAGTATGCAAGAGATTCCCTGAAGAGAGCGATGAGTGGTGCTGTTTCATTCTCCGGGTGTGGATTCCGGCTCAGGGCGATCCTGAAAGCAGTGTTGATGGCTGCCTCCTGTCCTTTGTCGTCCTCGATTTCAGCCATCCGGAGACCGAAGCGCCGCGCCGCGTCCATAAAGACCTCGTTCTGAAGCGTGGTCAATGCCTGCAGGGGCGTATTGGAAACCATCCTCCCGCTGACACTGGTGTTGGTATCGGTGCAGTCAAACACCATCAGATTTGGATGAGGCGCGGTTCTTTTAAAAAACGTATAGAGCCCCCGTCTGAACCGGTCCCCTCCATCGGATGTCTTCCATCTGAAATTATTGGCGTAGCTGAGTGCAGCCACATCGCCGGCAAGTGGCGGAAACACACTGGGGCCGCCGACAGTGAGATCGAGGGAGTCCCCGGCCTGAAGGAAAACATCGCGGATGGACTCTGCTTCGAGCCGGCGGCGGTTCTGACGGAAGAGCAGCGTGTTGGACGGATCGGACTCTTCATATTCAGGTCTGTGGACCGCGGACTGCCGATAGGTCCGTGACAGGACGATGCGGCGGATGAGCTGTTTCCGGCTCCAGCCGTTACGGCGGAATTCAACCGCCAGCCAGTCGAGCAGGTCAGGATGGGATGGCAATTGTCCGCGGCGTCCCCAGTCCTCCTGGGTCGCCACCAGCCCGCGCCCGAAAAGCTTTTCCCAGATCTGATTGACTGCCACACGGGCAGTGAGCGGATGATCCTCATCAAAAAGCCACTCGGCGAGATCCACCCTGTCGGCCGGGATGCCTCCATCCGGCGAAACACCCAGAACAGCCGGAAAACCAGGCTCTACCGGGCCGCTCCCGGTTTCCGGCTGCAGGAAATCTCCCCGGCGGAACAAATACGTTGGCCGGTGTTTATCACGGTCCACGAGGCCCATGACCGGTGTTTTCATCGTGGGCGATCCGGGATCACCGTATCGGACCGGCACCTCTGCCTCCGGTTCGGTGTCGTTGTTGAAAAAGGCGAACAGCTGATAGAACTCCTTCTGACTCATGGGGTCATAGGGATGATCATGACACTGGGCGCAGCCGACGGTCATGCCCATCCAGACCGCACCGGTCGTGGCGATGCGGTCGATAATCCGCTTGGTCCTGTCCTCCTCCGGATCCACTCCGCCTTCAGTGTTGAAAAGGGTCTGTCGGTGAAAGGCGGATGCCACGAGCATCTCGGGATCGCGCTTTTCAGGGGGGAGACTGTGATGGATGAGATCTCCCGCAAGCTGCCACCGGGAAAACTGATCGTATGGCATGTTGGCGTTAATGGAGTGAATCACCCAGTCCCTGTACCTCCATGCGTTCGGTCTTGGGCGGTCCTTCTCGTAGCCGTCGGAATCGGCGTAACGCGCCTGATCGAGCCAGAACCTGGCCCATCTTTCACCAAAATGCGGCGAGGCCATGAACTCATCGACCAGGCTGGCCCACCATCCGGGTGAATCATCCATCAGATACCTGTCGAGAATTCCGGGGTCGGGAAGCAAACCGGTTAGATCCAGACTCAGACGCCGGATCAGTGTGCGGCGATCCGCTTCCGGAGCAGGCGTCCAGCCGTGATCCTCCAGTCTGGAGCGGACAAACAGGTCGATCGGATTTCCACCCCAGGCCCCTGAAGGCAGATCGGGTGCCTGCGGCGGGAGGAAGCTCCAGTGCGCCGGCCAGTCCGCCCCACCCTGAACCCACGATTCCAGAATTCTGATTTCCCTCTCCATCAATGGCTGATCGGGCGGCATACGGTCGTCGGGATCAGCGGTTTTCACCCGGGTTATCATTTCGCTGGTATCCGGGGAGCCCGGCACGAGGGCTCTTGCCCCAGAGTCGAGTCTCTCAGTGGCACCTTCGAAAGTCAGGAAGCTGAGACCTGATTTCTTGTGAACCCCTCCATGGCATCTCACGCACTTTTCAGTCAGCAGTGGCTGCACGTCGCGAAGGAAGTCCACGGCCCCGGTTGAAGCCGCAGACACGACCATGAAGGAAACCGACAACAGGACCTGGAGGGCTGAACTTCTCATCATGTTCAGTTCCTTTCCGGGTTGCGGATAGGCCATGGCTGAACGCCGACGCGGTCTGCCCAGGACTGCCACTGCCCGACCATGGACTGGAGTCGTGAAGGCATTGCATCCGCAAGGTCATTCAGTTCAGTGCGATCATCGGCCATGTTGTAGAGTTCCCAGCGGCGCGGTTGATCCCGCCGGTAGGTGGAGACAATTTTCCAGTCTCCGTCCCTCATGGCCAGATTGCCGTGATGTTCAAAGCACAGCGGCCTGGGGCGGATGAGTCGGGCGCCCCTCAGGGCGGGAAGCAGACTGGTGCCCTCAAATGGAAGGATGGAATGGCCCTGGAATTCTGACGGGTAGGCGGCCCCTGCGGCATCGAGAAAAGTCGGCATGACATCGATCAGGTGCCCGGTGTCATCGACGACGCTGTTCTGCAAATGTCGTGGAATGCCTGCGGGCCAGTGAACAATCAGAGGCGTGCTGATCCCGCCCTCCAGACCGTCGTGCTTGTATCCGCGAAAGGGCGTGTTTGAGACATTGGCCCACCCGAGACCATAGCTGGTGAAAGTGTCCGCAGAGCCCGGCATCACCTCCGGACCGGTGCGGACCGGACGGCCGTCACGGGTCTGCATGGGCGGCCAGATTTTATCCTGCAGCCCGTCCCTCCCGAGCGGCTCGAAGGTCAGGTCGCGGATGCTGTCCAGATTGGACCGGCGGCCAAAGTTCTCGGCGCAGCCGCCGTTGTCCTGGAGATACACCAGAAGCGTGTTGTCGAGGCGGCCGGCATCCCGCAGCCACGCGATGATTTTCCCGATCCCCTGGTCCATCCTGTCCACCATGGCCGCGTAGACCTCCATATTGCGGATTTCCCAATCCTTATGCGCTGTGTCCTCCCAGCTGGCCGCCGCCGGGGACATCGACCATTTCGGATCGATCACACCCCGGTGGATGGCGCGGCGAAAGCGGCTTTCTCTCACCGACTGAAATCCCTGGTCGTAAACTCCGTCATACCGCCGGATATCCTCCTCAAGGGCATGCATGGGCCAGTGGGCGGCAGTGTAGGAAACATAGAGGAAAAAAGGATCATCCGGAGTGTTATGGCGGTGTTCCTCAAGGAAGCTCACGGCATTATCCGAGATGGCGTCGGTATAATAAAAAGTATCGGGCTGATAATCGGGGTCATTCGGGGGAGTGATATACCGATTGTCACGGCACAGCGTCGCCGGGTCAAAAAAACTGCCCGCGCCGATGATGGTTCCGTAGAACCGGTCAAATCCGCGCTGCAGGGGCCAGTTATGTTTCGGGCCTTCAGGCTGGATGTGACGGGTGACGTGCCATTTGCCCGAGATGTAATTTCGATACCCGGCGCGGGACAGGGCTTCGGCAAGGGTCACACATTTCCGGTTCAAGTCCCCACGGTAGGCGTCATAGCCCCGGTCACCGGTCATGAGGCCAATACCGGTCTGGTGGGAATAAAGCCCGGTCAGCAGCGCCGCCCGGGTCGGGCAACAGCGTGAGGTGTTGTAGAACTGGGTGAACCGCACACCTCCCATGGCAAGGCTGTCGAGATTGGGCGTGTTTATCTCACTTCCATAGCAGCCAACATCGGTATACCCCATGTCGTCGGCCATGATGAGGACGATGTCAGGCCGGTCGCCTGCGCTCAGCCACCCGCACCCGCAGGTCAGGGAAAGCATGGCATACATCACGCGTGTCCAGGGAAGTTTCATGCCCCGTTTATCCCATAAATACCGCTTCCGGACAAGCCCCGCGAGGGGACTTGACGCTCAATGGCCGGTGGAGGAGTATGCATCTCATGCACTTCACCAGGATCGTTGGATTTTTTCTGTATGCATCTCTCCTGCTCCCGTCTGCTGCCATTCACGGGCAGAACGCGGTGCCATCGGATCCGATGGACATCTCAAGGCCATGGGAGCGCGGCTCCGAATCGCATGAAGCCGGAGAATTCAGGCTGGCACAGGCACCGGAAAGCGGTTCCCTGGTGCTGCGGAAAGGCGACCGGCTTGCCATAATCGGGGACTCCATCACCGAACAGAAAATGTATTCCCGCATCATCGAGACTTATCTGACCGTCTGCGTGCCGGAGCTTGAAATCACCGCCAGACAGTTTGGATGGAGTGGCGAGACAGCGGAAGGCTTCGGTCGGCGGATGGAATCCGACTGCCTTCGCTTTGAGCCCACGGTGGCCACCCTCTGCTACGGCATGAATGACCATCGTTACCGGACTTATGATCCGGAAAACGGACAGTGGTACCGGAACAATTACGCCTCGGTTGTCGAAAGGCTGCAGGACGCCGGGGCCCGGGTGGTTCTGGGCTCCCCGGGCTGTGTCGGGAAAGTCCCGCACTGGACGAACTCGGAGGCCTACTCTCTGGAGCAGCTGAATGCCAATCTGGCGACATTGCGCAATATCTCGCTCGGCATCGCCAAAGAGAAGGAAACCCGTTTTGCCGACATTTTCTGGACGATGCTTCAGGCGGGCGGGGAGGCTCAGGAGCGGTTTGGAGACGGGTATGCAGTGCCCGGAAAGGACGGAGTCCATCCGGGATGGTCCGGACAACTCATCATGGCCTACACATTTCTTAAAGCCATGGGCCTGGACGGAGACATCGCATCCATCCACATGGATCTCGACAAACGCACCGCCACTGTGTCGCGTGGACACGAGATTCTCGGGCTGGATGATCAAAGCCATCAACTGCGTCTGCGCAGTCATCGCTACCCTTTCTGCGCCAGCGGCCCCGAAGATGATGACAATTCCATTCGTTCCGGCATGTCGCTGGTGCCCTTCAACAGGGACCTGAACCGTTTTGAACTGAGGGTCACAGGCGCGAAACCCGGGCGCTACCGGGTGTGGTGGGGAGATAAAAATCTCACGGTGACCGCCGCCCAGCTGACTGAAGGCATCAATCTGGCCGGGCTGTTCGAAGTCAACCCGTTCAGCGAGGCATTCGCGGCGGTCGATCAGGCAGTGGGAGCCAAGCAGAGCTACGAGACGCGCCAGATTAAACAGATGTTCCATTCTCCTGAATTCAGGGCGGATCCCGATGCGGTAGTGCGCATCACCGAGAAGGTCCGCGAACC
>JAUIAG010000282.1 GCA_030425355.1 Verrucomicrobiia bacterium
AGATCCCTTTGCCGTGAAGCTGCTTCCCGATGGCAGTGGTTTTTCAACCCGAGCCCGGTATTTCAATCTCGGCAAGTCCTCCGCCGGGAAATCCGTGATCTCCTATTACACCACCAACGGGAAAACCATCCGGGTCATCCATGCCAGGAGGTTTGTCGGGGAGGAGAATTATTTTTACCTCAAGCAACTGAACGAAACGCTGCTGGCCTGAAGGCCGCCCGATCAGTCGATTCTCTGGACCAGTAAGAAGACCGCAAACCGATGAGTGCCGAACCAGATATCAGATTCGATTCCGGAGAGAACAGGGAAGGGCGCCATCATATCCATCCGCTGCTCAGCTGGGAGAATATCCCCATGTTTCAGGACGAACAGGCGGAGGCGGAATTCTGGTCCACCAACCGTCCTGCTCTCGAGCTGATGGAGTCATCCGTGATGCGGGCCAAGTCCCCCGGCAGTGAATCCGTCACCATATCCCTGCGCATCGATGCCAAAATGCTGGCTCGTCTGAAACGCCTCGCCCGGTCCCGCTTTCTCAACTACCAGAGCATGATGAAACAGTGGATTGCCGAAAGAATGGAAGAGGAACTGCGGAAAGCCGACCGCGACACCGGAGAGCCGCGGTGACAGGCCAAGGTTTTTTTTGAAATGAACGGAGCAATCTGATTATGATTCGGCACCGAAAAAATTCTGGAATGAAATTTGTAGAGAAACGTCAAAGCGCGGCATTCACGCTGATGGAGATGCTTGTCACCATCGGTGTCATCGCCATCCTGGCCGCCATCAGTGTGGGAGTTATTTCACTGGCCAAAACCACCAGCACCGAGAAGCGGATCGAAGGGCAGCTGAACAAGCTCATCACCGCCATCGAACAGTATAAAAGCAAAGTCGGTTTCTATCCTCCGGATCATCAGGTCCGCAGCGGCAACGGGCAGGTTCAATTTACACCTGAAGGCAGACCGGTGGTGAACCCGGTGCTCAATCCGCTTTATTACGAGCTGCGCGGTGTTCTGGTGGATCTCAACACTCAAAGCTTTGTTGCAGCCGGCGACCCTATGGAGTATGCCCTCACCACCCCTCAGGTTGTCTCCTGGTTCGGAATGGACGGGTTCCAGAATTCCGCTCGCGATCTCGCCAGTATCCGGTCCACCTTCGATGGATTCAAACCTTCCGAAATTGTGACTGTCGACGGCAGCATTGTCGGGCAGAGTCCGCGCCCCACCGGCTCGGCACGGCTGCTGTCTGTTCCCGCTTCGTGGCCGCGGAAATTTCAGGACACCAACCCTCTCGGCCGCACCGACGTCAATGTCTGGCGCTACAACTCCTCAAATCCAACCAACAATCCCGCTTCATTTGACCTGTGGGCCGAAATTCCCTTCATCAACGAAAGCGGAGAATACGAGCTCAGAGTCATCGGCAACTGGAATGTCAACTGAACCCGACAGCTATTCAGTTGCATGCTATGTTGGACTTGGAATAAACCATTAGGAACTCGAAACTCAATCACTCACAATTGTAGTTGAAAGGAAACTTTTTAAGATGAAATTCGGATTATCAACACGTGGAAAAGCCCGCCGGCGGAAGGGCTTCACCCTTATTGAGCTGCTGGTCGTCATTGCCATTATTGCCGTGCTGGCCAGCATGCTTGTCCCGGCACTGGGACGGGCCAAGGATAAAGCCAAGATCGCCAAAGCCAGGCAGGAACTGAATGGCATTGCCGCCGCCGTCGAGGCTTATTTCGGCACCTACAGCCGCGGTCCTGTCTCTCCGGACGCCCGGGCTGCCGTCAACAACAACGTGACGGACTTCACCTATGGCACCTTTGATCGCGCTGTTGGCGGGCTTCTCGGCCGCGAAAGGCCCAAGACCCCCATGCCACAGATTTTCGCCAATGTTCCCTACCGCGAAAGCAATGCGGAGCTGATGGCCATCCTCACGGCAACCGAACAGTTTCCCAACGGACGTCAGACCCCCAACCAGAACAACAGTCTGAACCAGAGGAAGACGGTGTTTCTCAACGCCACTCAGGTATCCGATATAACCCGTCCCGGACTTGGTCCTGACGGTGTCTACCGCGACCCGTGGGGGAATCCGTATATCGTGTCCATCGACATGAACTTCGACAATTTCGTGCAGGACGCCTTTTACAGCCTGCCTTCTGTGTCCCGTCAACAGGGCAACATCGGATACAACGGTCTTTCCATTCAGCCTTCCAAGCAGAATCTGGGATTCCTGCACAAAGGCAGGGTGATGGTATGGTCTCTCGGCCCGGACGGCATGGCTGACCCGACTGTCAATGCCAATGCCGGCCCCAACAAGGACAACGTCCTCAGCTGGGAATAACAATTCAAGGGGGCCGGAAACAGGGGCACACCGGATTATTCAATGCCAGAATGCCGGAAAATCCCACAAAGCCCATTTCGATCCGATACCGACAGCCGGCACACGCCGGCAATCCAATGCGCTGAAAATATGATGATCCGCGAGAAGAACAGAACCCCGGACAATACAGTTTGTTCCCGTGACAGGAAGGGCTTCACCCTGCTGGAACTCCTGATTGTCATCGGCATCATCGCCATACTGGCCGGGGTGGCATTCCCTGCTTTCCAGGGACTGGGACAGAACAACGCCATCGACAGTGGAGTCAGGCAGGTTCTGGACGACCTTTCCTATGCCCGCCGCATGGCGTTGTCAACTCGCTCGACCGTCCTGTTCCTGATGGTTGCGGATGATCCTTCCAACCAGGCACCGGCTCTCTCCGCTCTCAAGTTCCGCAGTTATGCCATCTATTCCCGTTCGACAGTGGGCGACCAGCCGGGACGGCCGACACAGCAGATGCTTACTGAATGGCGGACCCTTCCTGACGGCGTGCTGTTTGATCCAACCAAACTCGGGTTCTTCTCTCCCAATGGTTCCAGCCGGGTGAAGAATGTGTTCGATGCATCGGTTGTGGCCACCAACCGGGCTCATCTCTACATCGGCGAGCCGCCGCGCAACATGCAGACCTCAGCCATCCCGGAGTTTCATAATCAGCCGATACCCGTGGACACCAAGTGGAACAACGGGCGCCGGTTTGTCGACAGTCGCTTTGCCTATATCGCCTTCCTGCCCAACGGACAGCTCGCGGTGCCGTTTGATGAATTTGTGCGCATCCGCAAGGGCAGCGTGGTCTATCCCAAGGACGAGGGCGGAGAATTCATCAATAACGCCATTGCCGACGTTGTCATCGACACCAGCGACCCGGGGCAGTATGTGCACGTCAACTGGCTGACCGGCAGATCCACCGTTCTGGATCTCCAGAACCGAAGATAAGGAATCCGCCCCACCAGGCCCCATCATGAAAATGGACACTTTTATTCGATCAGGTCAAAGGCTGAGGACCATCCGGAAAAGCACCGATGGCTTCACCATGATTGAAATCGCGATCAGTCTGGCCATCGTGGCAGTTGCCATGGTTGCCATCCTGGGGATTCTTCCAGCCGGACTCACCGTGCAGCAGGAAAACCGCGAGGACACCATCATGGACCTCGAGGCCGAATATTACATGCAGCTGATCCGGAACAGCGGAATGGCCAACGGTCCCCTCAATATCGGCCAGCACGTCGATCAGATCACCATCACCCGAACCAATCATGTCTCAGGTGCCGCCAACACCACACTTTACAACCGCAACAACACCACCGGCCTCGGCACGACCTGGGACTCACGCCAGGTGATCCGCAAACTCCTCTCCACCCCAAGCTGGGACCTCGGAAGCGAGAACCTCAAACTGATTCCGGATGCCGTCTTCAGTCCGCAGAATGGAGTCTCCATCACCGAGGAGAATGAAGTCCGAGCCGTCATCCGGGCAATCAGCGGCAATGCCATAGACACGGCTCCGGCCTTTCAGGACAGCGCATTCCGCTATGAACTGAAGGTGAGTATTCACCCAGTCCTCACCCCTGCGATGTTCTCCGGATTCGGTCCTCAGGCAGGCGCCTCACAGGTCTTTCAGGATCTGAACCAGCAGGGTCCGCAAGGGCAGGGGGAACTGCTCAGACAGGCCGCCCTGAACCAGAATCTCTGGGAGGTGCAGCTTGAAATGCGGTGGCCGGTCAATAATTTCGATACCGTTGCCGGGACTTACATAACCGGAAACAACTCGAGGACCTACCGGACATATGTCGCCGGCACCCTCGCGGTCGATCCGCGGAACCGCAATTTCTACCAGTTTGACCGGGGCGGATATTCAACCCAGTAACTCTCCATGATGCTCGCAACATACAGAACGAGCCACTGCGGCTCCTCCCGTCGACTGGGCTTCACGCTTCTTGAGATGCTGATGGCCGTGACCATCACCACCATCATCACCGTGGCTCTCTACGCGATCTTCGACCAGACTCAGAAGGCCTTCCGCGCCGGAATTGCCCAGGTCGACGTATACGAGTCCGCCCGGGCGACTTCCGAAATTTTTGACCGCGACATCGTCCGGCTTGCGCTGAATCCCCTGGAACAGGAGTTCAACCGGACGGTCCTTCCCGATGATCTGAACTTCTATCAGTATCCATTCAATATCTGGCTCGATGACAGGGCACCGTATGCGACCGTCGGCAATGCCATCCAGCAGCAGGCGGTCTTCACCGCCCAGCAGAATATCCTGTTCTTCACCCGTCGGAATGACGAAGTCACCGTGACCGGCTTTTTCAATCAGCCCCTGAATATCAACTGGGCCGGAGGAAGCCGCCCGGCCAACATCCCACAGATTTCACGGCTCTACCGGTTCACCCGGACTGTCAGGCAGTCGGACCTCACCCCGGCCCTCCTTCAGCTTTACCTGACCACCTTCCGCAATGGCCCGGCGGCCTCACTGGATGACCCGACACGGCCATTTCAGGAAGTGACAACCGGAGTCATCCACCTCCGCTGGAATCTCTTCGGAGCCAACGGACAGTGGTGGCAGAATGCGACCCACCCGCTTCTCTTCAAGAGCGCAGGCGGAAACTCGCCTCTCGTCGGCATGACCGCCGGAGGCCTCCTCGTCCCGGCACAGGTCGAATATGAGTTGATGATCATGGAGGAGGAACTTCTGGAACAGTTCATCCTGCTCGCCGAATCCAACACCCAGCAGGCACGCAACTACATCGCGGAAAATCTCCAGGAGATTCACCTCATTCGTAAACGCGTATCCACATCCCTTTACCAATAATGACTTTTCAGCGCACAAACAGACACGGTGTCGCCCTGGTGACCACAGTGATCATGCTGTCAATTGTGACAATCATGGCTGTGGCCTTCCTCGGTGTAACCAGGAGGGAACGCGCCTCGGTTGTGGCATCCACGGATTTCACCACCGCCCGGCAACTGGCCACCATGGCATCCGAAAGGGCCACCGCGGAAGTGGTGTCCCGCATGGTTCGGGACAATGCGATTCAGTCCATCGACTTCCTCGTCTCGACCAATTATCAGAATCCCCGCGGATTCACTCCCGGAGTGGCCAATGCCGGCAACGTGAATTATTTCTTCCGCGAAAACGGATCCTCTCTCACAGCCAATGACCAGATCCAGAATATCGCCAACCTGCAGCTGGATCCCCGTCCGCCGGTTTTTTTCTCATCCATTGTCAACAACCGCCCCACCAATGAATTCCGCTTCTTTCTCGATCTGAACCGCAACCGCGGTTTTGAGGACACCGGCCTGGTCCGCATCAGCCGGAACGGTGCGATCACTGATGAATTTCAACTGCTCAGCGGCGACCCGCAGTGGATCGGGGTGCTGGAAAACCCGGATTTCCCCCATTCTGCCACCAACCGGTTCATCGGGAGGTATCTGTATTTTGCGCTGCCCACCGGTCGGAGCCTCGATCTCAATTACATCCACAACCAGTCGAAGATGTCGGCCACCCGCGGCGATGTCGACCTCGAGGGCTTCTACCGCAACGAAGGGGTCGGTTCGTGGGAGATCAACCTCGCTGCTTTCCTGCGCGAGCTCAACACCAACTTCTGGGACTACAGCTACAACACCAACATCGGCGGATCCAGTTTCGGGCGCGCTTTCAACGATGCCCACGACCTGACAATGTACCGCTATCAGCGTCGCGATCCGGTATCCGGAGCACTGCTTCGCGGTTATCAGGCGCTGGAAACACCTTTCGAGCATTTCACCAGCATCGACAGCAAACCGGCCATGCTCCGGGCATTCCGTACTGACGGAGTGGACAACTACGGCGACGGCATCATCATCCAGAACAACGGTCTCGGTGATGATGACGACGAGCCGGTTGCCAGGGAATGGGCCGGATCCGGTTCCCCACAGCTCTACTATGACCCGCAGGAACTGTTTTCAAGGGGACGTCCATACTCACTCACATCGGTGGACTCGCCAAGAGGCGGCTTTGCATGGCGTCTGACACAGTCGATGACCAACCTCGTCCTCAACGACACCGATAACCGCTACACTTTCTACAAGATGCTCAGTCAGCTGGGGGTCGACTCTCTTCCGGCCCACCGCGACCGCATCCACCTCAACTATGACAACCGCTCCCAGCTGGCCAATCCGGTGACACTGCCCCCGGGCGACGTCCGGTTCCGGACCTCGGAGTTCCTGCCATGGGATCCCCGGATTCAGTTCATCGAAATGGCCGACCGACTTCTCAAGGAGCGTTTCGGTCAGGCACTGCCGGGCATCTCGATGACCAACATCGCGCTGTTTCCGAATAATATCTACGGTGCTGAAATACATCAGGTGCTGCAG
>JAUIAG010000283.1 GCA_030425355.1 Verrucomicrobiia bacterium
TGCTGGCGTACCATATCACCCCCGTCACCGATTTCCACCCTCCTCCCAGATGGTAATGCCGTCAGCAGCAGCCCAGGGACCTTGCCACCTCCTCTTCACCATTGGCTCAAGCAAATGGATTATTGATCGAAATTGACTGTTGCTCATCCTCCAGCTCCAACGCATTCCCGAGCCCCGCTCACCATCCGCCTTACAGAATCCGGTTTTGTGCCGGCCCCTGATTCAACACCATCGGCCACCCGGCATGCCTTAAGCCATCAACAATTGAGCCACGGAATCCGGGGATCATGAAGCCCTGGGAATTCATCATGTATTCATGAACCCATTGGATGCATTCGTGGGTTCTGCACTATTCAGCTCCCCCCAAAGAGTCCACGCAGGCCAGTATATTCAGGCATCACACGCAAAGAAATCTCAGGTTTACCTGTTCATGAATAAATCGTGTCTCATCCAGGATAAGAATATCGCTTCTGTGAGGGAGGGTGGAGATCGCCCTTGTTCACAATATACTGCAACAGTGGAAAACAGGCTGCTATAATGAAAACCGAAGTGATGCTTTTCTGCCTTGTCTGTGCCATGTCTGTCACCCGGACTGGAGCACAGGAAATGTTCCCGACCCTGACAGACTACAATGTCGATGATGAAAAGATAGAAATCAGAGTAAGAGGAGGTCAGAGTCAAAATTACCGTGTAGTTCATCTGGAAGAATCGCCATCCACTCATGGGCCATGGTCATTTGCTGGATCCTCGTCTTTCATTCCGCCTTTCAGGCATGCGACTGTAGAATCAGAACTGGCAGACGAGGTCTCCACCACCTTTTTCAGGGTCGTCCCCAGAAATCAGTTGGCAAGAAGCCCGGATGGGGATTTCGCCAATGTGACAGGATTTGATTATCAGACTCACTATTTCCATGCCGGGACAGAAAAAATACGGCTTGCATTCATAGATGAGGGCGTCGGTGATCCGGTGGTGTTTCTCCATGGGGTCAATTCGTGGAGTTATTCCTGGTCTTCCTATATCAAGCCCGTCATAGACCTGGGAAGAAGAGTCATCTGTGTGGATATGCCCGGTTTTGGAAAGTCTGATAACCCGACTGTTCTGAGCGAATACCGAAAAGGGTCATATCAGCGCTGGCTGGATGAACTGATTTTTGAATATCTTGGGCTGACTGATGTTGTTCTGGTCGGAGCGTCGTTCACCGCAGACATTGCGGCACGCCTCGCCGTCGATAACTGTAGCAAAGTCAACGGCCTGGTTGCTATTTGTCCAACATTTCATGATGGAAGTGATGAGTCCATGAATCAGATTTTCAAGTTCGACACAAACCAGATTCGGGGCGCACTGGGTGCCACCACTGCTGACATCGTCGACTTTCAGGTTAATGGACGCCTGTCTCAGAAGGATAGAAATGCATACAGTGCTCCACACAGGTCTAGAGAATTGAAAGAAGGGATTTTAGCCCCTTCCGGCAGTCTTGAGCCGGATTCCAACGATCATCCTTCTGCTCAGAATCAGCGCGAGTATTGGGAAAAATTCAGTAATTATCAAAAACCTCTGGTTGTCATTGAGACCACTCATCATGTTCAGGTATACTGACCCGAGCGGTATAAAAATATACCAGGGGCCCGGAATCAGCCACACCTGACCATAAACGAAAACACCCCAATACCTGAAATTTCCCACCCCGTCGAGGTTCTCGATACCATTATCTCTTTTCTGAATGGGATTTGATGCACCATCCCGGAATTTGTCTATAATTCCCGATGCATCAACCGGTGTACAATCAGACGATTTCCTCCCTTCCTGGACTTGGCAAGGCGGTTTTTCCGCCACTACCCGTCGTTTTGTTGAAATTTGAGGGTAATTGAAAGTTCCTGTTATCGGGCGGACCTTCCGGTTTTGCCGGCGCTTCGGGCTCTGCTCCCTGCAATGGGGGGAGTGCGATCCTTTTCTCATCCAGCGCATCCATGGTGCTTGTCGGTTCCTTTCTTCGGTCCTTCCGGTTGCCTTCCGGCTCCGGGGCAGGTCCGTGGCCGGTCGTGCGGAACTTCGTCAAAATGACGACTTGACACTTGAAAAACCTCGGTTTTCAGGCCAACATTCGTCGCGAGTTGGTATGGTTATCATGAACAATAGAAAGGTTGAGCTCCGGGGGGAGTGGATCGGCAACTACCGTCAGAATTTCGAGGAGGTTATCCGGATTGATCAGTCCGGAGAGGAGTTGATTGCCACCAAGATCACCGGAGACGAGTATGTCCCTGCCGAAGAGATCACCTGGCGGGCGAACATCCGGACCGGCAAGGGCGAAGGACAGGTGGCTGAATACGAATTCCGCAATCCCAAATTCGTTCCCGGCGAGCTCCAGATCCTCGACGACTCAAACATTGTGTTCACATGGCACGGCGTGGGGTCGGTCGAGTTCCGTCGGGATGACTGACCGCTCAGGTCTCATCCCTCAACCAGAGCCTTACAGGACGTCCGACACAGGCAATCCGGTCACTTGGTCGGAGAAATCCGACACGTCTCGAATTGCTCCGAATAATCCTCAGAAATTTCAAAAAATCTTCTGGTTTTGATTAGACAGGTGACTGGAACGTGTTATTTCTTCCACTGCAATTAATTTAACTAACGACTACAAACAGGATATGCTGACAGTTGGACAAAAAATCCCGGAATTCTCACTCACCGCGACCGTAGACACTGACCCTGAGAAAGCGTTCAAGCCCTTCTCCAGCAAGGATCTCGAAGGCAAATGGGCTGTGCTTTTTTTCTGGCCCAAGGATTTCACCTTTATATGTCCAACCGAAATCGTTGCCTACGACAAGCTTCACAATGATTTTGCGGATCGCGACTGCCTGCTTCTCGGAGCCAGCGTCGATTCCGAGTTTGTGCACCTGGCATGGCGCAAGCACAAGGATGACCTCGCCAACCTGAAAATGCCGATGCTGGCCGACGTTCGTCGCGATCTCTCCAACGCCCTTGGAATCATCAGCCCGGCTGAGGGAGTCACATACCGCGCCACTTTCATCATCGACAACGCCGGTGTTATCCGCCACGTGTCGGTCAACGATCTGAGCGTCGGCCGAAACCCTCAGGAAACCCTTCGGATTCTTGACGCTCTCCAGTCCGACGAACTCTGTCCCTGTAACTGGAACAAAGGTGAGGACACCATCAACGTCACCTCCGAAATGGCGACGCTGTAACAAACCTCTCTCAGATTTTGAGCCCGGTACCGCAGAGTCCGGGCTTTTTTTATCCCCTTCCACTTCATAACCCCAAAAACCCCACCATGAGCATTGAAGCGCTGAAGCAATCTCTCCCCGACTACGCCAAGGACATTCGTCTGAATATCTCGACTGTGACAACTCCCGAAGGTGCGCCGGGGCTTGCAGTCCGTCAGGTCTGGCACGTGGCTCTTGCCTGTGCCTATGCAACCCGGAACAGCACCCTGATTGAACACATTACAGCCGCAGCAAAGGAACACCTTGGCGATCAGGATTTTCATGCGGCCAGAGCAGCCGCGACGATCATGGCCATGAACAATGTCTACTATCGTTTCATTCACCTCGTTGAGGACGAGGACTTCAAAACGATGCGGGCCAATCTGCGCATGACGATCATTGGTAACTCCGGAGTCGACAAGGTCGACTTCGAGTTGATGAGCCTGGCTGTTTCGGCCATCAACGGGTGCGGCATGTGCATCGTCGCCCATAAAAATACCCTGATGAAACACGAAATGACCCGTGAAAGCATTCAGTCCGCCGTCCGCATCGCGGCCGTGATAAATGCCGCTGCTCAGGCACTGGCTATCGGTGAGTGAATCGACCCCGGTTCCATCCTTCACATTGGACGATTCAGGAATGAGGCCGCCGGCCTCTTTTTTTTGTTTGCGCAGGGTGGGGCGGCGGTTAAGTTTGAACAGTGTTCAGGAAACTGGTCAGGACCTGTCTGATAGCTGTCTGCCTTGGTGCAGCGCTGATGTCCTCTGCACCGGTTTCGACTCCTGCCTGTGCCTCGGCCATTGCCGGATTTTCCAAATCTGAACACCGATCCGGCTGCTGTTCTGAAAGCGCCGCGGCGTGTCCATGCAGCACAGATGCCTGCTGCGTGGTGGGCAATGACGACCAGCTTCCGCCGCCCGATGGGTTGATTATAACCAACATCACGAGGGTCCCGGATATCCTTGTGCGCTATCTCTGCTTCCAGAGCGATGGTAACGGTCTTTCTATATCTCAAGTTGAGGAATCCGGCCCGGTCAGGTCACGGCTATGGTGGCTTCAGCATGCCCTTCCTCCGCCACCGGTCAATCTCCACTCCGCTCTCTGCCTCTTCCTGATTTGATCCCTCCTTCATTTCATGGACTCCTGATCATGGGATGTATTTGAATCCCGCAATCCTGGTCTCCATGGCCGCATGGTTTCTAACGGCTGAACTGTCACCCGTTGTTCCCATACCCTTTTTTCGCGTCTCCTGACGCAGGCCCGTTCTTTTGCGGGCTTCTCACGACCACTGCCTTCCCTGCATGAACGTCCATCCTGTGACGCGGGAGGTGGCTTTCATTTCACAACAACCCGGAGACAGGCTCTCCATAATTTTGTCCATCGTTTCGAATGCCGGTCCTGAGCTGACTGTTCGATGGAATGTCGCATTGGCAGTCTCCATGGTTCTGCTGTCAGCGCCGGCATCCATTAACAGGGCATAGAGGGAGACTTACCCGGGCCGCGAAACATCGATTCAATCAGCCTGTCAGGCCCGTCCCTGATGGTTGATCCTTTCCTGTCTGAGCCATGGAAAATTAACACGGGCGGCCTCTGCTGCCGCGAATCAGTGCGAAGACAAATTTTAGTATTTAGAATAGAAATGAATCCAAATCTGCATAAGCAATTCGTTGTTCTTGTTGCGGGAATGATGCTTCCGCTATGTGTGCCTGGAGGCATGCTGCTTTCTGCCGATGGAGTTTCCGGGCGGGAACAGCCATCCGATCTTGAAAGCTATCTTTCGATCGCTCTCTCAGGGAATCCGCAACTGGATGCCTTTGAACAGCGATATCAGGCTGCCATCCACCGGATCCCTCAGGCATCAGCCCTTCCCGACCCGCAAATTCAGGTGACGCATTTTGTGGAATCCGTGCAGACCAGAACCGGTCCACAGGAAAATGTCATCATGCTGAGTCAGCGGGTCCCGTGGTTCGGGACGCTGAGCAGTCGGCGGGATTCAGCCTCGCTGCAGGCGGAAGCATTGTGGTTCGCCTATCAGAACCAGCAGCTTGCTCTCTCCCGAATGGTCGCTCTCGCTTTTTATGAGTACGGCTATACCAGAGAAGCGACACGGTTGACGCGGGAGAATCGGGATCTGCTTCGAACACTGGAACCAGTGGTCGAGGAAAAAGTTCAGGCAGGTGCCGAGTTGAATGCGCTGCTCCGGCTGAAAGTGGAGATAGGCAAGGTGGATGACCGACTGAGGACGCTTGAACAGAAACGACTGTCACTGTCAGCGAAGCTCTGCGAGCTGCTGGGGCTTTCTGATGCCCGGGTGCTGCCATGGCCTCAATGGGAGGCTCCCGGAGATTTTGCACCCGACACTGTTTTACTGATGGAAGCCGTGATGGAGAACAATCCTGAGCTGCAGATGCTGCAGCGCAAAATAGCCAGTGGCGAGGCACGCGAGGAGATTGCGCGCCTTGAGAGTTATCCGAATATTACACTGGGGCTGAACTATATACAGATCGGTGATCCGGTTGTTAATACAACAATGGCCGATGGTGGCCAGGATGCGTGGGGCGTCACCGTAGGGATTAATATTCCTCTCTGGAGGGGGAAATACAAAGCCGCCCGAAATGAGGCCGAGGCAAACAGACGCTCACTTGAGAGCGAATTCGAGGACCGTCTCAATTCACTGAAAGCCGAAATCACATCAAGCCTTGCCACACTCGGGGATGCCAACCGTCGACTGAAACTATATGGTGACGAACTGCTTGGACTCGCGAGGCAGGCAGTGGAGAACAGCAGGACCAGTTATGAAGGAGGCCGCACCGGCATCCTTGAAGTTATCGACAGTGAAAGATCCCTTCTCGATCTGCAGTTAATTTACTGGCGTGCCGCCGCCGATGCCTGGCAGCAGCGGATCATCATCCAGACCATCGCCAATCAGCCAATTCCCGAAATCATCAACACAAGCCATCACAATGAATAAATTATCCATTTCACTACTGACAGGAACATCCATCATTGCGCTCGCAGCAGGCATTGGCTTGGGAAAGCTCATGTTTTCGGGCCAGGGTGAAAAGTCTGCCGCTTCAGGCCCCGCCACGGCTGAAAGCCCCGAGGCTTCAACGTGGACCTGTTCGATGCACCCGCAGATCCAGCAACCCGGGCCTGGAGACTGCCCGATCTGCGGCATGGATCTGATCCCGCTTGCCAGCGGCGACGGCGACGACGAAGGACCGAGGGTCCTGAGCATGAGTGAGGCCTCCAGGGCTCTCGCCGATATTCAGACTTCCACTGTCGTCCGCGATTATCCGCAAGTTGATGTCCGGCTGGTCGGGCGCCTCGACTATGATCAGACCCGCGAGAAATCTCTGACTGCACGGTTCCCCGCCCGCATCGATGAACTTTACGTCAACTACACTGGAATCCGCGTCAACAAGGGCGAGCACCTGGCCACGGTATACAGTCCGGATCTGCTCACAGCCCAGCGCGAGCTT
>JAUIAG010000284.1 GCA_030425355.1 Verrucomicrobiia bacterium
CGGTTGAGGAAAGTGTTGAATTCCTCGAGTTTTGCCTGGTGGCTGCGGGCGAGGGAGAGTTTCTTTTCGAGAGAGTTCTGGAGATCACGCTGGTTGGCCTCGAGGACTTCGAGGATTTCCTTGCGTTTGATGAACAGGTTCCGGAGAGCTTCGGTATCAGCGGCCGCATCGTCGTTATCCGGCACCAGTGAGGAAATCATCTCATCAAAGGCAGGGGTGCCGGGATTGATTTCCCGGAGAGCCTGTTCATAGCGGAATCGCTGTAGCCTTGCCTTTTTCAGCTGCTCTTCCAGCTCATCGATACTGAATCCGGAGACGAGGCGGGTATTGACGTCCTGATGTCTTTCAACCAGAACCTGACGGAGGATGTCATCGGCATTCCCTATGGCGAGTTCCTTTTCGAGAGACTCCAGTTCGGCGCTGAGTTCTTCGAGTTCATTTTCCTGGATCTGGTTGTCTGCCTGGATCCTGTTGAGTTCCTCGACGGCCTCCAGGTTGGACGTCAGGTATTCGTTGTTTTTATTGATGATCTGTTCGGCGGCGGGCACCCGGTTCTGGATGCGTTTGGAAGTGTCGTCTCCTCCGGCGAGATTTCGGGCCTGCTGTTCGCGGGCCTGGCTGAGCAGTTCATTGATGGTTTTTATCTGCGCCTCGAGGGTCTGGACCTGGAGTTCCTTGAGTTGCCTCTGGAGAGTTGTGAGTTCGTACCGCTGGGGATGGGTGTTCAGCTCTTCCGTCAGCTTCTGATTGAGGGCGGCGTAATGCAGGGCCCGTGCCCGCATGAGCTGCGACCGCAGCCCTGATGGGCTGGTGTCACCATTGCTTTCCAGTTCCCGCAGGGCCTTCTGGTTCTGGTCGATGACAGCCTTGTTGTCCTGGATCTCCTTTTGAATGGCGGTGGGCCTTGAAACTTCCGAAGCGGCATGTTCCTCGAGCTGTTTGAGTTCGGCTTTGAGCGTATTCAGCTGCGACTGGCGGGAAGTGAGCCTGGCGCTAATGGCATCAATGCCGTCGCCGACCGCGAGTGGCTCCGAAAGCGACGGGGGCACGTTGCGGCGGCTCTGGATTTCGGATTCAAGTCTCGCTTTCTCATCCGGATAATCCCCGATGGACTGCCGGTAGCTCTGAAACAGTTTCCGGGAGGAATCAGCAGCATCCAGAGCCTGACGGGTGTCCTTGATAAGCTGGCGTGCGGTGGATTCTGCTTCTCCACCAGGATCCGCCAGGCCACTCTCCACTTCCTTCAGGCGATTTCTTATCAGTGCGGTGGGATCTTCGGATGCTGGTTCAGGCTGACTTTCCGTGGAGGTTTTCCCGACGACGTTGGTGGTCCCGACCGGAACCTGATCCGCAGGCTGCCCGGCTACAGATGCGGGAACCGGATTGGCCACCGTATTGGTGTCAGAGTCATAGAAAACCTGTGCTGATATTCCGGGAACCAGAAGTGTTGATAACCCCAGAACCCAGAGTGCTTTGCAGATTCGCGAAATACCCGGAAGCCTTCCCATCATTCGATTAACTTAATTGAATCCGCCCATATTTCAGTAACGAAATGGTCGGCGGAAATAAAACAGCAGGCGCATACAAGTGAACTCCTTGAGAGAACATGGAGCCACTTGAATGCCGTTGGTTTTGGGCTGGCCTACGGCGCGAGGCTGTTGTTGTAGGCCACGGCGTCCCGGTATTTCACACCACTGCCGCCAAAAATATCCAGCGCCGATCCGATTGTGAGATGAACGCGCCCCCGGCCGACATCCGTAACCCGGATGAGGTCATCCATTGTTCGGGCGCCGCCGGCATAGGTGACAGTTAATGGACAGCAGCCGGATAAAAGTTCGACCAGCTCCAGATCAATTCCCTGGCACAGGCCTTCCACATCCACCCCATGAACCAGGAATTCATCGCAATATCGGGCCAGCGAATCGAAAAGTTGTGGTGTCAGCACCGCATCCGTGAAGGTCTGCCATCGGTTGGTCACCACATGGTAGCGGCCGTCTTTTTTCCGGCAGCTGAGATCAATCACCAGTCGTTCCGGTGAAACAACGGAGCTCAGGTGATGCAGCCGTTCGTAATCAAGATTCGCACCTTCAAACAGCCAGGAGGTGACGATCACATGGGATGCTCCATGGTCCAGAAAACTGCCGGCATTCTCCGGAGTGATTCCCCCGCCAATCTGCAGACCGCCGGGGTAAGCCTCGAGAGCCCGTATGGCAGCCTCCCGATTACCGGGACCAAGCTGGATCACGTGCCCGCCTCTCAGTCCGTCTCGGCGATACAGGTCGGCAAACCACGATGCATCCTGGGTGGCAGTGAAATTGGTCCGGAGACCGCTGTCATCGTCAGACAGGGTGCCGCCAACAATCTGTTTGACCTGGCCGTTGTGGAGATCAATGCAGGGCCTGAACATCTCCCGCAATTAGACTCCAATATGAATGCAAACGCCAGCCATCATCCAGCCGGCCAGGAAAAAGGAGCATGGCACCCTGTGGGCACCGGCAGGAATAAGGAGCATGGCACCTTGTCGGCACCGGCAGGAAAAAGGAGCCTGACACCTTGTGGGCACCCCGGCAGGAAAAAGGAGCATGGCACCTTGTGGGGCACCGGCAGGAATAAGGAGCATGGCACCTTGTGGGCACCGGCAGGAAAAAGGAGCCTGACACCTTGTCGGCACCGGCAGGAATAAGGAGCATGGCACCTTGTGGGCACCGGCAGGAATAAGGAGCATGGCACCTTGTGGGGTCAGGTGATGGATTCGAGGTAGATCATGACCGCGACCTGGGCAGCCATGGCGACAAGGGCAAGAATGAGCCAGATTTTGTCAGTGATGGTCAGGGAGTGCTGCTGCAGTGGCTGGAGTTCAAAACGCCACTGGCTGTGCCCGAGAAGGAGGAGGTCCCCGGACCTGAGTTCGAATCTCCTATCCGGTCGGTTGTTGACCTCGATATAGGGCGAATCGAGGGCTTCAACAATCCAGCGGCCATCGGGATCCGGGCTGAGACGGCAATGACGGCCGGAGATACCGGCATCCTGAACGACCACGTCACAATTGGAAAAACTCCCCATGACAAGGGAGTTCTTCAGCGGAAAGATCGTTCGGGTGATTTGTCGGTCATGATCCGATGTGGATTGATGACCCGGTTTCAGCCGACGGAGTTGAAACACCGGATGATTTCAGGTTTTTAGAAGTTACGTCTTGGGACAAAGATTTCGTCCCGGGGATAGATTCTGAAGTCGTAGGAGGGGTCCTTGCGGGCCAGTTCGGCATCGAGATAATATTTTTTGCCGTCGCGGTTCAGTTCAATTCGCGATTTGTTGGCAAAAGTGGCGAAATCACCGGCGGCTGCGATAGCTGAGAGGAGAGTCAGATTCTCCTGATACTGCAGGCGGTTCTGTCCATTGACGTATCCGCGGACGTAGAAGAAGCGGACGTCGTTGACGGTGACCACCAGCTGCCGGTAGTACTTGTCAATCTCAGCCTGCAGTTCCTTCTGAACCTCACTAACGGATTTACCCTGCACAAAGAGGGATCCAATTTCGGCGGGGGGAACCGTGATATAGCCGTCGTCCCTGATTTTGGCGGAGAAGTCATCGGGTGCACCGGGACCCCGGTAGGAAACCATCAAGGTGTCGCCGGGCATCAGACCCAGTTGAGGTGGCGGGGGCTCCTCAACGGTGGTAGCAGGACCCAGGGTTCCACAACCACCTGCAACGGCCATAACAAGGCACAGCAGGAACAGACTTTTTACACTATCTAAGGACTTCCAGAAACTCATGCGATGCAAGAATTTATTAGCTGCGGACAATTACTCAATACTTTTGTTTTATTTCGGGCGACGAGCCGGGTTTGTCGCCGCGTGAGGGGGCTTTCATGGAGGAGGACGGTTTGCCGTTTTTGGGCTCGGCATTGGGATCGGATTCCTCGTTCCGTGAGTAGTAGTAATCGTAGTAGTAGCCGCTGTAGTAATAGTAATCGGAGTCCTGAGACATGTTGATGTTGTTGAGGACGACACCGGTGAGGTTGTTGGCAATCTTCTGGACCAGCTGCTTGGCGCGGATGGTCATGGCCTGCGGATACTTGCGGTACTGAATGACCTGAACGGTGTATCCAACCAGTGAGGCGAGGACCGAGGCGTCACTGATACCCATGATTGGGGGTGAATCAAAGAATACGTAGTCATACCGTTTGCTGAGGATTTCGACCAGTTCCTTCATCTGCGGTGAGTTGAGAATGCCCATTGAGCTGGAGGGGAGCTTTCCTGAAGGCATGATGTCGAGAGTCGGCACCTTGGTGGTCTGGATGACCTCCTCGAGAGAGTTCTGGCCGAGAAGGTAGTTGGTCAGCCCAAGGGAGTTGGAGATCCCGAGGATCTTGTGGATCGAGGGGCGGCGAAGGTCGGAGTCCACGACCAGCACCCTTTCATTATTCTGGGCGAAGATTGTTGCCAGGTTGAACAGCGTGGTGGACTTCCCTTCCCCTGCTCCACCGGAGACCACGGAGAAGGTGTTCTTGGTTTTGTCCTTCCGGGAGAATAGCAGGTTGGTGCGGAGCACCCGGTAGGCTTCCGCGTGGGGGCTGTCCGGACCTTCGTCGATGATGGCGCCGACATTCTGCGGGATAACCCCGAGAACCGGTGCCTGAAGCGCTCTTTCCACATCGTCGATGGTCTTCACAGAGGTGTCGAGGTATTCAATGAAGAATGCCAGACCGATACCGATTGAAAGGCCGATAATGCCTCCAAGGACAAGGTTGAGGGTCCAGCTGGGACTCACCGGCTTTTTCTCGGCCTTGGCCGTGTCGATCTGAGTGACCTCGGATCCGCGGGTGATATTGCTGTTGATCTCCTCCTGGTTGATTTTAGCCTGGATGGCTTCGAGAACGCGCTGTTCGGAATTGAGCTTGCGCTTCATGCGTTCGTATTCCAGCTGCTTGTCGTCCTTGGCCAGCTTGGAAAGTTTCAGCTCTTCCAGTTTGGCGGAGGTGATTTTAAGAACGGCCTGCGACTGGGAGAGTTTGACCTCCCAGCCTTCCATAATGGCGGCGATCTTGTCCTGAATCTGTCTGTTGAGTTCGTCGATCACCGCTCTGGTGGCAATGACATCCGGATGGGAGTCATTGAAGCGCTGGAGGTTGTTGACGAGCATGAGCTTGGCATTGTCGAGCTCAATCAGCATCGAGGTGAGACGCTGGTCCGGTTCAACGGCCTCAATCACTTCCTTCAGCTTCTGGGGATTGTCCCGGAGGCGGTTGAGGTGATCGTAAATACTTTTGGTCTTCTCGTAATTCTGCTCGGCGCGGGACTCCTCGCTGGCGAGCTGACGGATGAGTTCAGGGTTTTCCGAATAGGAAGTGGCGTACAGACCGGGGTTGAGGTCGGTAATGTCATTGTCCTTTTTGTATTGTTCGAGCTCCTGGGCAAGCTCCTGAATTTCCTCAATCTTTTCCCCTTCCTGTTTGAGGAGTGCTGTGATACCGCGGGAACTGGCGTCCTGAAGCAGACTGTTGCGGTATTCGATATACTTGTCGACGACGGTGTTGGCGATTCTGGCGGAGAGGTCAGGATCGTTGGTGGTGGCGGAAACCTTGATGATGGAGGTGTTGCGGGTCTGGGAGAGGCTGATCATCGAGCTGAGCAGCTTGTAGGTGGTGTCAAGCTGCATGGGGGTCCCGTCACCGTATTCATTTCCGAACTCGCTGGTGAGGTTGAGTTCCCTGATCACCTCGTGAAGCACGGCGGTGGACTCGATAATCTCGAACTGGGTTTCCATCCAGTAAGGATCGAATCCTCCAGTTGGAGCAAACTGATCCATGAGATTGACGTCAGCCTTGTCCTTCTGCACGTCCATGCGCGCGAAGCTGCGGTATTTCTCCGGCATGAACTGCGTAAAGATTGCCGATGAAAGCAGGACAATACAGAAGACCGTGAAGATGATGGCCTTGCGGATGCGGATGACCCTCCAGTAGTCGAGAAAGTGTAGTTTGTCCTGGGCTTCTTCAGGTGCTTTGAAATTTTCCATAAAATAAATTCAGGAGGCTGATGATTGCAGCTCGGGCAAGTTACCACAGATAAAATTATCAGGAAACAAAAATGTCCCTCAAGTTCCTGTGGTGATGGGCTCTGGAGCGGGGCGGCGGATGATGCGGAAAACCCCGGAAAGCGGCCGCCTGTGCAGATCCAGGGAGGATGAAAAAAGGGACTGACGGAAGTCAGTCCCTTTCAGGTAACACAGATAAATTTCAGGAATCAAAAAAATCAGTATGTGGCTGTTACGCCAAAGTAGACGATGTTGCGCTGGAACGCACGGCCGAGGATATCGTCGTTGATGAGGTCGTTGTAGGAATAACCGATCTCGGCGAGAATGTTCGGGTTGATCTGGTATCCGACAGAGGCACCGACCATGTAGAGTGTTTCGCTTGCGTTGCTGAAGCTTCCTCCGTTGAAGTCCGAGA
This sequence comes from Verrucomicrobiia bacterium, assembly GCA_030425355.1. Classification (GTDB taxonomy): domain Bacteria; phylum Verrucomicrobiota; class Verrucomicrobiia; order Limisphaerales; family JAJOIW01; genus JAJOIW01. The sequence continues at coordinate 6,449 of JAUIAG010000284.1, forward strand.
ACTGGACCTGACCATTGGCCCGACCAACGATGTATGGAGTGATGTTGTAGGACAGCAATCCGTAGACAGTGGTGGTTTCCTGGTCGAGAACCGGAGCCGTGGTGACACCGGAGACGTCCGTTGCGTTACGGGAGTGGCGGACACCGAGAAGCGCGGAACCGTCGACAAAGTTGTAGGACAGATTGGCGTCGATGTATGGGTTGGTGGTGGTGGTGTCGCCACCAATGGCGTTGACGTAATCCACGAACTGG
>JAUIAG010000285.1 GCA_030425355.1 Verrucomicrobiia bacterium
ACACCCCGGCGCCCCCGTCCTCCTTTCGGGCATCAGGAGCAACACCCTTAACACTGGATTCACTTGCTGAATCCACGATTTGTCCCATCAGGTAACCGCGGTAGGGCGCGGCCACCGCCTGCCAATTCACCCGTCGACCGCCGTTCTCAGGCGAATAGCAGCGCACAATTCCATCCCGTGCCCGGTCACTCCCTCGACAGGCCTCACCATAGCTGCTCCAGCGATAGTCTTTCGGGTCTTCAACCACATCAGCCCTCACCGGATTGAGATCAATGTAGGCAGCCACTGCAGCCAGACAACTCCCCTCACCCTCCACAACCACCATGCGGAATCGTCCCTCCCACAGCGTGCCGGCCCGGTCCTTCTCGCGGTTATACCATCGGGAAAACCGCTGCTTGACCTCCTGAACAAACACGGAAAGATCATGCATCCGCCTGCGAAACTGACCCAGAATCCGCTCGGCCTCTCCATCGCGGCCATTTTCCCTCAACTCCCTCAACCGCTGCCCGAGGTCCTTGACGCTCTGCGGACTGTATATGTGCCTCAGCCTCCGCAGCACCTCCGGCTCCGAAATCTCCGCAGGCCTCACCGGAACATGTATCAGAAAATGAAAATGATTTCCCATCAGGCAATAGCTCAATACCTCAAGTCCGCTGAAGCCTTCAAACTGCCTCATCAGACGGTAAAGAACCTCCTTTTCCCGCTCACCAAAAATCAGACGCCGATCCACAACCCGACTCACCACATGAAAATACTGCCCGCCCTCGGGCCGCACGATCTTCCGCCTCAACATTCTCATCCCCCAACCCTCCCCCACACGCCATAAAAAATCAACAATAAAGTGTATGGCACTTTTTGACTGGAGTGGTATGGTTGGGGATGGATTTGACGGATGAGATATTGATGGCGCGGCAGCGGGTGTATGGCATCGGGAGCCGGACGCCGTTGGAGCGCATGGTGTTGGATCCGGTGACAGGAGGGGAGTTATGGGTGAAGCGTGAGGATTTATCGCCGATACGGGCGTACAAGTGGCGGGGGGCTTTCAACAAGATGGCCAAGCTTGGGGAGTCGGAGCGGAGGCGGGGTGTTGTTGCTGCATCGGCCGGGAATCATGCACAGGGGGTGGCATTGGGAGCGGCGAAACTGGGAATCAGCGCGAAGATATTCATGCCGGTTCCGACTCCGGCACTGAAGCGTGAATCGGTCCGGCGTCATGGCGGCGAGCGGGTGGAGATCGTGCTTGTCGGGGACACGTTTCACGAGGCGGCGGCGGCGGCCGAGGCCAGCGTGCGCGAGCACGGACACATCATGATTCACCCCTTTGATGACATCGACGTGATAGCGGGACAGGGGACGATTGCGGATGAGATCATACTTTCGGGAGAAGGTCCCTTCGATGTGGTTTTTCTTCAGATAGGCGGCGGTGGGATGGCGGCGGCGGTGAGTTACTGGTTGAAGAAATTCTTTCCCGGAATCCGGGTTATTGGAGTCGAGGGACAGGACCAGGCATCGATGAAGCGGGCGATCGAGAATGGCGGACCGGTGCCACTGGATTATGTGGATGTTTTCTGCGACGGGACAGCGGTGCGCGAGGTTGGGAAGCATACCTGGGAGATCTGCCGAAGCACGATTGATGAGATGACCCTTGTGACCAACGAGGAGGTGTGCGCAGGGATCCAGTTTCTTTGGGACAACGGCCGCGTCATACCTGAGACCAGCGGGGCGATGGGGGTTTCGGCGTGGCTGAAGCGTCGGGAGGAATTCCGTGACTGCCGGTGTCTGACCATACTTTGCGGAGCGAACATGGATTTCGCCCGACTGGCATGGATTGTGCGGCATGCGGGCATCGGATCGGCTACCAGGGTTTATTATCGATTCACGATAGCGGAAGTGCCGGGCACGTTGTTCAGAATCCTTGAGCTGATTCGCTCGCGGGCCAACATCATTGAGTTTCAGTATGGTAAGAACGACCCGGCAACAGCATATCCGGTGATTGGATTCGATGCGGGAGCGGAGGAACTGCGCAGACTGCACGACGATCTTGAGGAGGCACGGATTCCCTACGAGGACGTGACCGGCAAGCCGGAGGTGGAATTCCGGATGATTCCGTGGAATCCGTCCGTGATGGCTTCACCGGTGTTTGTCCAGGTCGAGTTCCCTGAGCGGGCCGGTGCCCTGTCGGACTTTCTGCGCGGGTTTTATCAGGGTGTCAACCTGTGCTACTTCTCTTATCAGTATTCGGGAGAAAGAGTCGGCCGGGCGATGATCGGATTTGAAGTGATGGATCCATCCATAAGGGAATCCATTGAAAAATGGAAGGCTGACCGTCCGGCGGGACTGCGTGCGATTCAGGTTCTGAACACCGACGAAATTCTGCACCGGAGGCCATGATACTTTTCAATGACCGGGTTCCCCGCCTGCGGCCCACATCCCCCTTGTGTATGGGCCTCAGTTTCCGTCCGAATAGTGCATTTTTTTGAGAATGAGGGCCTTGACCAGTGCTTCCATGCAGTAGGCAAGCACCGCATAGCCCATGCAGGCGACCGGGATCATCAGTTCCCTTCCGGATTGCCCGAGAAGAAATGGTATGACCAGCAGGGGGGAATAGATGATAATCGATATGACCGGGGACATGGAGGTCACGCGGGAGTCGGGATGGGAGGAACAGTAACCGACCCATCGATCGAAGATGCGGGCAAAGGGTAACTGGCGCAGCTGATCGTCAATGAACCGATGAAGCCAGAGAGCGCCGAGGATGGCAGCGACTGCGAGAATGAGGGAGAGGAGCGGGTTGGATTTGGTGATGGCGGACGGGACACGACTGAACACCACCAGGATCACAAGAGCGATCAGCGCATAGGAAAAGAATGACTCTCCGCGGCGCGGCTGCCGAGGTCTCAGCTTCAGTAACCATAGAATGAATTGTCGCATTGGAGCGGTGCCCGGTTATGCCTCTAAGCCCGGCCGGGTTATTCGCCTGGGCCCGGCAGCCCGACCGCCAACAACCACCTGTGAGGCTTCCTGCTGCGGTTGCGCGAACTGCCAAAGCCCCATTCTATGGTGGTGTTTTGCTCATATAAAGGGAATTTGCCCGCCCGTGGAGATGTGGTAGGATCAGGATCCAAACTCATGGACTGGTATTATGCGATAGATTCCCGGAAAATCGGTCCGGTCAGGCAGGAGGACATCCAGAGACTGGCCGACGAACGAGAGATTGGTCCCGAAACGCTGGTGTGGCATGAAGGACTGGATCAATGGAAGCCGCTTCGGGACATTGGCTACCCCATCGATCTCGAGACTGATCTTCCCGAGCTGGATGAGGACCAGGAACTGGATGAGGTTATCCCATTGGATTCGGATCGCCGGCCGGCCGGGTTGTCGGCACTGGGTCCCCTCTATCTGCTGCGCCGTCTGGCCGGATGGTTCGTTGATGCGATGATCTACACTATTGTTGGCGGAACGCTCTCCATCTTTCTCTATGCCAGGATTCATGATGATGGTGAACAGTTCATGAAAGATTACATGGAACTGCAGCAGCCATCAATGACCCGTCAGGCACCGGCGGAAGATTCGGAGGACGCCGCCGCCTCTGCCCCGCGGGGCGATGGTGAAAACTCTTCAGATTCCGCATCGGAAGCAGACTCCCCTGCTCCGCCGGCACCGAATCTGGGTCAGACCTTCAGGGACACACTGAAGCGGACACGCGAATTCAATGACAAATATCCAAAATTCCAGTACCTGCAGCAGGGTTTCGTTTTTGCGCTGTGGATCATCACTGACACATTGATGGTGGTCTATCTCGGCGGAAGTCTCGGCAAGCTGGTCACGGGAATCCGTGTATACGACCGCGAGGGGAATCCGCCGGGGTTCTATTCAGCATTGGGTAAGTCCATCATCCGGGCGATTGAGACAACCCTTCCCCCCATTCTTCTGATATCCGGAGTGGTGGTTCTTTACAACCGGGAGCGACGGTCGATCAGTGACAGACTCAACAGCACACTGGTGAGGCCACAGAAGTGGAAGTTTCCGTCCGACAGGTTGAATGACATCAACCCGCGCGCGTAAAAAGTAAAAAAACAACACCCATGCGGTGCCGGCAGCGCTGGCACCAGCCACTGGTTTAAAACATTCTCAGGGCAGTTCCCTGATCCAGATGTCCTTATACCAGGCCTCGGATGGAGAACCACTGTGGATCTGGAGTCCGATGAGACCGAATTGTTCCAGTGAGGCATCCTCCTCGAGGTAATCGACGGTCTGGAGCCCGTTTATGGAAAGGCGGATGCGGTCGCCCCTGGCTTCAATGACATATTCATTCCAGCCATTCCTGTTGAGCACCGCGAGCACTTTTTCCAGGTCTGCCTGAGCGAGGATGGTTCGCCTCCGTGATTCGTCGTAAAGCGCGCCCCAGTACCGCTGGCCCAGATCGGCCTGATAGCCAATCATTTCGTGATGGTCGGGGATGCGGCGCGAACGAATCTGAATTCCCGCGTTGGCATTCTCCCCGATGAGCCGGAACTTCAGTCTGAGGATGAAGTTGGCATAGGTTTTCTCCGTGGTGAGAAACTGGTTTCTGGGGATTGGCTGTTTCAACTGTCCACCGACAATCGCGCCATCTTCGATGCGGAAGGACTCCATTGGTCCATCCCAGCCGGTAAAATCTCTGCCGTTGAAAAGACTGGTGAAGCCGGCGGGAGGCAGGGGTCCGTTTTCAGCAGCCGGTTGAGTCAATGCCGTGAAGTGAACCACCAAAGCAGCTGAAAGGATGATGAAATTCCGAAGAATCATGCTGGGGGAACTCGCCGGATAAAGGTTCGTGCTCATGAATTGGATGGATCTGTGTCTGGATGAATGTTCAATGGAACGGGTATTTGGAAGTGGCATATTAACAGGCAAGGGGCAGCGGTTCCATTGGAAATGATTTCCGGCCCATGGACTATTCCTGCGATGGACTGGAATGGCGCTGCAGAAAATCCTCCACGGCATTGATCAGTGCTGAATCCGTCCGGAGGAGAGCCGGATCAGGATTTCTGAGTGCTTCCATCACCGGGGCAAAATCCGGGTCCATGACCGCCGCGGTGTAGAGGGACAGAAGACTCTGATAATTCTGCGCCTGAGTGAGATTCCGGAGTCCGGACAGATAGAGAAACCAGGCCTTCCGGCGGTTCCGGATTTGCCGGAGTGCGCTGCTTTGCACGGAATCATCAGGGTGGAGGAACGGGAGAGGAAACTGATCCAGCTGGGATTTCCAGTCCTGACAGGCCCAGTCGATGAAGGTTGAGGTGCTCATGGGATAACTGATCGGCAGTGAAAAGGCTATGGGCAGTCGGTTTTCCGGGTAAGCCGGATCCTCCCCGGAAACCGAAAGCAGCCAGGCACGGTCGCCAAGGTAACCGCCAAACAGATCGGCCGCACCGGAGGAATTGAAGGCATCGGGTTGGATTTCCTGAAGCCGTTTGTACCTGGCACTGATCGACTCAATGTCAGGCAATGGAGATTCTTCCGTTCCGGCGAAAAACCCGGCATGGATATGGTTCATGGGATCGGTGATAAGGAAGACGTGAACCTGTTCAAACTTTTCAGCGACCATGCGGCCGACCTTCTTCAGGCTGATCATGTCCATGTCAGACACTGGCACCCACAATGCCAGCCACCCCTGATCGGAAAGGGCACGACGGGCCAGTCCGAGGAAGCGGCTTTCAAGGAGCGAAGACTCCTGCCATGGCATCGGATGTCCGGTCCAGATGACAATCAGATCCATGAGTAACCGATCGGGAACTGATTTCTGGAGGATGAATCCGGGGGCAGCCGGCGTATGCACGACTGCCGGGGAGGAGAAATCATTGGCTGTGGATTGGGCGACGTTTCGCAACTGCCGAAGCATGGCCTGATTTCCGAGAGTGGTCTGCCTTACCAGTTCCACTCCGATATCCTCATGCTCACCCCCATCTGAAAGGGAGGCGACTTTTCCGGCCACGTTGAGATAATCTCCGAGGAACAGTCCCCTCTCCTGTGGCCAGGCCCAGATCATCGGCCCGAGAAATGCGGCAGGTGGCAGCATCCCGCTCAGGTTTCTTCGTGAATCCCATGAAACCTGCGTACGTGAGTCACCCACGGTCCGCACGGAATAAATTCCTGTTGGAGTTTCGACAACTGCATCGGCATCCGGCTCGGGCTGCAGTGCCAGCAGGAAAATCCCCGAGAAGCCGTTGACGGCCAATGCGGCAACAACCCATGTCCTGGTGACCCTGGGGATAATGGCCAGAAATGCCTGTGGAATTGCAGCCAGCAACCACGATACACCGACAAGGGAGACAATAATGAGGCCACAGACGGGCAACGCCAGGAAGACGGCAGCAGCTATCGGCACCCATACGGCAGTCCGGGACGAAGCCGGCCTGAGCTGATGCATGGATGAGGCGAGCCAGCTGATGATCGATCCGAGGCTTATGGCCGTGGGGGTGAGGCAGACAAATGAGACCATGCAGAAGAGAATCAGTGCTCGAAATTTGCCTGCGCCGGCGAGAATGCTCATGTGCCCCTCCAGCGCGGCGGATTGCTTGAGACAGAATATGGTCAACTGGACCGCAAAGGCATTTATGATCACGAGAAGATGCAGCCCTGTCAGTCCTTCCGGCCATCGGGGACTGATCCAGCGGTTCCAGGCTGTCATACCGGCACCAAG
>JAUIAG010000286.1 GCA_030425355.1 Verrucomicrobiia bacterium
GGGTGAGGGTGCGGCTGTTGAGGAAGTCGATGAATTCAGCCCCGGAGAAACCAAGCTCACCGGGGGAAGCGAATGACCGCACGAACTGGCCGAGTGAGACGCGGGCGGCTGTTGCCAGCCTGGCGCTCTCGCCCCTGGGCAGATCCCAGTTCCCGATCATGGTCCTGAAGTAGGCTTTCACCAGCTGGGCGTGGATCCCTTCAGGCTCATCCTCATGCTCAGGGATGATGGACAGGTAATGGAGGTTCAGGAGAATGTCGTCGGGGTCGGCAGCTGGATTGGCAATGAAAAGCTGCAGCCCCGATGCGAATGTTCTGCCGGCGTAGAAATTCTGGAGATCGGTCTGTTCCTCGTTAAAGAGGGCGAGGACATCAGGGGTGAGAAGGCGGGGAAGCAGCTCTCCAACATGGCGATGCGGCAGAGTGGTGACAACGAAAAGCAGTTCCCCGATATCCATCCGGTTCAGCGAAGGGAATGAGAGTTCCTGAATGCGCTGCAACTGTGATGCCGTCAGGGGAATATACTGGTGCAGCATGTAGGCGGCTGCCCGGCCTTGGACCTCTCTTTGATACTGGTCGAGTATCTGATAATCCTCCTCAAGCTTCCGGACCACAGTCGGGTCGGTCAGCTCAGACGGATCAATCGATGAAAGGCAGTCGAGCAGAAGCTGGCGGCCGTCCTTTGATCCGGGCGAAGGGAAAGGCCCTTCCCCATTGGCTGCGGTGAGTGAAGTCAGCAGTGACTGACGCAGGCCCATCGCCTCATTCCCGCTGAAACATTCGGGAGCAATCCGCAGCAAATGGCCCATCGCGTGTTGAGTGAATCCCTGCACTGTGCCCGGGTCGACAGCCACCGGCTCAAATTCCTGCCCCGCAGGATCAGAAAAAGTCAGACCCCAGATCAGGATCCCGGGGATTACTCTTCGGACTATGAGGTGAATGATGTGCATGGCACTGAGTTGTCATGCCATTTCAAGGCGAGACATCGTCCGGAGCATCAGATGGATCTGATGACATTTCCAGAACACTGCGGATCTGCCGGCGAAGGGAGTCTTCAAGTCCTGGACGAGAACCGATCTGCACATGCTGGATGGTCCCGTCCGGCGCCAGTATGACCGTATGAGGAATGCCCTGAACCCCGTAGCTCAATCCAATGGACTGGTCGACATCCAGAGCGACGGGAAAGTCCCAGCCCCTGCGTTTCATGAAGTCCGAAATCACTTTGGGGGACTGTCCCTGATTGACGCCCAGCAGAGTGACTGCCTCAGGGTCGAAAGCTTCGACAGCGCGGATGAGTTCGGGCATCGCCTGAATGCAGGGACCACACCACGTTGCCCAGAAATCCATGACCACCACCCTGCCCTTGAGATCGGCCAGTGAAAAGGGAGTGCCATTCACCAGGCGGGAAGAAAAGAGAGGAGCCGGTTCACCCTTACCGGCAGTCGGAGCCGCCTCAATCGGCAGCCCTTTCTGAACCGCCTCCACCACCCGTGCCACCTCATTCTCGAGGCCCTCGGTGTAGCCGGTATGCCCCCACCGAATCACCCCTTCCTGGTCGACAATGATTGTTCTGGGAATACTGGAGGCCTCGTAATCTCTGGCGACTTTTCCTGTGGTGTCCATGGCCACCAGCAGATCCAGCTGTCGGGTCAGGACGGTTCGACGGATCGTCGTGGCACTTTCCTGAAGGTTCACTCCAATCAGCTGGACCTCGTCATCCGGAAACGCTTCCATCTTTTCTATGATGCGCGGCATCCCCAGCATGCAGGGCCCGCACCATGAAGCCCAAAAGTCGAGGACAACCACTTTTCCCCGGAAATCGGAGAGCCGCACCACTTCCCCTTCCGGTGTGCGCAGGTCGAAGTCGACAGCATCCAGCCCCACCAGCCGGTCAGGAGGCTGTCGGGAAAAATCACCCGGTGTGACGGTTGCGGCAACAGGCTGACGCGCATGCGTCATGGACCATTCGGTGTAGGGCCAGCGGCCGCTCTCCGCCCTGAAATCGGGCTTGAGCGCAATCGATCTGATGGCGGAAGTCGGGATTCCGCACTGCCCGAGAATCCGGGAGAGGCCGCTCAAGGTGCCGCTCTGATACCCGGATGGGATAATGTTCAGATGGTAGTTGTCCTGAAGTTTCAGCTGCACTGTTCCCGGCTCAATTACGGCCGTTTCCTGAGTGTCGGCAGGAGGGGGGATGTCCCCGCCGCCCTTTTCCCCTGCATCAGCGGTGGCAGCGGTATCACCTTCCTCTGTGCTTTCCTCATCGGACGCGGATACAGGCAGGGGGGATATGGACGCCACGCGCGAACGTTCAAGAGTGCGTTCATGACCATTGAGCTCGTAATGGATTTTCTCCTGATCCATGGACTGGAAAACCACTTTGAGCAGATCCCCATCGACAGCCCGCAGCAGATGGGTCGGCGGCGAATACTTCCTTGCTCTCGGCAGTGTCAGGAACTTCTCGAGGTGTTCCCGTTTCTTGAGAGTCAGGGCAGCTCCGGGCTGAAAGGCCATCATCCTCGCACGCTGCTGCATGGCCTGCATGTTGTCCGCCGGATTGTTGGAGGGTTCACCAAGGTAATCGGGAACCTGATCCGTGCTCAGCTCCAGCGAGCGGATGAGGTCCATGGGAATTGTCGCTTCACGATCAAAGAATGTGGAAATCTCAACAGCCGAGGTATCGGCCTTTCGAATTCGGCAGGGCACGACCTCGCCGGTTTTAAGCAGGATGAGACTGGGAAGAGCCGCTCCCGAACCCCGGGTCAGATTGGCTTCTGCTGGTTCCTGATTTCCGTCGTTCCTGTCAGATGGATAGAGGAAGGCCTTTACGCCGGGACGAATTGCCGAAGCATTCCCGCTGCCCATGGGGCGGAACAGAAGGGAGGGCACGGCCGCGTCGCCGTAGCCGGTAACCCCCTCGATTTCACCGGTGAAATAGGTATCCGACATCTCCAGTCGCCAGGCATCATCCGCGAGACCGCGCACGTCTCCGGATGCGATCGTGGCGGCAAACCGGAGTTTGTTGACCGAAACAACCGGAATGTTCAGGAGTTCCCCGCTCCATGCCGGTCTGATCAGAAGATCACCATCCCGGACTGAGATCACCGAACCGGAAATCCGTCCACTGCCGTCACAGTCGACCGTGTCCCGAATCTGTGTTTTTTCATGGAAGGGATTGAAATGAATCAGCTGCAGGTCCATGAGACTGACAGCACGGGGAGAGTCCACCGGATCAGCGACATCAGCGACATCAGCGACATCCGTCCCGTCTGAATTGGAGTCATTGCCTTTCGGTGATGCGGTTTGCCCGGTATTGCCCGGCGATGTCGAAGTGTCACCCTGGGTTTCCACCTCAGACGTGGCGGAAGGTGCAGGCTTCCTGATGAACTGCTTCCCGGCAGCGTTCCACTCGAGGTCCTTCAGACTGGTGATCTGTCCCTCGCCATGCACAACAAAGCCTTCAGCCAGTCGTTCGTCCTGCGGAGCCAGATCAATGCCGAAGGGGATGACATTCAGGCGGTCAATCGACAGGTCGCCGCCTTTGTTCTTGATGAGGATGCCGTGGTTCATGGCACGGGAATCGGCCGGCACCTTGAGGGATCCGAGTTTCCTGCCCGTGGAGTCGATGAAGGAGAAAAGACCGGTGTTCTGATCCAGCTCGATCCGGAATTCCACATCACTGGGGCCCTGTTTCAGAGTCTGAAGCGAAAAAAGATCGATGTCGGTGGCGGTTTCTCTTTGAGCGACAAGCTCTCCCGACCAGGACTCCATTCTGAACGCCATGGCGATATCGTTTTCGAGGTCGGAGGTGCCGAATGCGATGAGAAAATCACCCTGCTTCTCCCATGAGACCCTGAGCTGGATCTGCACCCGCGCGAGGGACGGGAAGTCGCGGTAGATGGTGGCATTGGCAGTGCCGGTGCGGAGGCTCCCGGCTTCGGTGCTCCAGTCCCCGCCACTGCCGGAAAGCACCTGCCAGTCGGAAATGTCCCTGGGCCCGAAGAAGATACTCGATTCAGACTGCGGGAAGAAAACCTGTCCGACCTCCTCTCTGGGAATGGAAATGAGTCCGAGTGAATCGCTGTCCCAGAGGACATGATCCCCCCCGATGGACTGGAGTGTCCCGTCGAGGAAATCCGAATTGCGAAGCATGATGCGCTGCTGCGGGCTGGATGTCCCGGACGGCAGCCGAATCTGTGACGGGACAAAGGATGTCACCTTATCCATCGGCATCCGGAATGGATCGACAAATCCATCCACACGGAAGAGCAGAGTCCGGTCCTCCGGGGAATCGAGCAGTGTTCCGTTCATGCTGGAGCCTTCGCCGAGGAGAAGCCGCCCATCGATGGCAGCCTTCGCGGGAACCGGAAGGAACAGCGCCATGACAAGGCACAATGGCATCAGTATGGACAAAACGGAGTCGGACTTTGGATATCGCATGGTGTTCCTGTTAACGTTCGTAGATAGGCAGAAGCCGGTAATTCAGCCCAAGAGCCAGAAGCGACATACCCGTGGAGTAGGCGTTGTTCTGGATGCTTCCATTGGATTCCTGCATTCCCTTGATCTCCCGGACCAGCCGGCGGTTCCAGTTCTGCCATGCCTCATAATCGGCCTGAAAGTATGCCTGAGCCTGGTAGTAGCGGGTGTAGAATGGCCATCCGGTCTGTCCCGGGTTGTCGATATTCTGCAGGAGATAATCCTTCGTCGCCTCGAAGTTATCCTGGTCCTTGCGTCGGCTGATGGCAAAGACCAGTGTGGCAATGCTCGAGCGCGCCAGTGAATCCCCGAATCCCCCAATCCCTCCGGCATAGCCCACATTCCCCTTCGGACTGGTCATCGACCTGAAATACTGCAGGGCATTGTCAATGGACTTGTCCGGCACCTCAATTCCGGCATTCCGGGCTGCCAGCAGGCCCATGAGGACCGCTCCCGCGACCGAAGTATCGGCGTCCGTCGCCTGTGGGGAGTATCGCCACGAGTTGAGCGGATTGGATTCCTGGGATGTCACCGCTGCGCGCACGGCGAGCTCAAGTGCCTGTCCGATAGTTCTGTATTTCCCGTTCTCCCCGCCGCGGAAGATGTTCCTTTCACTGACAATGCCGTATGCTTCGGACAGAGCCAGCATACCGAAGCCATGATGATACATGCTGCCACCCAGGTAACCGGTTCTGGGGTGCTGGTCACGGATGATGCTTTCAACCGCCTTGTGAACGGTGGAGGCGTAGGGGCCGAAATTGGGGTCTGAACCGGAAGCGAGGAAAGCCATGAGACAGATGCCGGTCAGGCCTGCACCGGGCTGGCCCGAGCCGCCACCGGGCCAACCGCCGTCACTGGCCTGGGTCTCCACGAGGTACGTGAGGCCGCGGTCATAAATCTGCCGCACGGCCAGAGGAACCTTCTGTCCGTATCGAATCTCGGGGAGCTGTGCCACTGCTGTGCCGCCTGACCACAGCATGACACCGGCAAATGCCAGGGCATGAACCCAGTTCCTGAACAGCTTCATGGTGAGATTATACTTCAATTCGATCCCCCTGTGAATTGCGATGATTATCGGGGCCGGTCCACTTCTCCATTATCCACTTCTCCATTAAGGTCACGTGCCATTGCATCGAGGATAAAAAGTTGTTCCTCGACGAGGAACTCCCGGTACTGGTCCTGACGCCTGAGCACCATATCAACCAGGAGCCTGAGGTCCGGAAAGCTGTAATCCAGGGACTGGCCCGACCATGACGGCTTAAGCACGTCGAGTATGGATTGCATCTGAGCCCCTGTCAGCCCGGGATTCGAATTCTTCCCCCCGCCGGGACCGGCCATCTCCGGGCCGAAAACGCCCATCACGAAGAGAATGAAGTGGGCATTCAGTTCGCCGCAAATGCTGCCGTATCTCACAAAATCGTCTATTGGCTGTTCTGTGCTCTCCGGATCTGTCGAGAGTTTCTCGACCATTTTGGTCATCGTGTGCCAGCTGCGAATCAAGTGAACAGCAGAGGCATTGCTGATGCGCTGAACCTCCTGTTGCGGAAGCCTGTTCGGGGTATCAGCCCCGCCGGGCGGATTCATGCTTTCCACCAGCTGCCGGAAGGAAACCCGCACCGCGAGGTCGAGCTTTCTGAGATCCCCGCTGCTCAGACCATACTTCTGCTGCCATTGGGAAAACAGAATGCTGAAAAACCCGGATGCCGGTTCCGGGACCAGTGCCTCCGGTCTGGAGTCATCTGCGGAGTCCCTCGAAAGGTTGATGGCGTGCAGGGACTGCGACTGATCATTCCATTCCGTTCTCCATCGGTGGAGGAGTTTTTTCTGATCCTCATCGAGGAGGGCGGCAAGGCTGTCTGAGAGGAGCGGAGCAAGGACATTTTCAGCCGGGGCGTACCGGTATGTGCGGGAAGCATCCAGCAGGCGCCCCACAGCTATCCCATCGAAAACGCCGTCCCGGAAAATCGAATCCTCCTGAGTCGGGGTCAGTGGGATGTACTGCTCCAGAATGTAGATACCCAGAAGTGAGCGGAACCTCCGGAACAGGGATTCCTGCAGATCAATATCCTCGAGGCAGCGACGGACCTCAGCGGCGGGGAGAGCGCCGCGGTCCGCCAGTGTGCTCAACGTCTCTACGGCGATTCTGGAGCCGTGAGGGCTGCCGTATATCATGTCGACAAACTGCCCGTGCCATTGGGCGTCCTT
>JAUIAG010000005.1 GCA_030425355.1 Verrucomicrobiia bacterium
CCGTCTGCAAAACCGGAACGGCGGAGAGTCTGTGCCGTCGCCATGTCCTGGCGGGGACGATCAGTTTTTTCTGCCCTCACTGTGGAGGCCGCTGTAATGACCCCGAGTCCGGCGACGAAGCCGGTGAGGAATCCGGCCGTTCGGGCCAGGGGTACCGAAATGCCGGACGGACGGCTCATTCCGCAGCGCAGCATGATACCTTCTCCTCATGGTTATGGGCGTCGATAGGCTATCCGGTAAGCACACTGGAAGGACGGGTGACCATGGCCGGCGGATTCATCATGGCGCTCATCTATGGCGCGGCCATGTTTGTGATGAGTTTTGCCCCTCTGATTGGCGCAATTGGGTCCCTTCTCCTTTTTCTGATGTTTGGCGGCTATTTTATCGGCTTTCTCAAAGCTGTGGTGATGAACGGAATTCGAGGGGAGGACAGGATTGACTGGCCTGATATTTCGGATATCGGCGAGCTGAGCGGCAACTGCTTCAGGGTGGGCATACTTGTCCTCATGTGCTTTTTCCCGATGATTCTCTGGCTCATCCTCATGCCCGAGGACAGCGGGGTCATCTACGCGCTTGGCAATTACTCACTGATGGCCATCGGACTTTTTGTGTTTCCCATGGGTTTTCTGGCCTTCACGCTGTACGACACCTTCGCTGTCCTCAGTCCATCCTTCCTGCTTCCTTCCATTTTCCGCGTCTTTGGCGACTATCTTCTGGTCTGGCTGATTGCCGTGGTTGGCAATGTCATCCAGTTTGCATCGGACTTTCTCATTTCCCGATTCCTCGGAGATTTCGCCGCATGGGGCATCGGGATCATGCTGGCGCTTTACTTCTACGTCATCGTGTTCCGGGCACTGGGATTTCTCTACTTCTACAACGAGGATCGACTCTCCTGGGAGGCATTATAGCCGACTGGACCACCCGCGCATTCCACCTGCAAAAGACTGTTTGAAATCTGTCGCCCCGATGTAAACTCTCCGGAACGGATCCAGAACCAGACCGGATGAAGTGAAGAAGACGAACCGACAGCTGACCCTCGGCCTTTTCATGTTTGCCCTGACTATCGGTGTCGGTTTCACCGGATACCGTCTGGCGGGCTGGCCGTCGCTGGATTCACTTTACATGGTGATCATCACCATCTTCGGGGTGGGCTACGGTGAAGTCCATCAGCTCAGCCCCGAGCTGAAAATTTTCACCTCGATATTTATCATAGTCGGATGCACCAGCCTCATATACACCGTCGGTGCTTTCATCAACTGGCTGACAGAAGGACAGCTGCAGGATTATCTCGGAAGAAGAAGAATGGACAGGGAAATCAGTAATCTCGAAAATCACGTGGTGATTTGCGGCTATGGCCGGGTTGGCCAGATGCTGGCGGACCATCTCAGCGAGGCGGACCGGACCTTTGTCATCATCGACAAGGACAGCCGGCAGGTCGAGAGCATCCTCGAACAGGATTATCTCTTCATCGAGGGGGATGCCACAGAGGAGACCGTGCTGCAGAAGGCGAGAGTTGACAAGGCATCGGTGGTGGCGACGGTGCTGCCCAATGACGCCGCGAATGTCTTTATCGTTCTCAGTTGCCGGGCCCTGAACCCCCGACTCACCATCATCGCCCGCGCCAATCAGACATCCAGCGAAGCCAAGCTCAAACAGGCCGGCACCGACAAGGTCGTCATGCCCGCCACCATCGGTGCCCAGCGGATCGCCAACATCGTCCTCCGTCCCAATGCAAGGGAGATTCTGGAAAAGGACCTCAGTGACAATATTTTCATCGAGGGACTGGCCGACATCGGCCTCGAGATCGATGAAATTCCAGTGGCCGAGGGATCGGAAATCGTCGGGCAGACACTAAGAGGAATTGAAGCCGAAGGCGGGTATTCATTTATAGTTATCGCCATACGCAAGGCCGACCGCTCGACCATAGTCCGCCCATCGATGGACATCCGTCTCGAATCCGGTGACTGTCTTATCATCATGACCCACATCGGAGCGGATCCCTCTTTTCGGCGGGCCGTGCGCCGCAATCGGGCTGACCTGCGCTACCGCGGTGCCAGTCACTGAGGTCCGTCGCCCACATCGCAGCCGTTCTCCATTTCGTCCACTTCCGATACTGCCAGAATTTATTTTTCGCTGCCTGAAACCGGTCTTATGATGGGAATCATGTCAGCATCACCAGTCAATGCGGCACACAGGGCATGTCGCGGGATCCGGGGAGTTTCCGGGGTGTCCGTCCTGCTCCTGCTTTTTTTCTGCATGGCAACGGGCCTGATCCGGGGCAATGCCGCTGAACCGGCTGCCATGGAGGCCATCGCAGGCCGGTTCGGGCAGAACGCCCTGGAATTCACCCGCCGCTACTGCATGGACTGTCATTCCGGTGAAAGGCCCAAGGCGAAGTTTGACATCTCTGTCTTTCAGAATGCCGCGGATGTTCGTGAAGGATCCGGATTGTGGGAGATTGCCGTGGAGATGGTGGAGAGTGGTGAGATGCCTCCAGAAGACGAGCCACAGCCGTCCGGGGCGGAGCGTCAGGCCATGCTGGAATGGAGCCGGCTTTATTTTGATGCAGTCGCCGAAGCGGATGCCGGTGACCCGGGATTGGTTCTGGCGCGACGTCTGACCAACGCCGAGTGGGATAATGCCATTCGCGACCTGACCGGCGTCGACATCAGGCCGGCCCGCGATTTCCCGGTGGACAGTGCCAATCAGGCCGGCTTCAGCAATTCGGGCGAAGCGCTCTTCATGTCTCCCGGTCTGCTTCGCAAATACCTCGAAGCCTCCCGCGAGGTGGCTGATCATATGGTCCTCACACCTGATGGCATTGAGTTCGCCGCGCACCCTGTGGTCAGCGACACCGATCGGGACAAATACTGTGTCCTGCGGATAGTGGATTTCTATCGGAGTCAGCCGGTGGAGATCGGTCCATACCTGCTGGCGGCCGCGCGTTTCGAAAGGGACGCGGACATGGCCGATCCCCGACCGGGGTCGACAGCGTCGATGGCGGAAAGAAATGGCCTCAGTCCGTCCTATCTCGAAAGAGTTCATCAGCTGTTGACCGGTCCGTGCGCAGATTACGGGGTGGTGCACGAACTGCAGAAGCGATGGAAGGCCCTTCCGCTGGCCGGTCCGGCGACAGATCGTGCCGCCCGGGAACTTGGTGACTGGGTTCTCAGCCTTCGTGAAAAGACCCGGCCTCAATTCGGATGGCTTCAGACCCGCGGCATCCATACCGGCTCCCAGTCCTTCGTGCTCTGGCGCAATAATCAGTATGCCCGCACCCGCCACCAGTTCGAACCTGAACGATTTGGCGCCCTCGACGGACTCCTCGACCTTCCCCCTTCGCCGGAGGACGACACGGTTTTCGTTGAGGAATTCCGGCGTTTCTCAAGGGTGTTCCCCGATCGCTTTCTGGTGATGGAGCGGGGACGTGAATACCTGCAGGATGGCCCCAGTGAAAATGAAGTGCGCGGCCGGTTCCTCAGTGCCGGATTCCATAACATGATGGGGTTCTTCCGGGACGATTCACCCCTTTATGAACTCATTCTGGACGAGGATCAGCGGGCCGGGCTCGACCGCCTCTGGGACGAATTCGAAATGATAGCAAGGATCCGGGAGCGCCAGTTTTCTGGATTTCTGTGGTTCGAGCGGGCTGAGTCCGGATACATGAGAGACCCGGTTTTTGATTTCATCCGCCCTGAGGACCGGAACGCCCTGAGTGAGTCGATGATTCAGCGACTGGCCGGTGTTTACCTCGCAAAGGCACAGTCCCGCGAGGCCCCTCCCGAGGCAGTGGCTGCCATCGACATGTACTTCCATGACATCAACCAGCAGATCCGGAATGTTGAGAAAGCCCGGGCTTCTGCGGAGCCGCGACAGATTGAAGCCGCCATGGATATGGCATCCCGCGCCTTCCGCCGTCCTCTCACCGACCGTCAGCGCAGCCGGATCCTCGGGTTCTACAGGTCGCTCAGAACGGACTACGGACTGGAACACGAGGACGCCATGCGCGACCTGGTTGTCAGTATCCTCATGGCACCGGAGTTCAACTACATATTCCTCGAACCGTCAGAAGACGGTGGTATCCATCCTTTGAACAGTTTCGAGCTGGCGACGCGATTGAGTTTTTTTCTCTGGAGCAGCCTGCCGGATCCTCCGCTTCTTGCTGCCGCAGCTGATGGGACACTCCTGGATCGGGCGGTGCTTCTTTCGCATGCCCGAAGGATGATGGATGATCCACGCATTCGCGGACTCGCCGAAGAATTCCTGGCGACATGGCTGGGCGTCCGCCGCTTTCAGAAACACAATGCTGTGGACCGGGATCGCTTCCCGTCCTTCACTGATTCCCTCCGCTCCGCAATGTACGAGGAACCGGTTCGCTTTTTCATCGATGCAGTGCAGCGCGACCTCCCGCTCACCGAATTCATACATGGAGATCACACACTGGTGAACCCCGTGCTTGCCGGACATTACCGGATGGAATACCCGGGTGCCGGCGGCGGAGAATGGGTGCGTGTTCCTGCCGGTGAAGCCGGTCGGGGAGGTATTCTGCCCATGGCGGCATTTCTGACGGCCAATTCGCCCGGGCTCCGAACCAGTCCGGTGAAAAGGGGTCACTGGGTTGCCAGTCGTGTGCTGGGCGAGCATATCCCGGCCCCGCCCCCGGATGTTCCGGATCTGCCGGAGGACGAGTCCGGGCTGGGGGATTTGACCCTGGCACAGGCTCTGGCACGCCACCGCGACCACCCGAACTGCGCGGCCTGCCACCAGCGGTTCGATGCACTCGGACTGGTTTTTGAAAATTTCGGACCAGTCGGAGAATTCAGAACGCGTGACCTCGGTGACCGCCCTGTGTCGACCACGGTCACCTTTCCTGACGGATCAGCCGGAGAAGGTCTGGAAGGATTGAGACATTATCTCGCCAGCAGTCGTCGTGGGGAATTTGAAAACAGTTTCACCCGGCAGTTGATGGCCTATGCCCTGGGGCGGTCGCTGATTCTATCCGATGGCCCGGTGATTCGCGGAATTCTCGAGGACATAAACGGGGATGGATTCAAAACCAGAGCACTGATCGAGCAGATAATCCTCAGTCCGCAGTTTCTGAACAAGCGGGACGCCGATCCGGTCCAGGAAAGTGGCCGTAAGCCCCCCGGCACTTCGGGATGAACCGGGCCCTGCAGTTTTTTCAGAGGATTCCGCTTATCCGGATAAATGAAGGATTTCCGAGTCTACTACCGGGCGCCATGGGGAGTTCGAGTCTGGCTGATAACCGGCATGTGCCTCGTCATGCAGGGCGTCATCTGCGCGGTAATATTTCTCAATGAAGAAGTGAGGGCTGAAGCTCCCTTCAGTCCGATGGTCTTCGTCGGCCTGTTGATTCTGATGAATCTCACCATGATACCGTTTCTGGTGCGCGGGTATGAAATTTCAGCTGACGGACTGAAGATCTATCGGGGAGGGTGGGTAAAACGATACTCATTCTTCACTCTCACCTCTGCATGGCATGACCCTCATGCGATTTCGTGGTCCATGAAGATCATTGGCAATGACGGTTACATGGCCATGCATGGATCCTTCCGGAACAGAAAGCTGGGAAAATACCATGCCTTTTTGACAGACGGTGCCCGTGCCGTGGTGCTGGAATTTGCTGACAGAAAGGTTGTGATCAGCCCTGATTCACCGGAGCAATTCCTCGAATCACTGGAGGTTGTTCTTCATCGGTCCCTCACGCCGCGCCAGGGACACTGATTTTTTCGTGCTTCTCTGTGTCATCGGGCTAGAATGAGGGCAGTAAGCACCAGAACCTTCAACCGCAGGAGCCACAGGCTTGTGGAGTGGACAGCGAACATGAAGACATCAGATAAAAAGGCCGGAGAACTTTGGCGCCACCGTATGTCGCGCCGGACACTGCTCAGGGGCGCCGGAGTCGCATTGACCCTTCCGTGGATGGAATCCGTGAATGTTTTCGGGACGACCGGTCCTGCCGAAGCACCCCGCCGGTTTGCCACGCTCTTCATGGGCTGCGGCGTCAATTATCATCACTGGTGGGCAAAGGGCGGGGGGGCCACCATGGAACTCGGAAGGTCGCTCGAGCCCCTGGCCAATGTCCGCTCCAAGCTGAATGTCATCAACGGGCTGTTCAATAAATCGGCAGTCGGTGTCGGCATCCACCCCGGGCAGACCGGCAACATCCTCAGTGGAGCCGCACTCCAGAAGGGGGCCGTCCTCAGTGGCGGTATTTCCATGGATCAGGCTCTGGCAAATCACTTCGCCAGCCAGACTCTGCAGCCCAGCATGGTCCTGGGCTGCGAGGAACCGACCACCGGGTATCACGAAACCAATTTCAGCCTCGCCTACAGCTCGCACATCTCATGGCAGAGTTCGACATCGCCGGTCCCGCTTGAAATTTATCCATCGCTGGCTTTCGACGCCCTTTTCAATAATCGGGGGAACCTCAGGAATATCAGTGTCCTCGACCGGATCATGGATCAGGCAAAGGACCTCTCGAGGCGCGTCTCCGCCACCGACAAATCCAAACTCGACGAATACCTCACCAGCGTCCGGGAGGTCGAAAAAGACGTGGAGCGCATGCGTTCCACCCGATCCAGAGCCGAGGAACAATCCAGAAAAACCGGCAAACCCGCCCTGTCGATGAAACGGCCGGAGAATGGCCTCCCTGAAGACCTGCGGGAACACATGAAGCTCATGTGCGATATCATCGCTCTCGGATTCCAGACCGACAAAACCCGGGTCGCCACCCTGCTTCTCTGCCGCGATCTTTCCGGCCTTTACTATCCCTTCCTGAATGTCAGGAGCGCTCACCACGGTGCCTCACACAGCGATACCTCCGAGGACTATCACAGGATCTGTCACTTTTACGTCAGCCAGCTCGCCTACCTTGCCGAAAAGCTCGATTCGATGCCGGAAGGTGAGGGCACCGTGCTCGATAACAGCTGCCTGATGTTCCTCTCCAACATGTGGTCGGGATCGCGTCACGACAGCACCAGGGTGCCGCTGCTGCAGGTCGGAGGGCTCTCGGGATCCCTCCGCACCGGCCGGGTTCTGGACTACACCGACGCCGGGGATGACAACCGGAAGCTCTGCAGCCTCTATCTTTCCATCATGGACCGCATGGGACTTGAGATGGACAGCTTCGGGGACGCCTCACAACGCCTCCAGCATCTCTGACGCGCCCGTTCCTCCGGGTTCCCGGTTCGGTGTCCGGTTCGCCGCAGCTGAACCCCGTGGACATTCCGGCAGATTTCAATCATGCGTGGCCCCGACGGGCCGTGGCATTTCCCGTATTCCACTATGAGACAATTGATTCCCGCCCTTGTGGCCCTGTTTTTCCTCGCCGGTGATGCCCGGGCACAGCTTTGGTTCCCGTCGGCCTCGGGACTTTATGTCGAGGTTGGCGATCAGGGATTCCGAATCCTGGAATCCGACTTCACATCGGATCGATGGGGGCTCAAGCCTCCCGGAGAGGTGAGGGCGGCACTGCTTCATTCCCGCAGCCGCACAGCTGTGGCCAATGGCGATCACCTTCAGTCCCTCGGACCCGGAGCGCTCATCCTTGCACCCGCCGATGCCCGGGCATTTCTCACTGGAACCGGGCAATACTGGGAAGGCCGACTCAATGCTCATTTCCACGATTATGCCTGTCAGGCCACCGACGTCCCCACCGCTGACCTTCCAGTAAATCAGTGGATGAATGACGGCGATTCGCTGCGCATGGAAGGGCTGCCGGTGACCATACAGGCCATCGCGACTCCCGGACCACAGCCCGACGGAATGTCCTACCTTCTGGTCCACGACAACTCCGGGGAGCGCTGGCTCTTCTCCGGCGACCTCCTCTTCGACGACGGGCGGATTGATGCCCTTTATCTTTTTCAGGACGCCATTCCGGAGGCCGGACTCCGCGGCTATCATGGATATGCCGGGAGGCTCGCGGGACTCCTCGAAAGTGTCCGGCTGCTTTCATCGATCCCATCAGACCGGCACTTTTCGAGCCGTGGTGAACTGGATTCTTCCACGGGCGACCCTCTTGATACTGTCGCGAAGAGGGTCCTTGGACTCTACCGCAACTACCTTTCCAGCTCGGCATTGCACTGGTATTTCGGGGACAGGTTTCTCAAAGGGAGCTTCGGGCGACTGGGCGGCTCGGACCCCGAACCGGCGGCCCCGAACTTCACTCGCTTCGAGGACCGTCCGGCATGGGTCCTGTCGATGGGCACCAGCCGGATCATCCAGTCCGGCAGCGGCAGGGTTTTCCTCCTGGACTGCGGTAACTACCGCGTCACCGATTTCATCGACAAGCTCATGGAAACGGGAACCATCAATGGTGTGGACGGAATTTTTGTGACGCATTACCACGACGACCACACCGATCATGTCAATGCTGCAAGCCTCAAATACGACTGCGATGTCTATTGCCTGCGGGAATATGCCGACGTACTGGCCAATCCCGCTGCCTACCGGCTTCCCTGTCTCACTGCCAACCCGATCGAAAGATTGAGAGTCGTCGAAGACGGCTACCGCATGGAGTGGGAGGAATTTGTCTTCACCTTCCACTTTTTTCCGGGGCAGACGTGGTATCACGGGGCGCTGCTGGCTCATCTCAGGGATGATCCGGAGCAGGCTGTGCTTTTTGCCGGGGACGCCTTCACCCCCAGTGGACTTGATGATTACTGCACATGGAACCGGAACCTTCTCAATCCTGATGCCTCGACTCCCGATGCTTCCGGATATTTCCAGTGCCTGTCCCTGATTCTCAACTACAACCGTAATATCCCCGGATATCCCGGTCTGCCTCTCATGGTAGCCAATCAGCATGTCGATCCGGTTTTCGAGATCGGCGAGGACCGGATTGTCGGCCTCATGGAAAAGCTCGGCGACCGCGTCGCAATGCTTTCCTCACTGACTGCCTCCCATGTCCCCGCCCTGGGACTGGATCCATACTGGTTCACGCTCCACCCGTATATTCAGGAGTCCCAACCCGGAGCCGAATTCACCATCCGGCCCGTCATTCAGTCATCCAGTCTTCCGGACGGAAGCCGGAAGGCCACCGTCCGGCTCAATTTCCCTCAGCCATTTGGAATATCGCCGGTCGAGTTCGAGCTGTCGCGGGACGGAGATTCCTTTTCGGCAAAACCCATGAAATGGCAGGTGCCCCCCACGGTGCCTGATGGAGTATATCCAGTCACCGCTTCCATTGCCCTGGAGGGACCGAGCCCACTGCGCAGCCTGCACCATGCCGAAGCGCTGATCCACATCCGTCATTGAAAGAACGGTCCGGCTTCCCGGACGTATATCCGATCTGGCCAGTCACGGCATCTGCCCGTCGGCAGCTCCCTCTTACCGTGCAAGCGCGTCTGCCGCAGCCACAGACCCCTCTTCTACGCTGCGGTGGGGCGGGCGCGCGCTGAGTGCCGACTATCACCGGAATAAATTGGATGCCCAATACCCGTCCGCCTTCAGCGGGTCGGCCCTATGAGTGTCTCTCGCAGCCGGCTTTGTGCGATTTAGCCATCCAACCGCCCCAACGGGGCGGACGGGTCCGGGAAACTCCGAATATTGAGAGCTGCAAATAAATTTCAAAGAGCAGGGATCTCTCCTCCCCAAAGATGACCGGCCTGACTGTGTGATTATTTTCAAAAAAAATACGACTTGATGAAGGTCCACAGTGTGAACTACTTTCGCCACACAAAGGAAGGGGATGTGCAAAGATGTATTTCAATACCGGTAATCGTGTGCAGACAGGATCATTCTAACCATCCAATCGCCTGAATCATGCAGGGAATAGAACATAGAGCTCCATCCGGACGGGTCAGCCTGATCACGATCATACTCGTGGGATTGGTTGCCGGGGTCATATCATCCGCCCCGGGCACAAGTCGTCAGAACCGGGGTTCAGGTGTGATCCATTCTGTAAGTGCCAATTGGCAGGATCCCGGCGTGGCAGTTCCTCAGTCACCATGTGTGGAAACAGCCGGGTTTGCCAATGCGCTTGGGGAAGCAGGGGATGCACTGACAGATCCGGAGAAATATCAGGAAATGGCTGAGACGCTGTCCGGTGCTCCAGGTCCAGCAGGGGATGTATACTCACTGGCAGCAGCTGCAATAGCCTATTCAATAGGGGATATCGATTCAGCCCGTGCAAACCTGCTGGGCGTATTCAATCCATTGGGATCAATGGGAAGGATATTGTCAGGAGGTGTTGGAGAAGGAAGCAGCGCACTGGGGGCAGCAGCAAGGAGTTCGGCCAGGGCAGGGGGAAATGCCCCAAGGGCAGCACCGCGCACAAACTTCAACCAATACGAAACGCTGTTCGAGGCTCCGATTACGGGAACAACACGTGGCGCGCATCGCACGTCGGCGAACAATTTCCTTTCGCAACAATTGGATGCCAGCCCTGATCTGCAGCGGATGTTCAATCAGGAACTTGGCACGGATGTTCTCCAACATATGAACTCCGGTGCTGGCAGGAATCTCCTGAATCCACCTGGAACAGTTTGGCATCATCCAGTTGATAATCCCTCAGTCATGCAGTTGTTGCGAACAGGGGAGCATACAAATCCTTTGCTGCAACCAACCCTGCACCCTGGCCCGAACGGGACTGGCGGATTTGGAACCTTCTTTGGGACACCGTGATGAATCTTCAGGAAATCCGAAAAGAATCCCTCCGGAGAGCCACAGAGTTAGGTTATCCGGTCAACGAGAAGTTACCTTTGCTTGATCAGCCCGAGAGGCTGCGGGGGAAAGACGAAGTAGTCGATAGAACCTTGGCGCTCTTCGGTGCAGTTGCTCACTCTTACGGGTTCCCGGCTCAGGCAGTGAAATCGTGGCTGCAATCCGAGAATCTAACGGAGTCGCTTTCTCCGAGTGAGAAAAACTTCCTGGATAGCAGCCCAAAAAACCAGCAAGCCACATTTCAAGGTTACGTCGAAGCGTTGTGGGCACTCGCTTGGGTTCTGGAAATCAACCCCTCACTTGATTTTGAAGCACTCTGCTCGAATGACTTCATCCACCTGTTTCCCAATTTGAAAACGGGAGAGTCTGGAAAAGCTTTCAGAGACAGAGCGGCATTGATTGCACAGGACAAGATTATCGAGAAAGCAGATTTAGCGTATTGCCTGCACTGGGGAGTGATCCACACCAAGGTGTCAGGAGAGCAAGACAGCGGTGAAGTTCCTCCGTATGTCATTGTTAATCGTCGCAAAGCTCTTGACTGGGTAATCGGGGATGATGCGTGGGATGAAGTGCCCCTCGACACTTAGACGCCGAACCGCTTTCGCGAGTAGCGACGAACGCCAAACCCTCGTCAACCGCCGATGAACCGCACTGTCACGCTGCCTGCGAAATGGGGCGAGAGAGTGCGGCTTCGCCGGTTGAATGGAAATCGCCCCGCAGGCATCGCGCCAGTGCTCGCGCCTTGGACGTTCGGGCGTTCAGTCGCTAGTCTGGTCTGTCACGGCATCTGCTCGGGAGCGCTCGTTCCTCGCAGACCCTGGCACATGCCGCGCCAGTCCAGCCGCTCCTTTGGCTGTGCCGTAGCCGCCCGTCGGCTGCTCCCCCTGCCGTGCAAGCACGTCAGCCGCAGCCGCAGACCCTTGCGCTTCGCTTCAGGGCGGGCTCGTCCGCGGGGCTGCGGTGGGGCGGGCGCGCGCTGAGTGCCGACTTCGTCGGAATAAATTGGATGCCCCATCCTCGCCCCGCTTTCAGCGGGTCGGAGGGTTGGCTTCTTGGTAGATCAACGTCTTCCGGCTTCGGCGACGCGCCACGAGCAACCCCGTCCTTGCACCGTGACGGGCTGCGTCCCCCCAAAGAGTGCCGCACCGTGTTCCGCTGCGCTCCACACCGTGCGGATCGTGTTGGATCGCCGCTTTGAAGGAAATGCTCCCCCCACTGTCAGGATAGTTCTCCGCGCGGGCCTGTCCGAGACTGAAATTGTTCACCAAGTTCATTGACAGAATTCTGTTCATGTGCGAATGAATGCTCATGCAAACAATCACTTACACTGAAGCAAGGAATCAGTTGGCTGGGCTTATGGAAACCGCTTCCCGTGACCGGGAGCCCATCATCATCACTCGGAACGGCAGGGGAGTCGTGGTAATGCTGGCGATAGAAGAGTATGAAGCCATGGAAACAACGCTGCATCTTCACTCAACCAGAGCGAACGCAAACCAGATTCAGCAAAGTCTGGATGACTACGCAGCAGGAAAAGTCCAATCCGGTGAGCTATGCGACTGAGCTGGCTCCCCAACGGTTGGAAGGATTATCTTTACTGGCAGGAGAATGACCGCAAAGTCCTGCAACGAGTGAACGAACTCATCCGAGATGCCCTTCGGAACCCGTTTTCTGGAATCGGCAAGCCAGAGCCACTCAGGAACAATCTAAAAGGCTGGTGGTCCAGAAGGATCACTCAAGAGCACCGCCTCATCTATCGAGTCGAGGACGATAATCTTCTGATTATGCAGTGCCGATTCCACTACGACGACTAAAATGAAACCCGCACTACGATTCCTTCCCGCCCTCCCCCCTTGTTACGATCCTGTCCTGCACTACGATCGCCCGTGCGGCGGTGCTGGAAACACAATGGGGAATCGGCTTTGAGAAGGCCCGTGCTCTTGAGGCAGAACCACATTCTCCGGCCGTCTTTAATGCCCCAAAGAGTAAACCGAAGTGGCCGGGCACCGCGGATGATATGGATGATTTCTTGGGTTTTCCTGGAACGAAGTTGCCAGATGGACCTGCGACTCCAGGACGGACTCACCGAGAGCCCTCTGGTTTACCTGCGGCAACACCTCGAACTCCAGGCTTGAGGCTATCCTCAATCATGCTCATCCCGAAGCCCTCAGGCTGCTTGACGGCGGCGAAGACCTGGTGCAGATATCGGGGCCAACAAGTGAGTGGAGCTGGCGGAGTTTCGCTGACGCTCCACTCAGCTCATTCCAGCCGATCGGCGAAAGAATCATTCACACCCAGGTTGCATTCCACTTCCAGGATTCATGCAAATGGTTTCAGTTAAACTTGACAAGCGTGCTGTGTGCTACAATTATGGAGCATCATGAAAACAGCGACCGTTCGGGATTTGAGAAACAATTACACCAGCCTGTTGGGCTGGATAGGAGCGGGAGAAGAAATTGTCATCACGCAACGGGGGAAAGTGATCGCCAGACTCATCCCGGAGCAGGATCATTCCACCCAGAGGGTGGACTGGTCACAGAGCCCGGCGGTGAAACGAGATCGTTCCGGATCTCGAGTCATGACAGCCGAAGAATCGTCGGAAATTGTTCGCGAAGCCTCTGGGAAATGGTGACGTCTGCAGACACAAGCTTTTTGTTTTCCCTTTACGGGAATGATGTCCATACCTCTCGGGCTGTGAGCATGATGAAAAAGCGAAAATCACCCCTGACACTTACCGTCCTGAGCGAGTATGAATTGGCGAATGCGCTCCGCTTTGCCGAGTTTCGGAAAGCAATTGCGGCAGGAGAGGCCGCCTTATTCTTGGCGCAATTCGAGGCCGACCGTGCCCACGGCAGGATCCAGTTTCGAATCTGCAACCTCGCAGATATCATAGAAGAAGCAAAACGGCTTTCGGCTACGCACACCATACAGGGTGGGCATCGGGGGTTCGACATTCTTCATGTTGCTACCGCTCTCCATTTAGGCGTGACGGAGTTCCTCACCTTCGATGTCAACCAGAAAAAGCTCGCCAAGGCCGAAGGCCTGAAGGTCCCACTATGATGTCTGCCGCCCAACCCCTCCCACGATGGCTGTTGGTGCTCCTGGCTCTCTGGGCTGGGCTTTGCGACTTCCGAGCGCGCTGCGCAGCCTTCACCATGCCGAAGCTCTGACTCTGATCCACATCCGTGACTGAAAGCATGGGCGGCAGTGTCCGGTTTTCGGGCAAACACCCAGGCCGCCGGTTACTCTGCCTCTGCCTCTATCCCTATCCACTGCACTGCGTCGATGATCACATAGCCGTCGGTGTTGTCATTGCGGACCGCAACGCATTCTGATGTGTCACCATTGAACTGAAACACCCCAAGCTCGTGGAAAAGGTCGTCAATTGGTGGCCTGGACCGCTGGTCGATAATGTGGATGGTCTGCCCTTCGGCATGGGTGATGATGACCGGGACATTCGTTGCGCGGTTCGGATTGGCCGTGTAGCTGATGCGCACCTTGTAATTGCCAGGCTTGAGGTCTTCCGGGCGGAACACTGCCTGCAATTCACCTTTCCGGGTATTTCCATCATGGCGATAGCCGTATTCGATGAAGGGGCTCACTGACTGGCTTCGGACCCAGTCATCCGTGCCCGCGGCATGGGCGTCATCCACTACGACGCCTTCTATGGACCGCAGCGGGCGGGTATTGGCCCGGGGCCGGTCCCAGTCCAGAACCTGACCGTCTTCAAGCAGTTTTTCCCGCAGACGGTCATAGGGAACATCCTGTATCTTCCGATCCATTTGGATGGACATGGACGCGGCGGTTGCGGCGGACTGTCCGAGGATCATGAAGACCGGTTCCATACGGATGGACCCGAATGCGATGTGTGATGCTGAAAGACACACTGGAACAAGAAGGTT
This sequence comes from Verrucomicrobiia bacterium, assembly GCA_030425355.1. GTDB lineage: Bacteria > Verrucomicrobiota > Verrucomicrobiia > Limisphaerales > JAJOIW01 > JAJOIW01. The sequence goes on from JAUIAG010000005.1 coordinate 14,586, forward strand.
TTCACATTCATCAGCTTTTGGAACGATGGATCCGTAGTCGATGGGGTAGGGGCCTCCTGGACTGACCTGAACATCCCCTTCATTGCGGGCATAGCCATTGGCATCGACATACCGCTGAGTGTTGTGGGAATCCATGTTGTAGGATCCCATGCCGATCGACCGTGGAGTGGGTTTGATCCGGCGCACATGATTTTCGGTCATTACGAAATCCGAGACCATCCGGCGGGCTTCCCGGACGTAGATCTGATGCGGCCAGTTCCCGTTGTCGGTGAATTCGTCGCGTGCCAGTCCCCACTGTGCCATCCATTCCCGCTTGTCCCCGGGCACCCGTGGGTCATTCGCTATAAAGTAAAAATATCCTTTCTGGTATTCTTCATGTTCCCGAAGGATCTCCCGCCGCCGCTCGTAGGATGCCTCCGGGTAATCGTAATTCATACCGATGTTGTCGGTCGAAAAGGACCCATGATTGTTGGTGTCGGTCTTACCATTGGGAATCATGTCGAACTTCCCGGCAATGTGCCATGAGCCCGCCTTGAGGGTCCGGAGCAGCAGCTCATACTGAAACGGATCGTAGTTTTCAGGTTTGGGGAAGGGAACCCGGTTCCCTTCAACACGGGTCAGACAGACCCGATAATTGTAGGCCTGAAGGCGCTTGTCTCCCTCGCCCTGTCTGCCGGGGTTTTCTCCGTGGATGCGGGGCAGCAGTCCGCTGGACGGGTCACCGGGAATCACGTATGGGTCGATATTCCCTTCAAACTGGTGACTGACCGCATTCTCGATCTGCACTCCGTTCAGGGTTTCGCCATAGAGGCTGTTCGGTTCGCGTCCGACAAAGTATTCAACACCGGCACAGGCCATGAGGTCCCCTTCATAGGTGGCATCAATAAATACCTTTCCAAAAAATCTTTCTCCCGAAAGCATCGATATGGAGCGGATCAGCGGGCCGTCCATTTCCACGCCGTCGTTGCGGTCCAGCCATTCATCCCGGAAAACCGGGATATCATGTTCCCGCACCAGTTCCTCAAAAACTGCTTCCGCCACGTGCGGCTCAAAAAGCCACATGGTGCGGTTGGCTCCGTCGATGGCTGGTGTTCCCTGGCCGCGATTGCCGAATTTCTCCCTTGGTTCCCATTCCCAGGCACCCGGTTCCTGATAATGCTGCCAAACCCGGTGATAGAACTCCCGGGCAATACCTCCGATCACCTGCTTGTTTCCCGTGTCGGTAAACCCGAGTCCGCCGGAGGTCAGCCCGCCGAGGTGGACATCCGGCCCCACGACAACGACACTGTGGCCCATGCGGCTGGCCTGAACCGCGGCGGCTATTCCTGCTGATGTGCCGCCGTATATGACCATATCATAATGATGGTCCCGCCCATCCGAGGTCATTAAGCCAAAACAGAAAGTCATGGTCGTCGCGATGACCCGTAGTCCCCATGTGGTTATATAAAATTTCATGATAAGTCCCTATTATTGACACTGGTGTGCTGTTCATGCAACTCCGGATACTCTGCCGGCTCTGCATGAAGAACCCTTCGCCCCCAGTCTGAATGACAGCTGATCCTTCACCTGTGCCGCTATCGGTAGAATTATTGGAGTTATGGAAATTGTGGGAATAAACCCGTGGATCGATTCATGCCAATCCATGATGTGATTTTGGCAATTGATGAGTTTTCATGACGGTGCTGACAGACTTATTTTTCCACTGTCATCAAGTCAGTTCATATTCATATAAAAACACAAGCATTATGAATCTTAACAAACTCAAACCCTGGAACTGGTTCAAAAACGAGGACAATGGCGGCGGTGGTAATGTGCCTGTCCCGCGCGGCGCCCACCCGTTGTCCGCTCTTCAGACTGAAATGGATCGGGTGTTCGATTCGTTTTATCGCAGCTTTGGTGGAAGTATGGATTTTCCCGATTTTGGAAAGCTTGAGAAGAGCCTTATCAGACCGGTTGTGGATATATCCGAGAAGAAGGATCAATATCGAATCAAGGTGGAAATACCCGGTGTGGATAAGGATGATATACATCTGCGTATCGAGGATGACAATACGCTGGTTGTTTCCGGCGAGAAGAAGATGGAGAAGGATGAAAAGGACGGTGATTTTCACTGTATTGAAACCAGCTATGGATCATTTCAGCGGCTTATTTCACTGCCGGCTGACGCTGATCATTCCGGCTTGAAGGCATCCTTCAGAAACGGTGTGTTGACCCTGTCGCTTCCCAAACTGCCGGAATCCTCATCTTCAGCGAGGACTATCCCGATTTCCTGAAATCCATTTGCACTTGGACTAGAAAAAGCCGGATCGCCAGTCCGGCAACAGCGACAATATGGAAATCCCCGCTGCCGCCCGGGCGGGTGGAGCGGGTTCAATGGATTGGGCTGGCAGGGTCAGGTCAGAGGCCGAAGGCCTTCTGCATCTGTTCGCGCACCAGTGTCAGGCGCTTGAGGTCGCCGCCGCCCACTTCAGCGGTGGCCCATCCGGCGAAGTTTATATCATGAAGCGCGTTCCTGACCTGATCCCAGGGCAGGTCGCCCTCACCAATGTCGGTGAAACGGTTCATGGCACGGCTGAAGCCTTTGACATCCAGTTTCACACAGCGGTGTCCGAAACTCCTGATCCATTCGCCCGGCTGTCCGTATTTCCAGTGATTGCCGATGTCGTAATACATTCCAACCCACGGACTTTTGAACGAGTCGACGAAGCGGATGAAATGTTCCGGCCCCTGATCCGGCCCGCCGTCGTGATTGTAGAACATCTGGTTCCAGACATTCTCTATGAGGATAGGCTGTCCCAGTGCGGCTGCCAGTGGAATAAGTTTGCGGATTTCCTCCCGTGCACGCTCTTCGACTTCATGCGGGGTTCCGTCGCCGCCGCGCCCGACCACAATGAGCACGCCATTGCCCCCGGCAGCATGGGACAGTCTGATACAGTGTTCAATATTGGCGACGCCGCGGGCACGCACCTCCGCGTCTGCTGAAGTGAGCCGCTGCTGCCAGTGAGCGTGATTGATTGCGTTGTGCACAAACACGCCGGACTTCTTCACCGCTTCCATGGCTTCCTGAAGCGTATGCTCGCCCGCCTGGTCAAAATCCACACCATCAAACCCCGCGTCACCGGCCAGGGAAAGGCGGTCGGTCAGTGATAATTTTTTTCCGTCAATCTCCTTAGGAATCATTCCCAGCTTGGGCGAGAGAAGAATCCGTTTTCCTGAGGGCGGCGTCACCACCTCCGGCTGCACATTGGAGGATTCCTCGTGGTGGTCGCCCTGCAGTATCGATGGAGCGGCAAGTCCGGCAGCCGCGGCTCCCAGTGTCAGGAACTGCCGGCGCGAGGTGGTTGCAACAGTGTTGGATTTCATCCCGGAATCATAGGCCAACAGGCCCCGGACCACAACAGGGAGATTCCCGGCAAAACGGTCGCTGAAAGCAGGAAGGCAGGACCGGCTGCGCGATTGCACTCCATAGAAAGCACGGGAGCGGAGGGGAGGGAAATCTTCGAGGACATGGGTGAACACCAGCTGGGCTGCATGCCCTGTCCCCGGTGTTTGGATCTTCCTCCAGGCAGCGCGGTGTCCAGGTTGACGATATGGGGACCGGGTGATTAACTCGGGATTCTATGCCTTATCCGGAGATACCTGAATTCAGAGTCTGTCGCCAGCGGCCGGTCCTTGAAGCGATTCCGGATATTGATGAGGCCGTGCTGGAGCAGATGAAACGGATGGTGCTGGATCTTCGGCCGGGTGCAAGGGTGGCGATAGGTGTGGGAAGTCGCGGTATCGCCAATCTGGACCGGATCATCAGGTCTGTGACAGATTTCTTCAGGGTGCAGGGATTCAACCCGTTCATTGTTCCCGCGATGGGCAGTCACGGCGGTGCCACGGCCGAAGGGCAAGTGCATGTTCTGGAATCCTACGGCATCCGCGCCGAGTCCATGCAGTGTCCGGTTCTCTCAAGCATGGAAGTGGTCGAACTCCCATCCGGAGGCCTCGAACACCCACTGTTCATGGATCGGATTGCCTGGGAATCGGATGCCGTTTTTCTGGTCAATCGAATCAAACCCCACACTGACTTCCATGGCCGCTATGAAAGCGGACTGATGAAGATGATGGTCATCGGGCTGGGCAAAGAACGGCAGGCATCCATCATGCATCGCTACGGGGTCAGAGGCCTCAGAGACCTGATGCCGAAGGCGGCCCATGCGGTGCTGCAGACCGGAAAGGTGATTGGCGGACTCGCAGTCGTTGAAAACGCCCTCGATCAGACCGCCATCATTGAATCCATGCACGCACGGGACATACCGGAGCGTGAGCCGGTTCTTCTGGAGAAAGCCGGAAAGATGATGCCGTCCCTGCCATTCGACTCGCTCGACATCCTCGTCCTGGATCAGATTGGCAAGGACATCAGTGGCACGGGCATGGATACCAATGTTGTCGGACGCATTCGGATCCCCGGGGAACCCGAGCCCATCTCGCCGCGCATTTCACGGATTGTTGTATCGGACCTGTCAGCCGCCTCCGATGGCAATGCCACCGGTATGGGCCTTGCCGACATCGTGTGCCGAAGGCTCGCCTCAAAAATTGATCATGAGGCCACCCTGACCAACATCATCACCAGTGGATTTCTCGAAAGGGGAAAACTTCCCGTGGTCGTGCCTAATGACCGTGCAGCCATTCACCTCGCCATTCGAAGTCTCGCCCTCCATCCACACAGAATCCCCGCCATTGCCCGCTTCAGAAATACCCTTCAACTGGAATATTTCATGGCATCGCAGTCACTTCTTGACCTCGCTGAATCCGGATCCACCAGTGCAGTTCCCTTCGATACTGGCCCCCTTGTGCCGGATCCTTTCGATGAGGATGGCTATTTCATCCCATGGGAACAGATCTGCTGATTTTCTGCAGAAATCCCTCATCTGTCGGAATACTCACAACACCCGCCGCCCAAAAGCCATCCCGGAAAATAAAAAACAGACCGCGGACACCCGCCCGCGGCCTGTGCAGGTCTTTTGAACCCACGTCCCATTTCATTTGTCCCCGTCCCGACTCCGGGGGGGAACACTCAATAGCTACCAATCATTTCAGAAATTTCAAACAGGAGAGAAATTGCGGGCTTAGACTTTGATGAGACAGGCAGGATATGGGGGGGCATGGCACAAAAAAAGCCGCCGTGGTGCGGTCGGCGGCTTGTGAAATCCGGGAGAGAAGGATCCGAGCTGCGGGTTCCCGGTTGGGGGAGCAGCGGATAGTGGAGTCGGATTGGATGCGTGTGTCAGCCCCTTGGGACCGGGATGAGAAGGATATCGCCGATATTGAGCCGGTTGGGGTCGGTGACCTCGTTGATGTAGGCCAGTTTTTTCACCTCGATCCCGTTTTGTTTGGCGATGCTGGAGAAAGTGTCGCCACGGCGGACGGTATACTCGACCAGTTCGTCATCGGTGATGGTGCTGAGTGCCATTTTGAGGTCGGATTTTTTCCGGGCATCTGGCACTTCGGCGAGCTGCTTCTGAATATCGATGATGACCTTCTGGGTCCGGACCTTTTCCTGTTCGAGAGCTGCGATCTGATTCTGCAGGGTGGTGATCTCAGTTTCGAACCGGGCGGAAAGGCTGCTCATCTGCACTTTATGTTCGTCCTGCATGCGGCTGATCTGCTCTTTTCTGTTCTGCAGCCGGGCCTCGAGGTCGTTTATGGTCATGGCGAGGATCCCGTTCACTTCGGTGGGAGGGAGGTATTCCTTCACCAGTCCTTCGACACAGGATTTGATCTTCTTTTCGACAGTGATATTGAGATCATCCTGCTCCGGCTGCTGTTCCAGGACCTTCTGCCAGTGAACCATGGCTGTTGCATAATTGCCGCGGTCCATGTGGATTGTCGCCAGCAATTGATGCGCCTTGTAGAACTGATTGGTCAGGGTCAGTGCGGTCTCACAGTAGTTGATGGCTTTGTCCACCATCGTCCCGTACGGGTTGTCCTGTGATGATTGAAATTTGTCGAACGCCTGGTCCACCAGAACAGATGGATTCTGCGGCGTCATGACTGATTTCAGATCGATATGCTGGCCTCCAAAGAAACCGGCCAGCACGGAAATAAATACTGTAACTGTAGCCCTCATAACTCGTCGGATCCGTGATTAATGTAAATAGTTGGTAAAATCAAGACTATAAATGGGATAGCATTATTCTTCATATGTCGGTGCCTGATGATTCCGGGTAAATATACTGACTGAATGGACAGTATATTTATCAGTGATCAGGGATCCGGACTCAACTGTCAGCAGGTGAGTATGAATGTTCACAACCGCCGGTGTTGACCGGGGGTGATGGCACTCTCAGAAAAAATGGATCTATCCGTTACTCGAACGGATTGGATTTTTTCCGGGGCTTCGAGGACTTATCGAACGGATTTCCGCCGCCGGATGGAGGAGGGGAGGAGAGACTGCCGGCCTTGAATGGATTTCCCGCGGGGATGCCGGAGGAACTGGATTTGGATTTGGATTTGGATTTGGCGGGTGAGGAAATTTCGCGGGTCGACGGAAGGCAGAAGACAGCCAGCATGAGGAAGCAGAGAGCGGCCAGGGCCTGTCCGGGGATGAAGCTGGTGATCATCAGCAGCGACATGTGATCCATGGCATAGAGCAGCGCCGCTATGGCAAAAACAACTCCTCCGAAAAAACAACCGCAGAGACTGAGTTTATAGCAGGCGGTAAGTCCTGGATTCCGGCCGACCATCGATGAAAACGGGGCGACGAAAAACATATAGAGGACGGCAAGCACCGCCCAGAGAGAAAGGATGATTATCGTGAAGAGTATGGCGAGAAGGAAGGGCACAAAGCGCTCGGTTGTGGCCCAGAAGGACAGGAGACTGGATCGGCCGGTTTGTGTAAACCATGATTCGGGATAGGCGAACTCGGTATAATAGCCGATTTCCGAGCTGAAGCGGATCCGGTTCGGGCCGAGCAGGCACCGGATGTGGGCCGTATGCGGTGTCTGGGTTTCCGTGGAGTCGACGGCCCAGATTTCCAGATACTGGTTGGCGCCGAGTTTGGTGAATGGCGAGTTGAAGCCGGAGTAGTAGACGCCGTCGGCAAGGATGCTGTCCTCGCTGGAATTCTCGAAGGCTTTTTCGACGACCGGCTGGTAGCACAGGCTGACGGCCCAGACGAAAACAAGGGCTACCGAAACAGCAAAAATGAGTGAGGTGACAAAAAGCCGGACCCCGGAAACATGAATGAAACCCGCTGCGCCGAAAGGCGTCAGCGGGAAGGCGAAATCGTGGTCCCCTGGATGAGAGTCATCTGAGTGGACTTCCATGGCTGGGGGTTCCGGCCCGATGGATTACTCCTGGGGCTGGGGCTGGGGCTGAGAGGGCTGCTCGACCACAATCACGGGCACGGAATACCGCACCTGGGGCACTTCATCAACCAGCACTTCGATGGAGTAATTGCCGGGCTGATCGAACTGAACCTGCTGAAAGACAGTGAGGTTGGTCGCATGATGGGACGCATTGGGGAGGGAGAATTTCACCTCGCCTTTTTTGAGAACCGTCTTCTGGTCCGGAGCCAGCAGTCTGGTGGATTCAATAAAATCGCCGACGCCGGCGGTCCAGCGATTGAACACGCAGAGCTTGGCCGCTCCAATTGGTAATTTGGGCACGCGGATGATTCCGATGACGCCAATGATGATGAAATTTCCGTTAGCTTCCTGACGGACGTCCTCGCAGAAAAGGGACGACTGCAGGTCCGGTAAGATTCTCGATGCTTCCATGATGAATTGAGATGGGTGCCGCTGCTATGTTGCAGGTGAGAGCCGGATGACAGCGGCATGCTTCCACATGAATGTCATATCATCCGGAGTGGTGGTCGTCGATGGAAAGTTTGAAAGCGCAGGGATGTCGCAAGGCGGATACCCTGGACTTCACACCTTTGGCTCGAGAAACAGGGATGCGACGGGAAGGTCGTCCGGGCGGGTGATCTTCAGGTTGGGACCGGGGTCCTCGACAAGGTGAACTGGCTGTCCGATAAACTGGCAGGCTGCCGTGTCGTCGGTGAACACTTTCCCGGCAGCGTAGGCCGCTTCAAATGCCCTGCGGATGACTGCAAGCTGAAAGCACTGCGGCGTCTGGACTGCCCTGAGGAGGCCCCGGTCGAGATGCTGGCTGATGGTTTCCCCGTCTCCGGTGGCCTTGATGGTGTCGATGACCGGCTGGCAGGCGACAGCGGCACCGTATTGATCCGCCTTCTCAAGAGTTCTGCGGATGATATTCTGAGAGACGCATGGCCGGGCCCCGTCATGGATGGCGACCAGACGGGTCGCTGGATCCACTGCCTTGATGCCGTTCCACACGCTGTCCTGCCTTTCCGCTCCGCCATGGACGAAACGCACCGGGCACCGCAGCTTCAGCGACTGCCCGAGCTTCCTGAAATCCTCTTCAAGTGCCGGACGGATGACCAGGATGATTTCGTGGATTTCAGGCGCGGAATCGAGGGCTTTCCATGTGTGGGCGATGACCGGGAGACCGTGGATCTCGAGGAAAAGCTTGTCGACATCGGGGCCCATTCGGGTGCCGCGACCTGCAGCTACGATGATGGCTGTGGCTGGTGAGGACAGTGATGGTTCCACGATCGCTTCAGGAATGGGATTGGGAATGGGATGAGGAGGAAAGCTCGACGGGCGGGGATCCGGATGATTTGGCCGGACGCCAGTCGAGCAGCTTGAGCTGGACCTGTTTGCGTCCATTGAACTCGTTGATGAGCGGCTCGAAGGCAAGATCGAATGTGCCCTGGGGCAGTTCCATGTCCTCACAATTCCACCATATGGATTCCAGTGTCGTGGAACCATCGGTGACCAGAAGCTTGGCATGCTGCTGGTCGTGGCCGATACGTCTCGGCGGTCGCGTATGTCTCAGTTCGGTGGCGACCAGTTGGACCCTGGGGTTGGCCTGTCCAGACGGCTGCAGCCGGTTCAGCTCCAGCAGCCGGTCGAGGTTCATTTCCTCAAGCGGTATTTCAGCATCGAGCCGCAGTCTGGGTCGGAGGTCTGCCTCCGCCATCTCTCTTTTGGCGATCCCGTTCAGGCGTTCCCTGAACTTGTCGAGGTTCTTCGGGTGGATGGAGAGTCCGGCCGCCATGGCGTGGCCACCGTGTCTGATGAGAAGGTCGTCGCATTCCCTCAGAGCGGCGGCGAGGTCAAAGCCCTCGATGGACCGCCCGGATCCACGCCACTCGTCACCCTCCGAGCCGATAATGATGGTGGGGCGGTAGAATGTCCGCATCACCCGGGATGCCACAATGCCGACCACGCCCACGTGCCACGAGAGATTCCCCTCGACGATGGCAAAATGCTCATCGATTCGGAATTCATCCCGGACCTTGTGGACGCACTCATCGGACATGAGTTTCTCGATGCGCTGACGTTCGCGGTTCTGGTAGTCGAGTTCCTGAGCGAGCGTCAGGCCGTCCTCGAAGCTTCCGGAGCGGAGAAGGTCGAGTGCGTCCTGGGCGTTCTCAAGCCGCCCCGCCGCATTCAGTCGCGGACTCAGCTGGAAACCAACTTCAAACACGCCGACATTTTCGCCGACCTGGGCCACTTCCTTGAGGGCGGCGAGGCCGTTGCGGTGGGTGCGGCGGAGGCATTCGAGTCCTTTGGCCACCAGGATGCGGTTCTCGCCGCTGAGCGGAACCAGGTCTGCCACAGTTCCGAGTGCCACCAGATCCAGCAGAAGTCGGAGGTCAATCTGATGGGCCTGTTCGAGATCCTCGTGGCGGCCGATCTTGGTCAAAGCGTGAGCCAGCTTGAAGGCGAGACCGGCTGAACACAGTTCGATGAAGGGCGGATTCTCTCCGGGTGTGAGCTGTGGATTGACGATGGCTGTCGCCTCCGGTGGCGGGTCGGAGATCTGATGGTGGTCGAGCACCAGCACGTCGATACCCCTGTTGCGAAGCCACGCTATGGTCTCAACCGAAGTTGAACCGCAGTCGACCGCGAGAATTACGTCCGGATCAAAGCGTTCCACGCAGCTGATAACAGCGGACTGGCTGAGTCCGTAGCCTTCCTCAAGTCGGTGGGGCAGGTAGACCTCCGGTCTGGAGAATCCCAGTCGCTCGAAAATCTCGATGAGCAGAGCCGTGGAAGTCACCCCGTCCACATCATAATCGCCGAAAATGACGATTTTTTCCTGTTTCTCCCTCGCCTCCCAGAGTCGGTTGGTCATGATTTCCATGTTGGGGAGAAGCATGGGGTCCTTGAGGTCCCTGAGGCGTGGGTGGAGAAACACCGAGGCCTGCTCAGGTGTGGTGAGTCCCCGGTTGTAGATGCATCGCGCCAGCAGATTCGAAACCCCAAGCTTCCGCTGGAGTTTCAGAATAACCGCCTCATTCGGTGATTGAATGATCCATTTGAAACGCATGCTCACTCGTATCCTATCACTGTAAATTCACTTTGCTTTATTTCCATGCCACCAGTTGAGGAAGATGTCGGAGATTTCCTTGCCGAGATAGAGGAGGAGAAATGTGTAGACAGCGGCAAGGATGGCGAGAGTGTAGGCGATCCAGATAGTCCTGCCATCGTATTCCATGATACTGAGACTGAGGGCGATAATGGCAATGGCCGGAAAGAAGTTGCTCAGCGGAAAAAATGCCGGGAAAGGAATCCACAGCAGAAATCCGATGAAGAGTGTCAGCGACGAATGAAACCGCTGGATCACATGGCCCTCAAAATAGTCTGTCCGCCGGGGAGTAATCCATTTCTCAAGCAGGGAAATCAGCCTGTTGGCCAGCGTCAGCACTTTTTTGAAGGAATTCTTGGAGATTTTGCCATCTTCTATCTTTCGCGGGAGGTCCAGAGGTTTGTTCACCAGCTGGAAATACGCCGTGTAGAGCACGACACTGCCGGCGACAAGGCCCCATCCCGGGATTATCACAGGGAAACAGAAAGGCAGGCAGACAAGTGCCTGAAGCAGGTGGATGCTGTCCTCACCGGTTTTGGCGAGGAAGTGCCCCACGGTGATATGGTCGCTGAGAGTATCCTCAAGATCGAGTGCATGCAGCAGCCTTTCCGACAGAGGCAGGTCGTGCTGCCCGGATGACTCATGATCTGTATCTCCCGGTGAATCGGTCATGTCTGAAATCCTGTTTCTGTGCCCAATACTTTTTGTCTTTTGCCGTCCTGCCGGTTTGTTTCAGCGCAGAACTCAGCTGATTTGGTCCTGATTGTCCTTTGTCGCGGCTTTTTTAACACGTCCGGCGTTCAGGAGCGATACCACAATCGAGGAGAGCAGAATTCCGGCGATCACGAACAGGGCGGCGGTGGCTTCGATGTGCACGTAATCGCGGATCAGCATTTTGATGCCGATGAAAACCAGCACAGCCGCGAGGCCGTACTTGAGGTAGGTGAAGTAGTCCAGCGCATTGGCCAGGACAAAGTAAAGGGATCGCAGTCCGAGGATGGCAAAGACGTTCGAGGTGAACACCACGAACATGTTGGTGGAGATCCCTATAATGGCCGGTATTGAGTCCAGGGCGAAGATCAGATCGGTCGTTTCGACCATGATGAGCACCAGGAAAAGCGGGGTGAGCATGAACCGTCCCTCTTCCCGGACGAAGAACCGTTCGCCCCGCAGATCAGCGGTCACCGGAAAAAAACGGTGGGTCCAGACAAGAATGGGATTTTTCTCGGGGTCCGGGCCGCTGTCGTCACTGGTGAGCATCTTGTATCCGGAATAGACAAGAAAAGCCCCGAAAAGTATGAGAATCCACTGGAACTCCTGCACCAGCTGGACTCCGGCGATGATCATCAGGCCGCGCATCAGCAGGGCTCCGAGAATCCCCCAGAAAAGGACCCTGTGCTGGTACTGACCGGGTATGCGGAAATACTGGAAAATCAGGGCGATCACGAACACGTTGTCCATGGAGAGAGACAGCTCGACGAGGTAGCCGGTGAGGAACTCTTTCCAACGGGTGGGTTCCTCGCTGAAAGTTTCCGAGAGGGCCATCCACACCGAGAAGCACATGGCCAGCGTGAACCACAGTGTGGTCCATGCCAGTGCTTCCTTGAAGGACACCACCCGACCCTTCCTGTGAAACACTCCGAGGTCCAGCGCCAGGAACACCAGGACGGCGGCCAGGAAGCTGGCCCAGTGCCAGGGAGTGATCGAACCAAGGAGAATCAAGGTCATAAGTCGTGAAATTTAACAGATTTCATTCGTGTCGCGGGAACAAATATTTCGCTTCAGGCGGCCCGTGCGGGCGGGGTGGAACGAAGCATGTGATGAAATAAAAAAGGGGACGCAGCGGACTGAGCCGATACGTCCCGTGAAATGTCGGGCACCGGTGGCCGGTTGCATGGCGTCACCGGTGTTGAGGTGGGCATCAGGATGCTTCTTCGGCGGCGGTGACCTCGGGATCGAAGGTCGGTGGAACATCGGTGACCGGACGCTTGCCCTTGGTGATCCAAAGAACACTGGAGCTGGCGATGTAGATCGATGAGTAGGTTCCGACGACGATTCCGATGAGGAATGTCAGAGCGAAGTCACGGATGACGGCGCCACCAAATGCCCAGAGTGAGAAGGCGGCGAGGAATGTCGTTCCCGAGGTGATGACCGTTCGGGCCAGGGTCTGGTTGATGGCGCGGTTCATCAGGTCGACGAACTCGCCCTTGATGCCCAGTTGAAGGTCTTCACGGATCCGGTCGAATATGACGATGGTGTCATTGATGGAGAAACCGAAGATGGTGAGCAGGGCGGCGATGATCGGTGCGTTGATCTGCCCTCCGAGCAGCAGGAAGATTCCCAGGGTGATGGCCACGTCGTGGATCAGGGCGATAACGGCTGCAATCGCGAATGAGAATTCGAAACGGATGGCCACGTAGAACAGGATCGCGAAGGTGGCGATCAGGGCGGAAACCAGCGCCGCTTTCGTAATGGCAATACCGACAGATGGACCGACGTAATCATTGCCGAGTGTCGTAAATCCCGCCTCGGGGAAGCTGTTCTGCAGGGAAGGGAGCAGATCGGTGTTCTCTCCCTTGGTGATGATCTTGAGTGAAGCCTCACCGCCGCCTCCCACCGTGGAGCTCTGGTACTGAATGACCGGGTCCTTGAGGCCGAGTTCGTCGAGAGCGGTCTTGAGGGCTTCAACATCCGGTTTGTTGTCCTGGTTGTAGGAGAGCATCTGGACGACACCACCGGTGAAGTCGATCCCCAGATTGCTGTTGCCGCGGATGAAAAGTGCATAGCTGAAGGTGGCAATCAGCACCACCACACTCAGGACAGCGGCAGTCTTCCGCATTCCGAGGTTGAGGAAGTTGATGGAAGTCTTGCCGACCACCCGGAGCATCTTCATTTCGGTGAGGATTCCTCGTTCCTGAAGGAACTCCAGAAGCAGGCGGGTGAGGATCAACGCCGTGAACATACTTGCGGCAATACCGATGGTCAGGGTCGTTCCGAAGCCCTTGACCGGTCCGGTGCCGAAGTTGATCAGGATGACCGAAGCAATCACTGTGGTCAGGTTGGCATCAAAGATGGTGGAAAAGACCTTGTCGAAGCCCTGCTTGATTGATCCTTTGAGTGATTTGCCCTGAAGCAGCTCCTCGCGGATGCGCTCAAAGATAAGAACGTTGGCGTCGACCGCCATACCGACGGTGAGAACAATACCGGCGATGCCTGGAAGTGTCAGCGTGGCATCCAGTGATGCCATACACCCGAGCAGCAGGATCAGGTTGACCGCAAGAGCCGCACTCGCGATCGCACCGGCCCACATGTAATAAATCAGCATGAAAATCAGGACGAGGATCACGCCCACCAGCGAGGCACGCATGCCGCTTTTGATCGAGTCCTTACCGAGGGTCGGATCCACCCCGCGTTCCTCGATGATCTCCACCGGCGTCTCCAGCGGGTTCTCGAGTGTGCTGACGAGGTCGGCTGCCTCTTTCTGGGTGAAATCGCCACTGATCTGCGCTTCTCCGCCGGGAATCGGCTCGTTGATATTCGGTGCGGACTGGACAACCCCGTCGAGGACAATGGCGAGGCGGCGGCCGACATTGGCGCTGGTCAGGTCCCCGAAGATCCGGGTGCCTTCACTGTCGAACTTGAGGCTGATCTGCGGCACGCCGGTCAGTCCCGGGGTGACCTGTGCATAGTCGACATATTTTCCGGTCAGGCCCATTTCAGGGGCGTCCTTCACGACAATCTCGGTCCTGAACTGCTCGCCGGTGTTCGGATCAGTCATCAGCATCGGCAGCGCTTCGTAGCCTGCCGGAACGGAATTCTGGGCCAGAATCTGCTGGTAATTTTCATGGACCAGTCTGAATTCAAGCACGGCGGCGGTTTCGAGCTGCACCCGCACGCTTTCCCGCTCGGCCTGTGTGAGGCCCGGGAGCTGGATGAGGATATTCTTTTCCCCGACGGCCTGGATGACAGGCTCGGCAACGCCATAGCGGTCAACCCGCTTGCGAAGCACCTCGATGACCTGGCTTATTGCGCTGCTGGTCTGTTGACCGGATGAGGTCGGATCAACCGGCTGCACATCCTGCTGCGGCTTGGTGTTGACGTTCTCTCCCACCCGGACGAGGAACGACATCCCGCCCTGGAGGTCGAGGCCCAGTTTGAGGCGTCCCGCCGCCTTCTTCTGCAGGCGGGTCAGCACATACCGGGTCGAGTCGTCCGTGGCTGTGGCCGGGATTTTGATCTCGTGATCAAACCATGAGGCAATACTGGTATCGCCTATGGCGGTCTCGAGGTTCTGGTATGTGATGTTGGGATAGTTCTCCGGGTTGTTTTCGGCTTCCATTTCCCTGGCGGACTTGATGATGGACTGCAGTTCACCGGCCTGTCCTTCCTCGACCTGTGCATTTTCAGCGAAAACGTCGATCAGGTTCCGTCCGGTTGGCGGAATCAGGTAATAGATCGCCAGGGCAGTCATCAGGATGACAACTATCGTCTTGAATTTCTTCGATTTCATCGTCGGGTGTCAGTAAATCAGAGAGGGCGGTTTTGCCGGCCGCTTCGGCCGCCGGCCCGGGATCGTCGATACATCGGCGTTCCACGGCCACTGCCGCCCATGTCTCGAATGGGATGGGGGTTTTATTTCTCGTTATCTGAAGATGACTCATCCAGCACGGCTGACTGGGAGGCCGAGGAGGATTTCTCGAGGACTTCAGCGACGTTGCTTTTGCGGATTTCCAGTTTTGATTCGGAGGAGCGTATGGACAGGGTGTCACCCTTGATATTGATCACGGTTCCAACCACTCCACCGGTGGTCACAATCTTGTCGCCCTTGCCGAGCGCGCTCAGAAGATTCTGGTGTTCCTTCATCTTCTTCTGCTGGGGACGGATCAGTATGAAGTAAAAGACCACGATCATGATGATCATGGGCAGGAACTGCATCAGCGGGTTTGGTGGCGGAGGCTGTGCCGGTCCCTGTCCTGTGGATCCCGGAGCTGGGGATTCCATCACCGGCTGGCCGTCCTGCGGCGGCGGTGTCGCCTGCCCCAGAACGGGCATTATCTCAACTTTATATTCATTTTCCATCATCAGAAATATGCGTGGTCGCGAACTGGGAAAAATAGGCATCCCAGCCCGATTTGCAAGCATAACCTGCAGGCTGACCCGGAAATCCGAGCTTTATTCCGGTGATATTGGAGGAAATGGGGAAGTGGGAATCCACGGGTGCCGAGGCCGCGGATTCCTGCAAAAGGATGATGAGGAATAAAGTGCGCAGCCGTTGTATCGGGCGAAGGGACCCCGATGATTCAGATTGAATCCATGTCCCCGGGGTTGCCGGTGCTCTCGTCGTGGATGCGGGCCGCCTCCATGAGCAGAAATTCCCATGGCGCGGTGATGGTCTGCTCCGGGGGGTCCGAGTATTTCATTTCCTTGAACTGTCCCTTGGAGAAGGAAAGCAGGCTGAAGAGGGCATCCTGGCCCTCCTGTCCGCCGAAAGTGGCGTGGATGATTTCGCCGTCGCGGACAAAAATTTCACCGAAGCCGTCCCGGGTTTTGATTTTGAAGGCCTGGGTTTTGCGGTTGATGCAAGCCAGCTGGATGAGGTCCTGGATGGTGACTTCCTTGATGACGCCGGTGAATCCGTCGACATTGTCGATTTCGGTGTTGTCATCGATGAAGTCACCGTAGGGGCTTTGCTGCGGGGCTATCTGCTGGATGATGACGGGCTGCTGCTGGCCGCGGCTGCTCGCCGCCTTGAAACGCGGCTGGGCAACCACTCCGGTCGCGCCGGATCCGCCCTGGGCGATGGCCTGACTCAAAAGCTGGGTCCGCGTCTCGATTCCACGAATGACTTTGTCGACCTCCTCGGAATATGTGATGTCAGCCTTCTTCAGGCATTCCCTCAGCCTGTCAAGGTGCTCATATTTCCAGAACTCCTTGGCGGCAAAAAAGGTCTTGAAACGGATCTGCTTGGAGGAGTGGGTGAGAAGATTGGCGAGGTATGAGGCGGCGGCGTCCTTCAGCAAATCGAGGATGGCATCAACAGCCTCTTCAATGACCTCCTCATCGGCGTCATTCAGGCAGGAAGCCGCCTCCGAGGCGTAAAGAGTCTGATCCTGCTGACGAAGGACCCTCAGAGTTTCTATGCGGACCCTCGGGGATGAATCCTGCAGCAGGGTGGAAATGATCTTGCGGGCGTGGACGGATGAAAGTGCCAGAGCGATGTAAACAGCCCCCAGCCGGGTTTCGGCTGACCTGGATTCAAGCATCTTCCGAACATCCTTCTGAACGGCATCCATCGGCTGTGCAGCCAGTTTCTTGCCGGCCTGAAGGCAGGTTTCAACATTGGAAGATTTAAGTTTGTTTACCAGTATCCAATTCATGGATGAGCTATCCGCCGATTTATGTCATCATTCGATCCGCATTCCTAGAGTTCCATCGGCAAAGAATAAGGCAGTGCTGAACAACTTTTTGGAGTTATTCGCCAGACTTACCTTCACATCCCATATTTCGGACAGGAAAGGAACTGCTTTATCACTTATTTCGCGGTCGGGGCCGGCTTTCCGCCGGATTCTCTTCTTGTCAGTCGGGGACGGGGTTGGCAGAGTCTGGAATCTTTCGAACCGGTCAGCCGGAAAACGGGTAGTGACCCGGTAAAACCCCCAGATTTTTCAGATATGGAATACGAGGCAGTCATTGGATTGGAAACCCACGTCCAGCTCAGGACCGAGACCAAGATGTGGTGTTCCTGTCGCAACGAATACGGATCCGACCCGAACACCAATGTGTGTCCGGTGTGTCTTGGCTTCCCCGGCGCACTGCCCGTCGCCAATGAAAAGGCCATGGAACTCACTGTGCTCACCGGGTTACTGCTCAACTGCCGGATTCCCGATCGGGCCCAGTTTGAACGGAAGAACTACTTTTATCCCGACAGTGCCAAAAACTATCAGATCACCCAGCTGGCCCTGCCGTCCACTGTCGACGGCTTCGTCGAGTTCGAGATGGGTGATGAACTGCGGCGCGTGCGCATCAACCGGGCCCACCTCGAGGAGGATGTGGGAAAGAGCTTCCACTTCGACGGGGAGAGCGGGGTGGACTTCAACCGCGGCGGGGTTCCGCTGCTGGAGATTGTCACCGAACCGGATATCACCAGCGCCGACATGGCCTATGAATATCTCACCTCGCTGAAGGCCATCCTCGAGCATGGCGGTATCAGCGACTGCGATATGGAGAAGGGCATGGTCCGCTGCGATATCAACGTCTCGGTTCGACCGGTCGGATCAACCACTCTCGGCGAGAAGGTCGAGATAAAGAACATGAACAGTTTCTCCGGCGTGAGACGGGCACTCCTCCATGAAATTCCCCGGCAGATCGAAGCGGTCCGCCGCGGTGAGAAGATCCGCCAGGAGACGCGCCGATGGGATGATACCGCCGGCATTACCGAGACCATGCGGACCAAGGAGGATGCGCATGACTACCGGTATTTCCCGTGTCCGGACCTGATGCCCTTCATTGTCAGGCCCGACTGGCTGGAATCCGTGAAATCCAGGGTTGTGGAGCTCCCGCTGGCACGGAAAAGGCGACTGATTGAGGATTACGGCATCTCGGCAGGCGACGCGGATGTTTTCGTCAATGATGTGCCACTCGGTCAGTATTTCCAGGATGTCGTGGCCGAATCGTCCACCAGGAATCCGAAGAATGTCGCCAACTGGATAGTGAACACTCTCCGCGGTGCCATGACCGAGAAAGAGGTTTCTCTTGACGGGTTGAAATTCTCGCGCCGGCATTTCATTGATCTTCTCGGGCTGGTGGAATCGGGAAAGATCAGCCGCAACGCAGGGCTGGAAGTCTTCAACGCCATGTTTGAGACCGGAGCGGCACCAGCTGACATTGTCGATCAGAAGGGGCTGGCGCAGGTCAGTGATTCCGGTGCTCTTGAAGCGATGTGCGACGAGGCCATAGCGGCCAACCCCCGGAGCGTCGAGGACTTTCGCAATGGCAAGGCTGCGGCTCTGAACTTCCTCAAGGGCCAGGTGATGCGTCTCAGCAAGGGCAAGGCCAATCCTGCGGTTGTTGGCGGGATCCTCGAGAAAAAGATCATGTCCCTCTGACCGCGGGCGCATCCGGACCGCCCGTCACCAATTTTCGAAGACATCATGGACTTCGCCTCAAGGCATATTCATTTTACCGGCATATGCGGCACCGGCATGGCCTCGGTGGCAGTGGAACTCAAACGGCGTGGATGCCGGGTGACCGGTTCGGACCGCGATGCCTACCCACCCATGTCCACCTTTCTGGAACACAACGGGATTCCCGTTTCTCTGGGCTTTTCCGAAGCCAATCTCGATCCAGCCCCGGATCTCACGGTGATCGGCAATGCCGTCAGCCGTGGCAATCCGGAAGCGGAGCTGGTGTTTGAGCGGAGGCTTCCATACACCTCGCTGGCGAAGCTGTTGTCGGATGAGTTTCTGATCGGCAGGCGGTGCCTGGTCGTGACCGGAACCCATGGAAAGACCACCACAACCTCCCTGCTGGCGTGGATTCTGGAAAGTGCCGGACTCAACCCCGGGTTCTTCATCGGCGGGATCCCCGACAATTTCGGTCAGGGCGCCAGATTCACCGATTCCCCGTTTTTTGTCCTCGAAGGCGATGAATACGACACCGCCTTCTTCGACAAACGAAGCAAATTCATCCACTACCGCCCGGAAGTGGCCATCATCAATAATCTCGAGTTTGACCACGCCGACATCTTCGAAAACCTCGCCCAGGTCAAAAAGACTTTCCGGCACTTCGTCAATCTGGTCCCGCGCAATGGCCTCCTGCTGGTGAATGGCGACGATGCCAATGCCATGGAGGTGGCAGGTGTTCCCTTCTGTCCGGTCCGGAGCTTCGGGCTCGACGAGTCCTGTGACTACACCATCGATTCTCTGAAGGGTGATGGCCGGCGGTCGGAATTCGTCCTCGACGGAATGGCTTTCCGCATCCCCATGGCCGGTGAATTCAATGTCCGGAATGCCTCGGCCGCCATTCTCGCCGCCCGCCAGTGCGGCATCAGTGATGATGCCATCCAGAAAGGGCTGGATTCATTTCTGGGAGTCCGTCGACGCATGACTGTTTTCGGCGAGGCCCGTGGCGTGACGGTCATCGATGATTTTGCCCATCATCCCACCGCCATCGCCCAGACTCTCTCCACCCTGCGGCAGGTCTATCCGGATCGACGGCTGGTCGCCTTTTTCGAACCGCGTTCCAACACCACCAGGCGGAATTTCTTTCAGGACACCCTCCCGGTCGCACTGGGGCTTGCCGATACCGTATTCATCAGCGAGATCGCCCGCAAGGACCAGCTGACTCAGGATGAGCGCCTCGACGAAAACCGTGTCATCCAGGATATTCAGAAGCTGGGCAGGGATGCGGGGTTCTATCCGACTCCCGATGACATCGTCCGTCATTATCTGCGCAACTCGCGGGAGGGGGACGTGGTGGCGGTGCTGTCCAATGGCGGATTCGGAGGTATCCACCAGCTTCTTCTGGACGCTCTTGGCTCCGACGCCGCTGATTCCTCATCCTCATCCTGAGCCGGCCACTCCGGTCCGAAGCTCATCCCGCCTTCCGGCTTTTGGAGAACATTCCTTCCTGGAGTCCTGCCCTGAAGAATTCGTACTGCAGAAATTTTCGAAATGACAGCATGTGGCAGAAGAGCTGGATGATCAGTAGCGGGGGAAGAAAAAGAACCAGTGCGATAATCCATTCCGCATGGGAGTCACTGCCGTCAAAACCGGCCGCTATCATCAACAGCCCGGGCAGAAGTCCCACCGCCCCGGCACAGTACGGTCCGACGGTGAACCACAGCCAGCTGCTCACGGCTGATCGAAGGCTGTTTTTTTCCTTCAGGGCTGCCGCCATCCCCGATCGCATGTGGTGCGTCCATGAAGCGTAGCTCAGCATGCCAAGGCACAGAGAGGCGATGCCGGTCATCTGGAGGGAGTCAATGACCTCATACTGTTCCATGGTCCGGGCGGCTATTATTCCGACAAAACCGAAAGTCACATAGAAAAGCGTCATCACTTTCCGGAACCGGCTTATCATCCGGTCTATGGCGATTGTTATGCCGCCGGTCATCGCAAAATCGTGAACCGGAGTGCAGGTTATCAACTCCAGTCCGCCATTGTCCCGGTCCTCCATCAGCTTCCTCGTCATTTCCACACCCGCAATCAGCTTGAACACGCTCTCGAAAAATATGGCTCCGATGAGCATCGGCGGGAAGAGCGCTGTGAAACGCACATCGTCCAATTTGTGCATGTCAAAGCAGTACATGGCCAGAATGGTGAACAGACTTCCAATCAGGATGGCTTCCATGACCCCGAAGAGCACCTGGATCCGTTTGGGAAGGCGGGATCCGTGCTCCCACAAACCGGCCACCGCTCGGATCTGTTCATCCAGGGAGGCATCCGCCGGTAATGAGGAGTTCACGGCAGGTGCCGAAGTATGATGACGGCCGCGGAAGCGGCTCATCCATCGCTTTCTGCCGGCGAGTGGTGTTTTGCGATCGCGGTCACGCCAGCTCAGGGCCATGATCCGTTCCGCAAACCCCAGAAGCACGACGGCAGGAGCCAGCATGCCGATACAGGCCGCAAGGACTGCAGATGTGGATGAAAGAGAATATTCCCAACCTGTGGGCGGATATTTTATCACGACCCTGTCGGTCCACACCCAGTAACCCGCCAGCAGGGGATGGAGCAGCTCCACAGATTCATTGGCACCGCCTGAAAGCACCTCCACCTGGGAAAGCCGGGGCAGGAGCAGCGGGACCACCAGGAATAATGTCAGCATCCCGAGCGTGATGACATAGGCGTTTCGGGCCGAGTCATTCACACAGCTGACCAGCAGCCCGACACTGCTGGAGAGAATATACGAGCCGAGCACCACCAATAGGACGAGGATGATCTGGGACAGGTTTACTCCGCCACCGATCACGAGCCCTGCCATGATAGGAATAACCGCCAGAACGGATAACCCGTGCGCCAGCGATCGTGACATCCATTTGCCAATGAGTATTTCCACCGGCTTCAGAGGCGTCAGCATCAGCAGCCCAAGCGTGCCTTCGCGCCTTTCCGCGCTGATGGCATCAGCCACCGCAGTGCCGCCCGCAAACCACGCAACAAGACTGAGCCACCAGCCGGTCACGATCAGTCTGTCCATCGGTTCCACATCCGGAGGAAGTGGCCCGAGACAGATCGCCATTGGAACCAGGAGATGTGCCAGACGGCGGAGGTAAAGCCACCTCGACCGCGCCAGGCGGCCCAGTTCTCTTTCCGCGATGATTCCAAGTCCATTCATGATCGATTCCGGTTTGAAGCAGTGCCGCCGCGGGGATTCGTCTGGATCAGCGGCAGCGTCATGCCGTTTTCACGATCCCTTCCCGGCGTGGCCACTCACCATCGCCGATTGAAGCAGCGAACGGAAATTCCTCAGTTTCTGTCCCGCCCGAATGGCCGGCCAGTGGAAAAGTGTCACTTTGATAGCCAGAAAGGCCGGGATGATCAGCAGAAACCTTCTGTAGTAATCAGGTGATGAGATGTCGGTGTTGTCGATGAACTGGTGCCATCCGATGGTGGTGATGATAAGAGCCCCGTAAGGAATCAGCGTGGTGCGGATGAAGATCCTCAGGCTGCAGCCAAGAATCGAGTGGCTGGCAGTCGCGGCGGCAATGCCACGCTGGATGAGGTGCCGCCAGTCAAACAGGCTGCCGATGAGCAGGGTGAGGCTGACGAGGGCGAGGCTTCCGGCAAGGCCGTCGGTGCGGGCGCGCAGATAGTAGATCGTTTCCTGGCGGGAGAGGATGATATCGCCAACCGCCAGCGCCAGTATCGAGCCGAAAAAACAGATGGATGTTATCTGGTAGCGGCGGACCAGCCGGTTGAGCGCCCGTCGCATGCCTGCGAGCATCTGGTCGTCCGGCACCGGTGTGGTGGTGATCAGTTCGAGTCCGGAGTTGGCCTTGTCCTCAATGATCTTGCGGCAGATTTCCATCACCGCGGCAAACTTGAACAGCATGTCAAAGGTCATGGCCAGCAGTAACAGTCCCACACAAAGTTGCAGCCAGTTGATGACTCCGGAAAACCGGTCCTGCATCACATAGAAAATGCACAGCAGCAGAGTCAGGAACACCGCCTCATAAACCCCGAACACCGCCAGCTGCCATGGGGGGAGTTTTGAATTCCGCAGCCAGAATTTCTCAATCGGATTGGTGTCGTCACAACTGACGTGTGCCGGTCTGGGGCTGTCCTCCTTTCCGTCGGTGCCGGGAGCCGCTCCATTCCGGCGCTCAAGGGCAAGCGTATGCAGCGGGTGGGAAGCCCGCTGCAGGAATTCCCTGAACCGAACGGCGCGACTGTCCGGTTGAGTCAGGCTCTCCACGTCCATCATCTCGGTCTTCCAGTATTGACGCAGTGCGGAGGATGCCATCATCAGCAGACGAACCGAAATCAGTCCCCAGAAAAAAGCGTGGATCCACACCGAGTTGAAATCGAGTAGATCGGTTGGACTGGGGATGCCGTTTATCCAGAAGGACATTCGGGTGATGAAGTCGGTGGGGTGGAGATGAATGCCCATGAACTGAGGTGCCAGAGCCATGGGGCGGGGGATACCCCGGACATTGAATGGCATGAGCGAGGAAACAAAAAGCATCGCGGCGATCCCCACAAGTATTGCGGACATGGCGGCCATCCATGTTGTGCGCGATTCCTCGGTCCGGGCGCTGATCAGCAGTCCGATGCAGCTGGCGAGAAAGAAGTTGGCGTAGATGGCGACCATGGACTCAACCACGTCGAGGAGCGTGATCCCGCCATTAATCAGCAGGATGGTGAAAAGCGGGACCAGCGCCAGGATGTTGAAAAGGTAGGAGAGTGAATTCGAGAGCCATTTTCCGAGGAGGATCTCGTAGGCCTTCAGTGGAGTCATCATCAGCAGCCCGATGGTGCCTTCCCGTTTCTCCGAGCTGATGCAGTCTGCCACCGAGAGGATTCCCATGATCCATGCCATAAAGGAACAGAGGATGGTTGTGCCGACGAGGACCTCCAGGCCGTTCACCTGCTCGAGGTCGAATCCGGATGACATCAGGTGAGTGAAGACGTATACGGTGGGCAGTATCAGATTGAGAAACCTCTGGAGATACAGGAACCGGCCACGCGTGAGGACACGCATTTCACGGTAGGTGCTGGTCGCAAGGCCTTTCATCCGGATTCGATCAAGTCCATTATCCTCATTGTCTTCAGCCTGTCAGCCAAATAGCCCGTCAAATCGCACAGGGCCAACCTCATCCGACTGCCATATCCTTCGCTTATTTTGTTGAAAACTGCCGGACCCTTGGGAACCATTTGTCCGATATGGCAACCAGAAAGGTATTGACGGCGCTCCTGATGATTCTCGCTTTGGGTTTCTGGAGCGGATGTGGCGGCGGCGGGGTGGAGCATACCGACGCACACCATGACCACGATCACGATCATGACGGCCACAGCCACGACCATTCACATGGTCATCACCACGAGCCGCCCCATGGCGGTGTTCCGGTAGTCCTCGGCAATGAGGAGTTCCACCTGGAACTGCTGCTGGACAATTCGGCCGGCACATTGACCGCCTATGTCCTGGATGGTCACATGGAGGACTTCATCCGTGTCGCCGCCGAATCCTTCGAGATGATTATCGAGCCCGCCGACGGAGTCAGGAAGACCCTTGAATTCAAGGCGCAGGAATCGGGCCGCACCGGTGAAACAGTTGGCGATACCTCCCAGTTCATCGCGGCGGATCCAATGCTCACCGAAGTGACCGAATTCAAGGTCGAAATCCCGGCTATTTCGATCAAAGGCAGGGATTACACCGGTATTTCCTTCAATTTCCCCGAAGGAAACGAATAATCAGTGCTTCACCGGGAAATCCCGGTTCTATTTTTCAAACCACGGCAGAACGGCTTCCAGGTATCTGGGAGCCGTTTCTTCTCCCAGGGATGTTCTGGAGACATAATTATAGCGGTCAAAGCTCTGAAAATCGGTGGGGCTGAGGATATATCCGAAGGCGTCGTTGGTGAGTCCGAAAAGGAAGGGATACTGCGTGGGCATTTTCCTTTTGAGGTAGAAGCCGATATTCGGCAGGGCTTCACCCGGGATGGTGATGATGCGGGCGGGGCCGATCTCAAGGTAGTTGACCACGGTTTCGACAGCAACGGCTGAACCGTCCTCTGCTGGAGCCTTCCGATAGCCAATGGGCGAGAGCTCCAGTATCTGACGCAGGCCCTCGTTGTCGACAGGCAGCGGGAGCCTGCGGTGGCGGCATGAAAGTGTGACGTCCTCCATCGCCGATGCTTCTCCGATAATGCGGAGTGCTTCCGATCCGAGCAGCTCGCCGATGCGCACACATTCCTCCCATGTCTGGATATGTCGGCCCGTTTCCGGATGCCTGACATCGGCCGTGACCATGCCGCCCAGCGCGCCATTGATAAAGAGAGCGGTGCCGCCCGCCTCCCGTTCCACAAACCCGGTCATGGGCCACACCATATCCGGAGAAACTGTTCCGGCCCGGGCTCCAAGCACTTCAGGATGGATGGCGTAGTTAACGAGTGTGGCGATTGTTTTGCCGGAGGCCCTGTCGAGAGTCTGAAGCACACTGCACCGGCGGTCATAGAGATCCGGGGCGTAGTAGTTGAAGGCGATGCGTTCAGCAATCCGTTCGTGGGAAAGCTTCAGTGTGGAAGGCACACAGGAGGCCTCCGCCCTTTCAATAGCCGTTGCAATCCTGCGGACAACGGTGGCCGCATAATCCAGGTCAATGGCAAATCCACCACTGCTGTCCGGGAAGCCATACATATCCGGAGCTGAATGGGTGTGCGAGGCGCTTATAAGGATGTTCTCCGCGGGAATCGATGGAACCATGGCCCTCGCACGGTCTCCCAGTGCCGAAGGAAACCCTAGAAAGTCGGTGGTCACTATCGCCACCGCTGTATCATCATCCTTGAGAACCAGCGCTCTCACGGTCAGTTCGCCCTTTTTCATCCATGCCGGCTCAGAGGGTCCGATTCCACCCGATACAGGAAGCAGCGGGTCTGGAGTAACCGTCTCGACAGCAACTCCGCTCTGGAATTCGCCGCACAGAGACCAGGGATGAATTACCGCCACCATCAGGGCAGCCATGATGGCACCGGTTCGAACACGCAGACGACGAATGGGATATATCATGGTGTGAGAAACAGTTTCTGGATCGAGAGAATGATAGTCACGGTGAGCACCGCCATGCAAGTCGAGTAAAACACCGCCGCGGAAGCAAAGCGGCTGTCGGCTTTGAGGTCATGGGCCAGGAGGGCGGTGTTGACCGCCGTCGGGGCTGAAGCACCCAGAACAAGCACCGCCGATGACGCCGCATCAAAACCCCAGATACGGGTCAGGCCGAATGCGATAACCGGCCCGGCCAGAAGTCTCATCGCCAGCGACAGACCAAGAACCCGGTTCAGGCGGGGCGGCCGCGTCTGCGACAGCTGTACCCCAAGGGTGATCAAGGCAATTGAAACCAGTCCCCGGTCCAGATATTTCAGCGGCTCCCAGACGAATTTCCAGTCCTGTACCGGAATTCCAAGGCCCTTGCAGAGAAATCCCGCGGAGATCGCATAAACGGGAGTCAGTTTGAGGATCCCTCCAAGACTTTTCCATACCGACCGGCCCCTCTCATGCCCGCTGGCCAGAGCAAGCCCGAGGGTGAAGGTCGAAAGGTTCATGGTCAGCAGAACAAATACATGGAGAGGTGGGCCGGATCCGGGATACGCCAGCTGCACCATCGGAATTCCCCAGTTGCCGCAATTGTAGAACATCGTCGAAAGCAGGAAGGACCTGGATGTTGCTGCCCCCCACCGCATCCACCGGGCCACCGCCAGGCCCAGTAACCCGGTTACCCCAATCACTGACAACGTGAAACCGATCGCCTTCAATGCCGTCAGATCACCCCGCCCAACCGAACTCTCCACCACCTTCACAAAAATGAACCCCGGCACAAATAAATGGATGTTCAGCTTCACCAGAGTGGACAACGACAAAGCAAAGCGACGGTCCAGCAGCACTCCCAGCGAAATCAACACCACAATCGGCAGACAAACGTCCCGAAAAAGATTCCATGAAAACAACACCGCATCCATCCAGACCCTATCTTTCACCATCCTCCCATGCGATTGAAGCCCAAAGCCCCCATTGCGGCCCGAGACTGCTTTGCCCCGGTGTCACTTAACAGTGCCGGCACCCAGTGCCTCCATGAAGGCGAGGACCTCCCCCATATCCGGGATGGACGGGGCCGCCCCGGGACGGGTGGTTGAGAGGCTGGCTGCGTGTATGGCTGTGTGTATGGCGGATCTGTGGCTCCTTCCGTGTGCCAGTCCCGCCGCCAGGTACCCGCAGAAGGTATCGCCGGCGGCGGTGGTGTCGACGGCGTGGACCACTGGAACGGCCAGGCTGACCGGCTTCCGGCAATTGCCGGATTCACTGGTGATGTGTATCACCGGCCCGGTTCCCCGGGTCAGGATAAGGTGGGGTATTCCCGTGCTTTCGGCGATGGATTGGATGGCGTCAGGCGGGTTGGAATGGCCTCCGAGTGCGCAGGCCTCCTCTTCATTGACGACAAGGGTGTGAATGGATTCCCAGGTCTCAGAGCGGATTTCATCCCTTTGAGGAGCCGGTGCGGGGTTCCAGATCACGCGGAAGCCCTGAGAAGAGAGGAATTGAATCCATGGCTGCACGTGTGCGGTTTCGTTCTGAATAAGAGCGACTGGATCAGGAGGGAAGTCCAGACCGGCAAGGAGCATGGGTGCCGGTTGTGGGAGTGCACTGTTGGCGCCCGGATCGATGACGATGGCATTCTGGCCGGTGCTGTCGACCTGGATGAACGCTCTTCCTGTTGGAATTTCCGGGTGCACGCGTATGAGGGATGTATCGACGGCTTTTTCCTTCATCCATTCGAGGATTGGCTGACCGTCGAGTCCGACGGTTCCAAGGTGAAGAGGGCGGCATCCGGCACTGGCGGCGGCGATGGACTGGTTAAGGCCCTTGCCACCGGTAAAGATCCGCCTCGCGGAGGATGCGAGAGTCTGCCCCGGTCGGACTATGCCGGGGACGGACCAGACGTCATCCCAGTTGATGGAGCCCACTACCAGCAAACGCATTTCATCAGCGCCCAGGATACTCATAGTGCTGACAAGATTTCCTCCGCAGGCAGTGATCGGTCAATGTCATAAATGGCAGTCCGGCCAGTGCGGGCGGCCGGGCTTTGTCCGCTGATGCGGGCTCCCTTTACATTATGCGGAGCAGGACATATCCTATTTACTTGTATGGCAAGGAAATCTGATTCATGCAATTCAGGCAGTCTGGTCTTATACGGACTGACGATTATGGTGGCGGTTCTGATGAGTGCCTGTGGCCCGGGCGATTCAAAGCCGGCGGTTTCCGACTCGGGCAGGCCGCGGGTATTTGCTGCCAATTACCCGCTGCACTGGATGGCTGCGGGGATAGCCGGTGACCGCATCGAACTCCTGGCACCCTGGGTCGGCGAAGGTGATCCCGCGTACTGGGAGCCCGATGCTTCCGCCATTGCTGAAGTCCAGTCCTGTTCGCTGATTCTCCTGAATGGAGCCACTTACGAGCAGTGGCGGGGTGGGGTGACCCTGCCTGAATCGCGCCTGGTTCTCACCGCCTCCGCGTTCAGTGACCGCTGGATTGAGGTGGAGGATGCCGTGGTCCACAGCCACGGTCCCGAAGGGGACCATTCTCATGCCGGCACTGCCTTCACCACATGGCTGGATCTAGGCCTCGCCCGCGAGCAGCTGGCTTCTGTCCACAAGGCCCTTGCCGGAATTCTCCCCGGAGATACCGAAGCTCTGAAAACCGCCTACGAACAGATGGATGCACGTCTGGCATCCCTTGATGAGCAACTGTCGGAAACGGCGGCCGGACTTCAGGGCAAACCCCTCCTCGGCTCGCATCCGGTATATCAATACCTCGCCGGAGGCTATGACCTCGATATCCTCGAACTTCACTGGGAACCGGGATCCGACCCCGGGGAGTCGGAATGGACTCACCTCGCCGGAGACCTTGAGAACCGCAAGGCAGTGGCCATGCTGTGGGAAGGGAAGCCCAGCGACTCCAATGTCGCCAAACTGGATGAGCTCGGCGTCAAATCTGTCGTCTTCTCGCCATGCGGTGACAAGCCCTCTTCCGGTGCCGATTTTCTTTCCGTCATGGAATCCAATATCAAGAACCTTGCTTCACTGGCTCAGTGATGGATACACTGCCTTCAAGAGTTTGATTTTTATATGTTTGCACTGAAAAAAGCACAAACAATGGCCTTCCTGGTGGCCGCCATCGCTTCCGTCCAGAGTCTCATGGCGCACCCCGGTCACGCTGAAAGCGCCGGACCCAATGAAGACCTTAACCCTTTCCACTTTTTCACTCACCCTGACCACGCCCTGTGGACATGGTCGGTTCTGCTTGCGGGCGCGTTGATCACAGGTATCGTCCTCCGGCGTCGCGCCGGGCGCGTCCGGCGCTGAAAACCTCCTCTCATCATTCATTTTCCGAAATCGCCCCCGGCCCGAAACACCGGGGGTTTTTCATTTTCAGCAGGCATGCCCGGACACTCCTCTCGCGGGGGAATGAGTCAACACAGCGCTGGAGGGATGTGGAAAGCCATGATAAGACCTCCCTTCAGACCGCCCCGGTAATTAACTGCGGAATCGGGTGACCCTCATTGAGGTCGATCCGTTCAGGCCTGCCCTTGTGCGGGTATGTCAGGTCAGTGTGGTCCACACCAAGCATCTGAAGAATGGTGGCATGGATATCATGAACGTGGGCTTTGTCCCGGGTGGCAAAGAGTCCCAGCTCATCGGTTTCGCCGATGCTGGTGCCGCCGGGAACACCGGCCCCGGCCATCCAGATGGAGAATCCGGTGGGGTTGTGGTCCCGTCCGTCTCCTTTTTCCGACATGGGCGTCCGTCCGAATTCGCCGCCCCAAATGACGAGAGTATCATCGAGCAGCCCCCGTTGTTTGAGGTCGGTGAGGAGGGCGGCAACCGGCTGATCCATCTGCCGGCATTGGCGGCCGTGGTTGACTTCGATTCCGGCATGGCTGTCCCACCGGCTTCCGGTGCCATGGTAAAGCTGCACAAAGCGGACACCCCTTTCGACCAGGCGCCGGGCGAGGATACAATTCCTGGCAAAAGTGCCGGTATCCCTGCCTTCAGTTCCATAGAGTTCGTGGATGTAGTGGGGCTCAGAGGATAGGTCCACGGCTTCCGGGGCATGATCCTGCATGCGGAAAGCCAGCTCGTAGCTGCGTATCCGCGCCTCAAGATCGGAATTATCGGAGCGGCCCTCAAGGTGAAGTCTGTTGAGCGAATTCAGCAGTTCGAGCTTCCGTGTCTGCCGGTGGCTGGAGACGCCCTTCGGGTTATTGAGGTTCGGAATCGGTTCCGAGGCATCACCCAGAAGCGATCCCTGATAGGTGGATGGCAGAAATCCTGATCCCCAGTTGCGGACACCATTGACCACCATGCCCGAGTTGTCCTTGATGACCACAAATCCGGGAAGGCCGGCGTTTTCGGTGGCGAGTCCGTATGAGACCCATGCTCCGAGCGACGGTCTCCCGCCAAAGACTGATCCGGTATTCATCTGGCACACACCACCGGCGTGGTTGATTCCGTCCGAGACACACGAGCGGATCACACACAGTTCATCGGCCAGCTTTGAGGTATGCGGGAGCCAGTCCGATATCCATAAGCCGCCCTGGCCATGCTGCTTCCATGTGCGCCGGCACTCCAGTAATGGAGAGTTCACTTCTCCCATCGCGGTCACCGGTTTTTCGAATGAATCGGGGAGGGGCTGACCGGCCAGTTTATTCAGCAGCGGTTTGGGATCAAACAGGTCGATGTGGCTTGGGCCGCCTTCCATGAACAGAAAAATGACATTCCGTGCCTGTCCCGGGCGGTGTGGCAGCCGGGGCAGGGGAGATCCGTCTGCGGGGAGCCATGCCCGTTGGCCGGTCAGTGCGGCCAATGCCAGTGCTCCGAATCCGAAGCCGCCCTGCCTCAGAAATTCCCGGCGGGTTCTGAAAGATTCAAAGTGGGGCGTGGATTGAGCAGGGGTGTTCATTTCAGTGGAGGTAGAGGAATTCGTTGGAGGTCAGGATCATGTGACACAGGTCAGTGAGGGACTCTTCGCTGACGGGAGCATCCGTCGGGCCGTCACCAAGGAAGCTGTCCATCAGGCGCAATTCATCCGGCCGTGGATTCCGGCTCCATGCGGCCTGGACAAGCCATGAGATTCCGGCTTCAGGATCAGCCTGCACCATCGGCATCAACCTTTGGGCGAGTGCCTGAGCCCTCGCTATCGGCCACTCATCGTTCAGGATCAGCAGGGCCTGTGCCGGGGTGGTTGTGCTGGTTCTTTGAGGGATGCTGTCGAATCCGTCCGGTGCATCAAATTCCCTGAACATCGGCACCGGGGTATTGCGTTTCTTGCGGACGTAGATGGACCGTCGCGGGGTGTCGTGGCTGACTGATGGCCCACCTGCCATCGGATCCAGCTCGCCGCTGACAGCCAGCATCCCGTCTCTCACCTGTTCGGCGGAGAGCCGTGCCGGACTGAAACGCCAGAGCAGACTGTTCGCCGGATCAACCTGCCTTGAGGCAGCCACATGTTCCGGTGACGGCCTTGCGGTTTGCCGGTACGCCGCCGAGGTCATGATGATTCGATGGATTGGTTTGGTTTTCCACCCGCTCTGCAAAAACTGCGATGTGATCCAGTCCAGCAGTTCCGGATGTGAGGGAGGGCCTCCCAGTGTTCCGAAGTCATTGGGGTTGGGGGCCAGTCCGCGGCCGAAATGATTCTGCCAGATCCTGTTGACATACACTCTGGCAGTGAGTGGGTTGGAGTCATTGGCAAGCCATTCCGCCAGTCGCGTGCGGCGACCACTGGACCCGCCCGGGACTCCGGGGAAATCGTGGTCCCCGAGTGGTGATGGATCGAGGATGGAAAGAAAACCGGGCGGTACTTCTCTTTTCCCTGAACGGGTTTCCATGAACACTGATGGGGCTTCAGGGCCGACATCAACCGCAATGTGAGCCGGTGGCAGAGGTTCCGGTTTGAGATGATCAAACTGTGCCAGTTCCTTCATGAGCTTGCCGAGCTTTTCACCGTCCTCGCCCTTGATGGAATCCGGCTTGAAAACCCGGCGTTCCCTTTCGAGCTGGAAGGATGCGAGCTCCACCAGCTGCTGCTCATACGGACTGCGCTGTTCCGGGGTTTTGGCAAACATCGCCTGAATGTCCTCCGGGAACATGATCAGGGCGGCATGTTCCTTTTTCCTTATCCGTGGTTCGAGAATGGCGTCAATCCTGGCACGCAGTCCGGCTGTTTCCTGTTCCCATCGTTTCTGTGCGACCCGGTGTTCTTCAATCTGTTCGGGAGTGGCCAGCGGCTTCCGGTGATTCCAGCGGATGGGCGCCAGCAGCGCCTTGAACCGGAAATAGTCCTCCTGACGTATCGGATCGAACTTGTGGTCATGACACCGTGCACAGCGAAGACCCAGACCCATGAAAACCTCCGCGGTGAGATCGGTGACCTCCGTCACAATAAGATCCCAGTGCATGCGCACTTCCCGTTGATTCCATTCGTAAATCCCGTTGCGAAGAAAGGCGGCACCGATGAAGGAATCAGGGTCATCGGGGGCCAGTTCGTCACCGGCAACATGTTCCCGAATAAACTGCCTGTAGGACTTGTCCTCATTGAACGACCGAATGACATAATCCCGGTAGGGCCATGCATGGGGGCGGAAGTCATCCGCACGGTATCCATCCGATTCTGCCCAGCGGGTGACGTCCAGCCAGTGCTGTCCCCATCGCTCGCCATAGGCCGGGCTGTCAAGCAGCTCATCAACCACGCGTTCCCAGGCATCCGGGCGGGTGTCAGCCATGAACCGGTTCAGCATTTCCACGGACGGCGGCAGACCGGTCAGATCGTAGCTGGCTCTTCTCAACAGTTCCCCGCGGGAGGCCTCTGGAGCCATCCGCAAACCCGCCGCCCGAAGCTTTTCATGAATAAAGTGATCGACCGGATTCCGGGCCGTGAGCCCGGCCGCCAATGAGGGAATGTCCGGTGATTGCACCGGTTGAATAGCCCACCACGACCGCTCCTCAACCGAAAAGTCATCGCCCGTCTCTCCTTCACGGACGGCTTCATCAGCATACACCGGCCATACGGGGCTGTCGCCGGCAACCACCCATTTCTCCACATCGACCACCTCCGCAGCGGTGAGTTTGCGCCCCGGTGAAGGGGGCATGTGAAAGTCCGGATCATCGCCGCGGATGGCCCTGAGAATCAGTGACTGACGCGGGTTGGAATGGTCCACAAGCGGCCCGGAGCTGCCCCCGGCCAGAAAACCGGTCCGCGTATCAAGCCGAAGTCCGCCCTTCGATTTGTCCCGGCCATGGCATTCGTGGCAGTTCTCCGCAAGCAGAGGCCGGATCCTTGATTCAAAAAAGCTGTTTGTGGCTGCCGGCGCATTCACATCATCAGCCTGCAAAGACACAGCCTGTGCTGTCAGAATGACCAGCAGGATTCTCTTCAGGCCGGAGGCACGGGAATTCACGCCGGATCTGTCAATTACATGCGTTCCCGTGGCGGCGGTTCCAAACCCCAATGCTCCGTTGTTGTTCATCATAATCCATGCCCGTTCAGCAGCAGCCATTCGAGCGTCGCACGTCCCCTGAGGTGGAAAACACAGTCCCCGGGGTAACAGGCTTCTCAGTTGTGGTGGATCAGTGAAATATCACAGATGGAGCATGAATGTGTCAATTCATGTTCACAATGGCCGCGACGCTGGTGGAAGAGAGGGGATCAACGAATATCATGGACCATGGCCGGAGGACGTATTTCTGTCCCAGCGGGGGATCTCCAGATTTCCAGGCATGTCATGTGAGCCGAGGAACCCGGCCACCGAAGCCTGTATTCTGACCATCTTTTTCTCAAAAGGGTTTCGGTAGGCGAGGCGGATGGCCCGAAGCCCGAGTGCGCCCGGCTTGTCACCACTCCGGAACTTCCCCTGTTTTTTACTCAGCCTGGGGTTGTAGAGGACATCTCCCTGGATGGGGAGTCCTGAATGAGCAAGATGGACACGGATCTGGTGGGTGCGGCCGGTGAATGGCCGGGCATGAATCACAGCCCGGCTGCCATCCACATGAAGGACGCGAAACTCGGTGCACGAGGCCTTGCCTTCGCTGGACCGGGTCACCGCCCACAACCTCTGGTTATCGGGATCGCGGTCCATGTTGACTTCGACAACCCAGGTGTCCCGTTTGGGAACTCCCTCAACCACGGCGAGGTATTCCTTGACGGTTTCCCCCGACTCAAAAAGCCGGCTCAATGGCGCAATCGCCCCCTGGGACTTGGCCAGCAGCAGAACACCGCTGGTCATGGAGTCGAGCCTGTGGATGAATCGAAGAAATTTAAGGTTCCGCGACTTGGCCCAGAAATCCCTGTTGAATATGGACGCCTGAAGAAAAAGCTGCAGGTTGTTCTCGGGATTGGTCTGCCATTCGGCGGAAACCACCCATCCGGGCGGCTTGTCGACCGCCATGGCCGAGCGATCCTCGTAAAGAATCGGCATGGTCTTTCCGTCGGGAAGGTTGATGATCAGAGGTTTTGCCAAAATGCGTTTCCTTCAGTCAGTCTATCCATCTGTTCACCCCGGCTGCAAAGCTGAAACTGAATTATCCCGTTCCATCCCGGCAGTGGCGGCCCATCGATCTGCCGCTGGACTCCTGCCTGATTCACAATGATTGTTCAGAATGTCCTCAGTCCGCCCACTGGTAGACGCGGACGTAATCCACCTGCAATGTTTGAGGAAACGCATCCGTCGGCAGAAGGTCGGCTTTCTGGTCCGTCTTTTCGAAAAAACGCCCATCGACGGCAACGTTGATAATCATGTGAAATGGCTGGTCAAAGGGCGCGCGTGGATTGTCCTTCGCGGACTCGGAATACCATTCATCCTTTGTGCGCGTCCGGCACAGTGTCCCATCCACATACCACTTGATTTCGTCGGCACTCCATTCGAGAAGATACGTGTGGAATCCGGCAGCTGCGTTCATGTCGGGGAATGAATATGCATGGGCCAGATAGGTGTTGTCGGGCCATCGTCCGCCAAAATGCAGTGCCCCGGTCGTTTCCTCCACAGCGCTGCCCCTCGATTCGAGTATGTCTATCTCGCCTCCGGCAGCCCAGGTCCCGTATTTGGATTCAGTGGGCAGCATCCAGATGGCAGGCCAGATGCCCTGGCCATCAGGCATCCTCGCCCTGACCTCAAAGCGGCCATACTTCCAGTCTCCGCGCTTTTGTGTCCTGATCCGCGCAGATGAGTATGGCTGCGTTTTGCCGTCACTGGTGGTATGCGGGTCGCGATACACGGCGATATTCAGGCAACCGTCCTTCACGAAGCAGTATTTCTGATCGGTGCGGTAGGCCTGCCGTTCGTTATTGCCTCCACCGTAGTTATTCTCCTCTTTCTCCCAT